>JBBQFO010000190.1:0-9038 GCA_038322035.1 Candidatus Obscuribacterales bacterium
CAGCCGAGCAGCATGGTATTACATGCGGTGGTGATGATGACTGTTCTTCCGTCGCTCCGCTGGTGGGCTACTTGTTCGGCGATGACGGCGAGAGTGCCGGCGGCGGTGGGGCTGGATCGATGGGGCGCAGAAAAACGAAAGAGCGGCACGGCGGTAGGGGACGTTCCGAATTGACCGTGCCTGATTGGGTCGACCAGGTTACAGAACTCTTCCCGAATCAAGCGCGTGAAGTCTTGGAGAAGGAGTTGATTCATAGACGTGGATTGAATGAGATCCTTCAAGAGCCGAAGCTTTTGGAAAAAATCGAGCCCAATATCGACATTGTGAAGACACTGTTGACGTACAAGCATCTGCTCAATCCCGACACGCGGATATTGGCTCGCAAGCTTATTGATAAGGTCGTCAGTCAAGTCAAAGACAAATTGCGTCTGCAGATAGAGCAGGCTATTACCGGTGCGATCAGGCGCGATCGCCATTCGCCTCGCAAAGTCTATCGCAACTTAGATCTGAAAACGACAATTCGACGCAACCTGCACAACTACAGCGCCGAGCGTAAAAGACTTCTTGTCGATCGATTGTATTTTTTCGCGGCAGAACGATAAAAACGTCCATGGCATGTGATTGTCACAGTGGACCAATCTGGGTCGATGCTATATTCTGCAATTTTTTCCGCGACTATGGCTTCTATCTTTGCAGAGCTGCCATCGATAAAGACGTCGTTGATTTTGTTCGACACTCAAGTTGTCGATCTCTCTGGTCAAGTAGGACAGCCTGTAGACGTTCTCCTTTCGATCAATCTAGGCGGTGGCACAGATATCACATCGGCGCTGCAATACAGCCAGCCAGCTCGCAAGAGAGCCAGCCAGATCGATAGTTGTTTTGATTACAGATTTCTATGAGGGGCGGGCTGAAGACGACTTGATTCGTCAGGTTCGCGCCATGGCTCAATCGGGAATTCGGAAGATTGGACTCGGTGCTCTGGCTACAATGCGCGCCCTGAATATAATCGACAGACTGCCAAAAAGTGCCGAAAGGTAGCCATGGACATTCTCGGTTGCACACCAGAAAAATTGGCCGAATGCATGGCCAAAATTATTCGCGGATAGCTATGCCCAAATTCTGGCGAGGTATCACATTTGGTGCGGCTACTTTTCAACTATTGTTTCAATGCACTGCTTAATTAGTTTGAACGCCTCGCGAAAATCTTCTTCTGAACCCTGATATGGATCTTTAATGTCTCCAGTACCGCGCAGCAGTTTGACTTTATGTTGGCTTTCAGGCGGCGCCATTTTTTCCAGCAGGCGGATGTTGTGCCCGTCCATGGCGAGGATGACGTCGAAGCGTTCAAAGTCTTCCTTGCGAATCTGCCTAGCTCTATGCGAAGTAATGTCAAGTCCATTTTCGCGAGCGATTGCGACGGCGCGATAGTCTGCAGCCTTGTCTGCGTTCCAATCCATCAACCCAACAGATTCCACATTTCCTTGAATTGACCGCTGTTTATAGATTTGCTTGAGGATGCCTTCAGCCATAGGCGAGCGGCAGATGTTTCCAAGACAAACGAATAATACGTTCATGGCAACCTCTTAGATTTGGCACTGGCCCGTCTTCTGCCGCAGAGCTAGAAACAAGGCTTACTGCCGCATGTCGTTTAGTGTTGAGTGGGTCAGCTCTATGATGTAGAGTTATTAGAAGTTTCTCTCGTTTCTGAAGCTGGTTAAAGAGGAGATCAATTATGCCGGAACCATTCAATAACCCCTTGGTTATAACATGCGTATTAGCAATGCCTTTGGCAATCATCGGACTTGCAGTTTATTGGAAAAAATACAAAGTCAAAAAAGAGGAAGCAGGCAAACCGTAATCTTTGTCGAGCTTTACTAGGCTTTGAGTTTCTCATAGCCACGAATTAGGCTCTGTTCAACGAAAATTCAACAAGTCTGAACCATCCCCTCAACATCCTTTTCCTACGATCCAGAAAGCACCCAGAGCTTTCCAATCCGAGGAAAAAAGATGTGGTATTTCAGTCTCAGTTTTTTGTTGTTTGCAGTAGTCCTGGCGGCGGCGCTCTTAGCAGCGCAGCCGCTTTTTGTTCAATACGTCGAAAGCTATGCCGTTCGCGTTCGCCCTCGAAAAGCAGAAATTGAACTAGCGGGGATAGAGCCGGCCAGTTCAACCATTCTCATGTTTTGTCAACTAACCGGCGATGCTACGCTGCGAGTCTTGCCTGGAATTGTGGACGCCAGATCGCAATCGCTGTTGTTGACGGCGAATTATCGCAGTCAAGCGCACCTCGCAACTTACTTTGGTATCCGGATATTAGTGACAGGCAGTTGTCTGCTGTTTTGTCTTGCATGTGCCCCCGGCAATGGTGCTGCGCTTTTGTTGGCTGCTCCCGCATGTGTGATGGCGTGGTTGCTGCCAAATTTTTTGCTTTCCTCGCGCTCTAAAAAAAGACAGAGTCAAATTTTGCGCGAGCTTCCAGTGGTAATCGATCTTCTTTTGGTTTGTGCTCAAGCTGGTGTTGGTTTGCTAAATGCGATGGAGAAAATTAGCAAAGAAACGGAAGACACATGTCCGATTTTGTGCACAGAACTTCAACAAATGATTCAGGAAGTTAAGGTGTTCGCAAAGAGCGCCGGTAGCGCCTTTGGCAATATGGCAGATCGCTGCGGTGTGGATGAATTGAGTAGTCTCGCCAGCGCCCTGGTGGCGGCGGAACAAAAAGGTTCTGACATTTCATATCCTCTAAAGCAGCAGGCCTCTGCGATCAGAGATCGCCTGAAACGAAAAAAAGAAGAAGAGGCGGCCAAGGTTCCGGTAAAGATGGTGCCTGTGATCATGCTCTTCGTGATGCCGCTGATACTTGTGCCCATGCTGGGACCCGCTATTTTCACGATATATTGTCAGATATCACCGATCCTGTCTGCGAAGTGACAAATTTATAGCCGACACCGTGCACGGTGGCAATGATCGGATCGTCTTCGGACGATCCCAATTTGCTCCTCAGTCGAGTCATGTATGAGCGAATGGTTTCAGGCGACGAATCCGAATTCGATGACCATACCCTCTGGATCAGGGCTTCAGCACTGAATACCTGACCGGGATGTCGGAGAAAGAATTCGAGAAGCGCGTATTCTTTCGGAAGTAATGATACGTCAGCATCGTTCTTGGTGACTCTGTGTTCGTTCAGATAGAGGCAGATGCTCCCTGCGACAAGAGTATTATTCTGGGCTGATTGTCCAGGACCTCGTCGGATCATTGCTTTGACGCGCAAGACGAGTTCTCTGAAGTGGAAAGGCTTGCATAGATAATCGTCCGCACCAGCTTCGAATCCTATCTCTTTGTCGTCGATGGTGCGATTTCCAGTCAGCATCAGTATAGGCGTACTTCCACCATGTTGACGAAATGTTCGGCAAACATCAATGCCACTTAAACCAGGCAAGTTTAAGTCCAGAATCAGCAGGTCGTATTCAAAGAGGCGCAGCTGATTGAGAGCTTCGGGTCCGGTTGCGACGCAGTCCACGAGGCACTCGTTTGCCGTGAGAGAGTCCTTGATCAAATCGGACAATTCTTTGTGATCTTCAACCACAAGAATTTTTGCCATCAACTCACCTTCTCTCGTGTTTCGATGTGAATTTTTTGCTGCCTAGCAGGCGCTATTCTAATCCAAAATGAACAGCCACCGTTTTCGTTGCTGTCCACGCCAATCTGACCGCCATGATTTTCAACGATCGCTTTGCAAATTGCTAGTCCCAGTCCTATGCCGCGTTCGTTTTTCGCGTCCGTTTTATCGAGCTGTTTATAGCGAGCAAATATTTCGTCCTTCTGATCGGCTGAGATTCCGCGACCCTGATCTCTCACCCTCACCTCAACCTCTCCACTCGCTATTTGAGCCGCTGTGACGCTGACGGTGCTGCCGTCTGGTGAGAACTTAATTGCGTTCGAAATCAAATTAACAAGCACCTGAGTGAGGCGAGCCTCATCCGCCATCACCTCTAAATTTGTGTCGGCAAAATCAATCTCGATTTTCTTATATACGGCGAAGCCTTCCAGATTGGCTATTGATCGTTGAATCGCACCTTGTAGCGCAATCGATTCTAATTCGATCTGCAAGTTGTTTGATTCAATCTTCTCTATATCGAGCAATTCGTTGGCAAGATTCGCGATCCGTTCAATGCTTTTTTCTGCCACCCGTGCTTTTTTTATGCCGGTATCTGAGATGTCGCCATAGATTCCATCTGCCAACAAAGTCAGAGTACCTTGTACCGAACTCAATGGCGTTCGCATATCGTGCCCGATCATAGCGACGAACTCTTTTTTCAGTCTCTCTGCTTCTTCTCGTTCTGCTCGTGTCTTAATGATCGTTTCGGCCATAAGTCTGAAGACCTTGTCTAGATGAGCGATCTCGTCGTCTCCACCAACGGGCTCTAGAAGCTCTTTGTCGTGAGCCAGGCGCTCGGCATTGGCAACTAAAACCAACAAGCGACGCACTACATTTTGGCTAAAATACAAAACAATTAAAGGACAGACGAGAATGTTCCCAGCTATAAGCCATGCTAGAAATTGCTGCACCATGCGGTCATGAATCTTAGCTGCAGCTGGATCTGTTGGCAGCGCGTCTGCATGGTTTTGGGCGAATTTTTTCAACTCCTCGATCACTGTTTCCAACTGCATTAGGTCGGATTGAGGGCTACTTTGGTTAGCGCTTCCATCTTTCATTGTCGCTGCGATCCGGTCGACTTGGAGCAACGCATTGTTGGCCGCGGGCATAGAACCAGAGAGCATCTCGGTGTAATTTTTATTGCTTGCGCTTAGTTCATTTAATTTGTTCAAGTCTGCATGCAATCTTTTTACATCGTTTTTAAGTCTGTCGTTTTCTCTCTTGTAGATCTGAAGATTGGAATTTGTGGCGATCAAACTGCTTTTGAATTCGACGCAATCTGCGACGAGTTTGCTCAGCGCGACAGATGATATGGAGCTGCGTTCGATATTTCTGCGCTGCTGAAAAGCTTGCTGCAATTCCGAATTGAGTCCGCACGTAATTATGAAGCCAAATATCAACGGCACTGATACAAGTATCAATCCGCTGTGAATTAGCTTCAATCGTGGTCGAAAATTAGGAACGTTCATTTTGCCATTATTGCACTCTCCTCGAAACTTGGGCAGGCAATATGCTGACCCAAATCCTGTTTCAACGAAAATTCAACAAACCTCGAACGAACTTTCAACAATTCCAAAACGATTCAAATTAAGCCAACGATTGTCGAGGCGCGTAATATAAGAGGAATGAAAAAATTTGCCATACAACTGAAAAGACGTTTCGCCTTTTCAATTGCCGTCAGTCTGGGGTGTGTCGCTTTGGCATCTGTGGCGTTCGCCGCAGATGCTGACCTGCAATTGGTAAGACGCACGCTCAACGTTGGCTTGATCCGCTCCATCTCTGTGCCCATCAACTGGACGGCTGGTGCTGTCGAGAATTCTAATAGCCGAGAGTTTATGAAAGATGGTAAGGACTTGTGGGATTGCACGCAGCATTTCGAAGTCAGCGCTCCATTGCATCTTGATGCAGAGCTTTTGTGGCGCTTGAATGAGCTGACAAAACTTTCCAAGCTGAGTGCGTCAGACCTGGACTCGATTAAGATACTTCCGTATTTCGACGAGTCTCTCAATATCCGGGCAGTCCACGTCACCGGCACCGTATATAGTGCTAATGGTCGTGGCATTGTGGTTGTTGAACACTGTGGAAAGAGAATCGGTGCGTGTCAACCGATCAGCGGTGGTGGCACTCGACGACCCTTGATCAGTTTCGTATCTGGTGTCGCCTATATACCTGCAGGGAAAGAGACAATTCAAACGATCAGGTTTGTCAGCGAAGTTATGGGCGACACAAAACCCTGCCACGAAGTGATTCGAAGTATGTTGAAGAGCATTGAATGGCAAGATCAATGAGACATTCGGCGTGTTTAGCTGCTAGAGTTCTAGCTTGCGAAAGTACATCGCCCATCGCTGGTCGAAAGGATGCAAAATGCTGAAAGAACTAGTGGGAGAATGGAAAGTGATAGGTTGCCAGTTGCATGGCAAATGGCTTCCTCACAGCATCTTTCAGGAGTTTCGCTACAGCTTTAGAGAAGATGATACATTCAACCTGGAATGGGCTGAGTTGTCTTACCCTGGCTACGTAGGTGGATTTCCAAAGAGTAAGACAGGAACTGTAAAGATCCGCTCTGGTGCTTCTCCCCTGGAAATGGATTTAGTCCCAGACGAAGGCGAATTTGCCGGTAAGTCACTTCAGGGCATTTACGATTTAGATCATGATGTCTTGAAAGCAATTTTTTCCTTCCCCGGAACAGAGCGTCCAAAAGTTTTTCAGACGAAGTTAGGGCAAGTTTATGAGATCTGGCAGCGGGTCAGGTAGTCACCAGTAGTGGTGGCTTTAGTTTAGTTTGCCTATTGCCTCTTCGACAGCTTCGAGCAACCCACCCGAGGCGATTAGTTGTTCGGCGAATTTGATGTCTACACTTAGATCACGATCTTGAGCCAAGTGCGAAATGTGCTTGCGAACGAAATCGTAGGCGACTTTCACACCGGTGCCTGGATGCATTCCAGCAGTGTCGTGACAGAAAGTCGGCATGTCGTTATCGTCAGTTGTGACGTAAGCACTTGTTCTCAAATCAAGCCCCTGGCAGGCGCACAGCAGTTCAATGGCAAGCACGAGACGCAGGTTCTTCATGATCTCTCTGGCTTTTCTTGCACCGATTGTTCCCATGGATACATGGTCTTCCTGGTTAGCTGACGTGGGGATGGAATCTACACTGGCAGGATGCGCTAAGGATTTGTTTTCCGAAACTAAGGCTGCAGCTGTGTATTGGGCCACCATGAAGCCTGAATTCAATCCACCTCGCCGGGTAAGGAAAGCCGGCAGTCCGTTCGAAAGTGCTGGGTTGACCAGGCGTTCAGTCCGTCGTTCTGAAATATTTGCCAGTTCTGCCAGAGCAATTGCAACATAGTCCATGATCAGCGCCAGTGGCTGTCCATGGAAGTTTCCGCCGGACAGTACGCAATCGTCAAAGACAAGCGGATTGTCTGTGGCGGAATTGATTTCAATTTCCAACACGCTGCGAGCGTGCGCAAATGCGGTTCTTGATGCACCATGCACTTGAGGCATGCAGCGCAAAGAGTAAGCATCTTGCACCATTGGACAGTTGGCGTGACTTTCCATCAACGCCGAATCTTCCAGAAGCTTGCGAAGATTAGCTGCTGAAGCAAGTTGTCCTGGATGGGGACGGGTATTGTGGATTAACTCCGAGAATGCTTTGCGCGATCCCAACTGTGCTTCGAGTGACATCGCGCCGATGATATCGGACAATTTTGCCAATCTTTCTGCTTCTAGAACAACCAGGCTGCCGATGGCGGCCATCACTTGAGTGCCGTTCGTGAGCGCTAAACCTTCCTTCGCTAGTAGCGTCACCGCGGTCAGATTCCGGCTTGTCAGTGCCTCGGCACCGGGGAGAATAACTCCGTTTACTTCAGCTTCGCCTTCGCCAATCAGCACGAGGGCCAGATGAGCCAGAGGGGCGAGATCACCGCTGGCTCCCACTGATCCCTTTTCTGGAATGCATGGATGAACGCCTTTGTTTAAAAGCGCCACAAGTAATTCGACAACCTCAACTCGTATGCCGGAGAAGCCTTTAGCCAGTGCGTTTGCGCGAAGCGCGACAGTGGCTCTGACGATCTCTCGATCCAGCAGTCGTCCCACTCCGGCCGCATGGCTGAAGAGAAAATTCCTTTGCATTGCGATGCTGTCTTCCGGCGCGATGTAAACGTCCTTAAACTTCCCGAAGCCAGTTGTGATGCCGTAGACAACCTGTCGCGACTCGAGCATCTGTTCGACCACGGCGCGACTTTTGTTGAGCTGCTTGATAGCTTGATCCGACAGCGATATCGTGGTTCGGTTTTTCGCAATCGCCTCCAAATCTTCCAGAGTAAGTTTGTAGCCGTCTAGAAGAATCGAGCTTGTGGTTTTGCCGCCACTGACAGATTGCGTTGCCATGTTTACCTCATTGCTGCGGCTCTCGCTCCGCTGCGAATATCGCAGTCGTTTGAGCCGGTCTTCAGCCATAGCATAATCTGAAACGTGGTTGGATCGGCGGTCTTGACATTGGAAACAATGGAGTCGATGGCTCGTCTGTTAACGTAGCTGGGGTACCAAATTGTTGCTGAAACGACGTTTGCTTTCGGACCTTCTGAAAGCTGGAAAACCTAGTGTAAACCAGGGCTCTGCGGCACTTGACGCGTGGTAAGATGGCATTGCAGCCGTGAAAAAATGGCATTCATGACTTCTGACCAATGATCCGACGCTCTTAAATGAGTAATCTTTATTAGTGATCCCTGCGATACCTCATCTCTGGATTGAGACTGACAAAAAATGAAGGGCAAAAATCAGAAGTTACTAGCTCGTACCGTCGGATTGACGATGCGTCTTGCCGTCTTCGTGACACTGATGCAAGGTTCGATGCCGGTGATGGCAGCCGACGCCGATTCCGCAGATCCAAGCGTGCCGAAGCTAGAGAAGAAATTTTTCGAGCACACATATCCCAAAGATGCATTGTCGCAGCGTCTCGAGCGTATTGAAAAAATGGTTTTCGGTGAGTCTAAAACCGGAGCTGATGGCGAGCGTCTATCAAAGTTGATTCAAGCTGTGCCGGGTCTGAACAGTGTGCCTGATGCTCCTGCCTCTTCATCGTCCACGAGCAGCAACACTGCGTCTGGTGATGGACAAGATGTGCCGATGGCACCGCCGACCAAGTCCAGACCACAACCAGCGCAGAATCCGTCAGGCGGAACGAAATATCCACAAGTCGATGCGATGGAGCAGAGACTGCTGGGTAAGAGCTTCTCGTCGGAGCCTGTCGACCAGCGCCTGGCTCGATTGGAAACTCAGGCATTTGGTAAGCCATCTTCCAGCACTGACTTAAGCGATCGAGTCGATGCGCTCAAGTCAAAAACTGGCGTCGATATAACAAAGAACGCACCGCTAGGGG
>JBBQFO010000191.1:0-8917 GCA_038322035.1 Candidatus Obscuribacterales bacterium
GCAATGCTAGCATAATCTTGCGGACTCACAAGCTCTTGATGCCGCTAGTGTTTAGAGAAATTACTAATGCTTGCGTCCCGCCAATTAACCGTTTCATCCATTTGCAGAGACGCTTGGGTGGAAGTTGATCTAGCCAACATCGAGTTCAACGTCAAAACTATCAGATCCTGGCTTGACGAAACACAGACAGGCTTGATGGCAGTTGTGAAGAGCGATGGCTACGGACATGGCGCCATCGAAGTCGCTCAGACGGCTTTGCGCGCCGGGGCCACATGGCTGGCCGTGGCCACCGTCGAGGAAGGGACCGAACTGCGTGCAGTTGACCAAGTCACCCCAATCCTCTTACTGGGTCCGATACCGGCCCGGTCCATCCAGACAGCGACCGAGAACAATTTGGATTTGACGATTACAGGTCGATCACATTTGCAAGAAGCGCAAATTGTTGCCAATCAAATAAATAGGAATGTGCGAGTGCATTTGAAAGTCGACACCGGCATGCATCGATTGGGTGTATCTCCTGACGACGTTGAGAGCCTGGTCAGGCAAATCGAATCGGAGCCGAACCTTGAATTGGTAAGCGTCTTTAGCCACCTCGCCAAAGCGGATCAACTTCAGTTCACGAAAAAACAAGACGATTGTTTTGGCGCGGTCTTACAAAATTTGTCAAAACAGTTTCCAAAATTGCTCCGCGCCGACGGCGGCAAAGTCGTGGCACACATCGCTTCTGGAGATGCGGCAAGACACAATCCATTTACGCAACACGATATGGTGCGAGCGGGATTGAATTTATATGGATTAGAGGCGCGCACCGTATCCGATATCGTCAAGCCCGCACTTTCGATTCGAGGGCGTATTAACTCTCTTCGCGAGATCGAGCCTGGTGAGGCAGTCGGCTACAGCCTGACCTGGCAAGCCAAAGAAAAAACACGCATTGCATCCATTCCAATCGGCTACGCCGACGGCGTCGATCGAGGTCTTTCGAATCGAATCGAAGCTTTGTTGCACGGCAAAAAAGTGAAACAAGTGGGATTAATTAGCATGGATCAAATGTTGTTTGATGTTACGGCTGTGCCCGAAAGTGCGCTAGGCGATACACTGACTCTAATTGGTACGGACGGAGAGCATTCAATTCAGTTAGCGTCCTGGGCAAATATGCTCGACACGATCACTTATGAGTTAGCATGTAGGATGCGTGTGAGATTGCCCAGAATCTACACGCAAGGACAAGTGGTGCACACTTGATTGGGGAGACACTTTGCGCAATCTCGGTCTGTTCTGCGGAACATTCAATCCGATTCATTCGGGTCATCTACTAATTGCGCAGTGTGCGCAAGATCAGTTCAATCTTGAGCGCGTCTTCTTCGTCACCAGTTCGAATCCGCCGCATCGACAAGATCAGGGTCTGCTTGAGGCAGAGTCCCGGCACAGCATGGTGGTTGCAGCAGTCTCAGGCAATCCGAAATTTGAAGCATCCAGAGTGGAATTGGATAGAGACGGCTTGTCGTACACGATCGACACCGTTGAAATTTTCAAAACTCTTTATCCTGAGGCAAAGATTTCGCTGATCATCGGCGGTGACAATGTCAAATATTTGAAAGATTGGCATTGCGCCGAAGCGTTATTCAAGAATTGCCATTTTCTTGTGGCACCGCGATTGGTATCGTCGGCTAAACAGGAAAGCAGTTCCGAAGTCTCAATGAAAACATTAGTCAGGAAAGAAACCTTTGAATCAAAGGACTCTCTCTTGAGCGTTATTGATTTTCCAGGAATTGCCATTTCCGCTTCTTATATTCGCGGCAGGCTTAAACTCAAGCGAACGGTATTGTATATGGTGCCACCGGCTGTCAATGATATCCTCATGGATAACAAATACTACGCGGACGGGTGAGACCAACCGAGCAGCGTCGAAAATCCAGATCGAATTCGCAGCACGTTTTAGCAGTCGCCACTGTTAGTCTGAGGCGGTTCGAACATTAGCTTTTTAATTGTTCCATGCCCAAATGCTCGGTCCGCGCCTCGAGCGGTAAATAGCACCATGAAGATCAACATCGAGACCAGCTGATGAGTCACCATTAGAACCACTGGATCTCCAGATTCTGCGATCAATCTGGCAGAGCGCGGAAAGAAATGGTCCTCCAATTGACCGCCCAAATCCACAATAATTGTCATTACAATCGACTGATATAAGACCACCCAGATTAGGGCACGGCTTCGAAGAGCATTCAAAAATGGAAGGTTTTGGGACAGAGCG
This sequence comes from Candidatus Obscuribacterales bacterium, assembly GCA_038322035.1. Classification (GTDB taxonomy): domain Bacteria; phylum Cyanobacteriota; class Vampirovibrionia; order Obscuribacterales; family Obscuribacteraceae; genus PALSA-1081. Next base: position 2,252 of record JBBQFO010000191.1, read on the forward strand.
ACGATTTTTCCCAATGCCAGTGCTTCAATGATGGCGACGGTATAGTTGTGACCAAATTCATTGACACCCTGTTGCAGCAGTATCAGAGATTTGTATGTTTCGAGGATTGATAAACTTGCAGCCAAGTAGAGAACAATTGCCAGAACCTCTCGCACTTCTCTCATTACTAATTGTTTTTTTGTAGGCTTCAACAACGGCTCTGCGCCATCGTTCTCGCCGCTGGTTGGCATGGGCTTCATCGGAATGGATTTTGCAACTCGCTATCATTGAGACGGGCAATCAATTCTGGCACGCTCTGGATCGTTGAGCAGTATACATTCTTTGGACGCGGAGAAGACTCAATGTCGAAACACGTCGCAGTCGATCAAACGTTGTCATTCGTATATGCTTGTCACAACTAATCCATTCGCTTCGAAGTCTTCTCTCAAATCCGAGGAACAATTATGAACGCCAAAAAGCCAAACATCCTGATCATTTGGGGCGACGACATCGGCATTTCGAATCTGAGCATTTTTACCAAAGGCATGATGGGCTACCGTACACCAAACATCGATCGTATTGCGGAAGAAGGAATGCTTTTCACAGACTGCTATGGTGAGCAAAGCTGTACAGCAGGAAGGTCTGCCTTCATTACAGGACAGAGCGTGTTTCGCACGGGTTTGAGCAAAGTAGGTTTGCCTGGTGCTGATTTAGGTTTACGCGCTGAGGATCCAAGCATCGCAGAATTACTAAAGCCATTGGGATATGCCACCGGTCAGTTTGGCAAAAACCATTTTGGCGACAAAGACGAATTCTTGCCGACCCAGCATGGGTTCGACGAATTCTTTGGATTTCTCTATCACCTGAACGCAATGGAAGAACCTGAACTTCCTGACTACCCTAAGGCTTCAGACTATCCAGACTTCAAAAAGAATTACGGACCTCGCGGGGTACTAAATTGCAAAGCCGATGGCAGTATCGAAGACACCGGACCGCTTACCAAGAAACGAATGCTAACCATCGATGAAGAGGTTCTAGCCAAAAGCTGCGACTTCATCGCGCGCCAGGTTAAGGCAGAGACTCCGTTCTTCGTTTGGTTTAATACTTCGCACATGCACTTTCGCACGCATGCCAAGCCCGAAATAGTTGGTCAAGCAGGACGTTGGCAGTCCGAATATCACGACGTCATGATCGAGCACGACAAAATTGTTGGCGAAATAATGAAACAACTGGATGACTTAGGCATCGCGGACAATACCATCGTGATGTACGGCACCGACAATGGACCTCATATGAACACTTGGCCGGACTCGGGCATGACGCCATTTCGCAGTGAGAAAGATACTAACTGGGAAGGGGCCTTCAGAGTTCCTGGTATGGTGCGCTGGCCTGGCGTGCTCAAGCCCGGAAGTGTATGCAACGAGATGATTAGCCACCTCGATTGGTTACCCACACTGCTCGCCGCAGCAGGCGAGCCTAACATCAAGCAGAAGCTGCTTGATGGTCACAAAACGGAAACTAAAACGTTCAAAGTTCATCTAGATGGCTACAATTGGCTTCCTTATTTCAAAGGCGAAGAGCAGAAAAGTCCGCGAATCGAGTATTTCTATTTCTCCGACGACGGAGAGTTGATGGCTATGCGCTACGACAACTGGAAAGTGATTTTTATGGAACAGCGAGTGCTGGGAACTCTGCGCTTATGGCAAGAGCCATTAGTTTCGCTTCGCTTTCCAAAGTTATTCAATTTGCGCACGGACCCTTATGAGCGAGCAGACATCACTTCAAATACTTACTGGGATTGGGTGATGGATCACGTATTTCTATTCGTGCCTGCGCAAAAGATCGTGGCAGATTTCCTTAAGACATTTGTTGAATTTCCGCCGCGACAAAAAGCAGCAAGTTTCACAATCGATCAAGTATTAGAAAAGCTGCAAAGCCAGGGTGGTAGCCACTAAAGCTAATCGCCGGTTTTTGAATCAGCAGTCTTCGGATCACTGGCCTTGCGATCGTCGGTCGGATTCGATTTGCTTGTTTTCGATTTCTTGGACTTGGATCCGCCCTCATTTGCTGATTGACTCGTTCTGACGACATGCAAGACGTCGCCCGTGAGGGACGTTTCACTGGCTGGTTTTAGCTTAGCCAATTTAGTGAAGAAGTTACTCAGCCCACTTCTCAATCCCGACTGCTCTGAAATCAGCTCCAGTCCAGGTGTTGGAGTGTCAGTAAAAGACATGTTGCAAACCAATTGGGCTGGCACGTTGTGCCCGATGACAGAAGGGTCTTCCTGACAAAGTTGATCGAGGTGTATGAGCACATCATTGAAGTGCGTCTTAGCGTGCACTTTATCGCTATTCTCTTGGCGCAAAATCACGATGCCAGAATAGCTGCTTGCTCCCACTCAAGATTGGAAATGCTCTCCCTGTACAAATCACACACTTGACAACACGAAGCGACGGCTGACGGTTGCCACAAAACGAAATCGAATATTAGCGGTAAAATAGGCATCGGATAAGTTCCATACCCGTATAAACAATCCGCGCTAGCACCACCTGCAGTGCGAGCCCGCGTAAAATCAACGGATAAAAAATGTTGACCGACAAAATATATGACGGCATTCCCACTGATTTCACCCTAGAGAAAGCGGAAGAATGGGTACGTCCACGCATTTCAGAGAAACGATTTTCGCACGTACTAGGAGTGGCGAAAGTTGCTCGCGAGTTAGCTGAAGAAGCAGGATGCGAGGTCTTTCTAGCAGAGCTTGCTGGATGGTTGCACGATGCATGCAAAGAAACCAAAGATCGTGATCTGGTAATTCAGGCGATGCAATTTGGACTTCAACTGACAAGGCTAGACAGAGTGAGCGGACATCTGTGGCACGGTCCTGTGGGCGCGGAGACAATCAAACGCGATTTGAATATAACTAACGAGCTCGTCCTCGATGCGATCCGCGAACACACTTTGGGAGCAGTCGAGATGACAGTCTTGTCCAAAGTTGTATTTTTGGCGGACTGCCTGGAGGCAAGCCGTCCGACCGATTACACCGATCCGATCTGGCAGGCACTGCGTGGGACTGATTCAAAAGCATCAAAGAAAGGCGAGAAGAAGTCGAAAAAGAAGCAGGAACTGGATCTCGATCTGGCCATGCTAGTTGCTTGCGATTTGGGTTTAAGTCAGTTAATTGAATCAGGTCGCACTATTCATCCCAAGACAGTAGACGTTAGAAACTACTATCTTGGACTGATCCGCGATCGACGCGCAGACGGACAGACGACAAACTAGATTCTCTCCCAAGGTCTGGAAGATCCACGCGAGAGGTTATCGGCGGTTAGCCTGAAGTTGTGTTCGAACCACATGTCTTGCTGCTGCAGGCACCGGTGCTGGTACCAGCTCGGCAGTGCGTGGAGTCGGTTCAGAGGCCATAGATGCTGCTACAAGAACGGGAACATGAGGCAATGGGATCAGCTCCACAGCTGCTTCGTCAGTCAGTGGTGGCAAAGGTCCTTGCAGCCCCTTGAACGGTGTATCGATAGTGACTTCGTTCATCCAGGTAACCCAGCCAATCGCTTTCATCGCTCTGATAATCAGCCATGATGGATCGATTTCGCTTGGCTTAAGACCATGTCTAGCTGAACCAGGGAAAGCATGGTGGTTGTTATGCCAGCCTTCACCGAGCGTCAGAAAAGCAACCCAACCGACGTTGACGCTTTCGTCACGAGTGTTGAAATTTTTGTAGCCGGCTTTCGGCAAGTGACATACGACGTTGAGCAACAGTGGCATCTGCTGCACGAACAACGCTGCTGCTAGACTGGCTGCTGCAATTTCCCAGCCCCAGACGAGAGCCATGACGCCGCGCAGACCGAAATTGATGAAAGAGTTGAGCAAATGACCTCTGGCCCAATTTCCATCTTGATCCAAGAATTTGTAGAGCGGATCATTGATCATGTCTTTGGAGAGAATTTCAGGTCGGATGTGATCGGGGTAGTGACTATGCAAGAACCAACCGATGTAAGCCCTGTAGAGTCCGAATCGTGGTGCATGCGGGTCAAGCTCAGTCTCAGTGTAGCGGTGGTGAGCGCGATGCAGCGTTGCCCACCACATCGGCGAACTCTCGAAGCCCAAGTAGCCAGCCATGACGATCACGTACTCAACAAATTTGTTGCACTTGTAGGCACGGTGAGCCAACAATCGGTGGTAGCCGACTGTTATGCCAATCATGTGCACAACGTAACAAGCGACAAAAACTAGAGATACACTCAACAACATCGGTGGATTCCATCCTGCGTAATGCAACTGCGACTTGACCTCGAAATTGGTGCTGAACTGCGCGCTCATCGCTTCCGGTCCAAGACCGTGAGATGACTAGAAGTGTATTCTGGCACGCCTGGAGGCAGTAGCAATGGATATTTACGGTTGTTGTTATAGTTGTTAATAGGCGTAAAAATTTAGTTTGCGGCGCAGTAGGCGGCTAGCGCGGATGTGCTGTCACTTATTGACTTCTCTTAACAATTATTATGCCGGAGGCAAGATTGTGCATATCGAGCAAATCTTATACTTTATCGGCAAGACCCAACACTAGCGCCGGTTTTCTGACATTTATCTCAAGGTAGCCGTAGAGCTGCCAAGACAGCAAAATGGATCTGCATTTCGGGGCTGCGGACAAGCAGATATCACTGTTAAGACAACTGAATAAAAATTTCGGTAAAAGCCTGACGGGTCAGGTATCCGACCACAGTAAATTCGCGTAACATAGCTGACCATGAGCACCGCACAAATATATCAATTGGCAACCGAGGAACGGAAGCAGCAAAACCGATTCCGCGAACTGAGACCTCTTGCCACTACCGGCGGTGCAGAAATATCGCTGGACGGCGATCGCAAGCTGATCAATTTCGCATCGAATGATTATCTCGGGTTGACTAAGCATCCCGAGCTTAAAAAGCGCGCCGTCGAATACACCGAGAAGTATGGAGTTGGCTTAGGATCGTCGCGATTGGTTTCAGGCAATCTCGACGTCTACGAAAAAATCGAACGGAAAGTGGCTGAGTTCAAAGGCACCGAAACTGCTCTGCTTCTTCCCAGTGGTTATCAGACAAATGCGACAGTGCTGCCAGCACTGGGGCGAAAACGAACATTGCTGGCGTCAGACCATGAGAACCACAACAGCATCACGACGGGAATCCAGCTCAGCCAGGGGCAGTGGCAGAGATACTCGCACAACGATTTGGGGCATCTCGAGACGCTTCTTCGAAAGAGCGTCGATAGTGCCAAATGGATAGTTTCTGAATCAGTATTTAGTATGGATGGAGATGTCAGCGATGTTAAGGCGCTTTCCAGCCTTGGCACCAAATATGATGCAGCAGTATACATAGACGAAGCCCACGCGACCGGCGTGATGGGGGCGGAAGGGCGGGGTCTATGCCATGACGCAAACGGCGTTGATATTGCCATGGGAACCTTCAGCAAGGCGTTTGGTTCTTTCGGTGCCTACATCGCATGTTCAAATGAAATGAAACATTATCTAGTCAATTTTTGTTCAGGACTAATTTACTCAACCGCTTTGCCACCGCCGGTATTGGGCGCGATCGATGCGGCCCTGGACATAGTTCCAACGATGAATGCAGAACGCTCGAGACTTTTGGAACAAAGCGAGAAGTTGCGTGGACATTTGAACAAAATGGGATTCAGCACAGGTAATTCAAAAACTCAAATCATTCCTATAATTGTCGGAACCGACGGCGAGGCACTGTCACTGGCTCGTTATCTCGAGGAGTGCGCGATACTGGCGCCGGCGATCCGCCCACCGACAGTACGTGAAGGCGAAGCCCGGATCAGAGTGTCGCTGACAACCGTGCACACTGATGAGCAGATCGAGCATCTTTTGAGCAGCCTGAAAAGGTGGAAAGCGAATGGCTGACCTGGAAGTGTTGTTGCAACACGGTTGGGCGTTGGACTCGACGGTATGGAGTGGCTGGGCTGACGCCGCACGGCAAATTGTTCCAGCCATCAATATCATATCGGCAGAGCGCGGATATTTTTCCACACCGTCGACGCAACCGACGTTCAGTGAAAACGACTGTCGGAAAATCTTAGTCGTACATTCGCTAGGTTTGCATTTAGCGTCAAAGGCACAGTTTGAGAAAGCGGACTTGCTTGTCATCATTTGCGGTTTCGCAAACTTTCATGACGGAACAGAAAAGCAGTCACGGCTCTCACAGATCGCGGTGCGCAGAATGTTGCAGAAGCTAGATCGCGAGCCAGTTCAGGTAGTGGAAGACTTTTACAGCAATTGCGGTTTTCCTGAAGCTTACGGAGCTGAAAAATCAGCACAGCTCAAAAATTTTCAATTACTAAAAAGCGATCTTGAATTACTGCATCGATCAACATTCAATTCGGATTGGCTGTCTCTAGCCGATCAAATACTGATCCTGCACGGAGAACAAGACGCCATCGCCCCGGCTTACCATGCACTGCGACTGAAAGAATTGTGCAAGCGCGGTGCTCTTGAAATTCACAAACAAGGCACACATGCATTGCCGTACGAACGACCAAGCTGGTGCCTTGAACAGATCGAGAAAAGCTTCATGGTGATGCGCTAATGAACACGACGCTGCTCAAAGAAGCGATCAATAAATCATTCTCCCAACAAGCGTCTTCTTATGACGCGCATGCCAACGTGCAAGTGAGCAG
>JBBQFO010000192.1:0-8829 GCA_038322035.1 Candidatus Obscuribacterales bacterium
TTTCCGGCGCGGTTTCTCCATCTAGATCATCGTCGAAATCCGCTTCAGGAGAGACTTTACCTGACGCCATGAAGACTTTTCCTACCCATGGCCTTTGGGTCTGTTTTACTTTTTGAGCGACGTGCGTGTTTGCCACCGTCAGTAGTTGTTGGTTTTCATCGCTCAGTGTGTCGACAAACTCGCGTGCTTCCTTGTCGTCATCTTCAGCAGAAAATGAAATCAAATTGATAATTTCAGGATCCCGAACTATATCTACGAAGACAAAATCGAATCCGAGGGCTTGGCAGATATGGCGTCTGACGGCGTCAAAAAATTCTTCCTTTTCAGGAAGTCCCTGTCCTTTAAAATTCTCATCATCGGTCACGGCTAAATTCAGTACTGAACCAACATTCGCTCTTAGTTTTGAGTCTAACAGACGGACGGACCTGTTCTCAACCTTTTCAGATCTTCCCACGATTTCAGGCATTTTTCGAGGATATGCGATCGCGGGCACTTCTATATAACCTTTGCTAAACTTAGCTCTGGTGGACACTCTAGCTGTATTTGAACGAGATTTTTATAGGCGCTCGACTGTTTTGGTCGCCAGACAGCTTCTTGGCGCGATCCTTTGCCGGCGCACACCAAGCGGCGGTGTTCTGACCGCGCCAATCGTCGAAGTCGAAGCTTATACTGAAGATGATCCGGCCTGCCACGCCTTTCGGGGTTTGACCGAGCGCACCAGGGTGATGTTTGGTCCACCAGGACACGCATATGTCTATTTTATATACGGGATGTACTTCTGCCTGAATGTCGTCACGGAGCCTGAAAACACGCCAGGGGCGGTCCTCATTCGGGCGATCGGCATTGCCGGAGGGGAAGGACCAGGCAAGCTTTGCCGACTTTGGGGCATCGACAAGAGTGCAAATGGCGTCGATTTGTGCGAGCCATCATCGGAACTGTGGATTGTTCGAGGGGCAAAAGTGAGCAAATCTGAAATTGAGATCTCCACCCGAATTGGGCTGAAAGTGGCAGAGGAGCGCCCCTGGCGCTTCCATTTGAAGGGACATCCACAGGTTTCGGGCTTGAAGAAGCGTCGCCCGCCAGCCGAATCGTTAAAGAGGAAGGGCGAAAAGGCATGACAACGGGCATGAAACCAGTTTTACGCGATCTTTCCTGCAAGCCGGCATTTCGTTGGGCGCTGGTGCTGTTTTGGATGTCTGTCATATATGCTTTTTCTGACCAGCCCAATTCCAGCGAAATAACCGAACAGGTGTTGGGCAGTTTGAACGTGCTGATCCGCAAATGTGCCCACATGTTTGAATACGGAATTTTGTTCTTATTAACTCGTTGGGCCTCGATCTCTATTCGCCGACCAAGCGTCCCAGCAAACTTTTTTGCCTTCTTCATTTGCTTGCTCTACGCCGCCAGCGATGAATGGCATCAGTCATTTGTTCCAAACAGGAGCGCACAGCTGCAAGATGTCGGTGTCGACATGGTCGGTGTTTTGATTGCAGCGCTTTGTTCTCGCTACTTTTTAGTGCTTAAATCTTTTTGCTCAAGAACGCGCAGTTGACCATCGTTGCCGGTGCCGACTTTCAACAGCAAATGAACGGGGTTACTGATTTTGTTATTGGGGCTGACCAATTCAGCGTAAATGTCCACTGCTCGAGTTTGTTCAGCCGTTCTTTGTTGATCGATTTTGGTTATTAGCAAGGTCATACCTTGTGGCGATGATTTCAGTTGATCGCTCGTAAGCGGAAAATGCGTTTCCTGCCAGTAACTGTCCAGCAGTTCAGGAGACATACTGGCCATGGCGTGAATTTGCGAGAGCTTGTAAGTGGAAGGGCTAAAATCCAACATATCCGAGACGAAAGCGCGAGAGAATTTGTTCACTCGTTCGGTTTCAAGCGCTTCCACGTCCACAACAGGAGCGACTACTGCCGCTGGTTTTGCTGCCGCACTCTTTGTGGTCAGCGCCTTGTAGCCGGCGAAGGCGAGAAGAGGCACGAGCAAAAGACATGACGCGGCGGTGATAATTTGTTTTTTTGAAATTGCAAAGGGTCTGGCCTGGCGGCGGCGCGTGCTGCGCGGACGTTTGGCCGTATACGATCGCGAATGCGGGTCACGAGATTGCCCCGGTTCACTATCGTTAGCATCCAGATCTGCTTCGCGATCGAGGTCTTCAATACTGGCCAACCAACCGTCAACATCTGGAGAAATTGGCGTATTGATGCGGTTAGGCTTTTGCGAGTCTGATTTTGCTCCAGCTAGGATTCTCGATAATTTTAGCGATTCATCCGGCGTCAAAAGAATGCTGCTTACAGGCGGAGTGCCGAGGCGGCGCTTGACGGAAAGTGATAAGCGCGAGTCAACACGCTTGATCACGACTAGAAATCCAGACTGTGTGTCGACGACGCGTTCAGTTGTTGTCGGCGATTGACGCACCACATCCGGTGCATCAAAGATGTCACCGGTGTCGTCACCAGAAAATGTTGAGGCGTAATCGTCCGAAAAACCCACTCGTCAAGACCTCCATAAAAGAAGAAACGGCCCGAGTTAGTACAACTCGGGCCGTCAAGGTCGGTTCTTTAGAGATATTCTCTCAAGCGAGAAGATCTGCCTGGCTGTCTCAGTTTTCTCAGCGCCTTGAATTCGATCTGTCTGACTCTTTCGCGTGTGACTGCGAACAATTGTCCGACTTCTTCGAGAGTTCTTTGACGTCCATCATCCAGGCCGAAACGTAGACGAAGAACATCACGCTCACGAGGTGTTAGTTCGTTCAGCATTTTAGCCAAATCTTGACGGAGCAACTCGTGAGTTACTGTCGTTTCAGGTCTGTCTGTTTCAGCATCTTCAATGAAGTCACCGAGGCGCGAATCTTCTTCTTTGCCAATTGGTGTTTCTAATGAGATTGGCTCTTTAGCTGCTTTGATGATTTCGTGCAACTTGACCAAGGAGACATCCATAGACTTTGCGAGTTCTTGCTCGGTAGGCTTACGGTTTAGTTCTTGTGCCAGTTGACGAGTTACTTTCTTCAGCTTGTTGATCGTCTCAACCATGTGCACAGGCACGCGGATGGTGCGTGATTTGTCTGCTAGAGCGCGCGTGATTGCTTGGCGAATCCACCAGGTTGCATAAGTTGAGAACTTATAACCACGTTCGTGGTCGAACTTTTCAGAGGCGCGGATTAGACCGAGATTACCTTCCTGAATTAGATCAAGGAACGACAAACCTCTGCCGATATATTTTTTAGCGATTGAGACAACCAAGCGAAGGTTGGCTTGAACTAGCTTTCTCTTAGCGATCATGTCGCCTTGAAGAATTTTGCGAGCTAACTCAATTTCTTCATCTGGTTTAAGCAGTTGAATGCGACCGATTTCACGAAGATATAAACGAACGGAATCTTCTGTAGCGATTTCTCTGCTCGATGGCAATTCAACTGGTTCATCGTCATCATCGAGGTGATCTTCTTCGTCGTCGATGATTGTAAATGCATCGGTTTCGTCAGTCAGATCGAGCTCTTCTAGTTCGTTGCGCTTCGCGATGTTCTCGTCTTCGACGAGTACTCCGCCCATTCCTCTGCCTTCATTGTCTCCGGATTTTGCTTTAGCCATAGGTTCCTCGTTTTAGGTTGACTTTTTGACGCCATGCGTCAGCGACTGCGCTGCTTATTAGAATTCTCTTAGTTCATCCGATCAGATTTGCTTACTTGGCTGTCCGAACGAGGCGGACCTTTGTAATTGGATGAAGAGTTTTCAGGAGCAATCTCCGCGGCAGTATCATATGTGCGTAAATCGGACTCAGGTGCTTTCTACATACTTCCTTCAGATTTTGCCGAACTTGTTGTTACGGCTATATAAGTATGTACTTGAAAACTCCCTTTGGTCTGACAGAAACACTTGTTGCAAACGTTTGCTTGGCAACGGCTGCTCAAAGAGTATAAGTGCGGTTTGCAGGTCGTGCTCGTCGTGTTAAGCTAGTTTAACAGCTGCGGTTATTACTAATGCAACTGCCGAATTTGACAGCCCATGGCTGTTTCGAGGGATCTGCAAAATCATTCCTGTGGAAGTTTTAACAGTTTCCACTTGATTTGATATACCAATGAATGCACTGGCAGTTCGATCTTCGTAATTACACCATGATTAAAGCGTTCACCAAATATGGTGCTATTGCGATTGGCGACTCTTAGTTGCTTTCTCTTGCAGGATCCGCAATTGGTCTCGAATTTCAGCGGCGCGCTCGAAATCGAGTGATTTTGCAGCCTGCTTCATTTCCTTTTCCAACTTACGTATGACGTTGGCCACATTAGCTTTGCGATTCGATTTTTCTTCGTCGCTCTCATACGTCTCCGCCCGATCGAGGAAATCATCACCATCTGTGTTGTAGAACGAATCGGGCTTGCCACGCAGTTGTTCGAGCAATGTGTTCGTCTGTTCTTTGACGATCGTTGTTGGCGTGATGTTGTTCTCTACGTTATATGCTCTCTGTATCGTGCGTCGACGTTCTGTCTCACTCATCGCTTTAGCCATTGAATCGGTAGTGCGATCGGCATACAAGATCACCCTGCCATCGACGTTTCTGGCCGCTCTGCCGATTGTTTGAACCAGAGACCGTTCGGCTCTCAGGAAACCTTCTTTATCTGCTTCCATGATCGCCACAAGACTGACTTCGGGCAAGTCTAATCCTTCCCTCAATAGATTGACGCCGACAAGCACATCGAATGCACCAAGGCGCAGGTCCCTGAGCAGCTCGACCCGTTCCAGGGCAATGATGTCGCTGTGCAACCATCTGACGCGGATACCAATTTCTTGCAAGTACTCAGTCAAATCTTCTGCCATGCGTTTGGTCAAGGTGGTGACGAGCACTCTTTCTTTTTTTGCGGAGCGATCCTTTATCTCTTTAATAAGATCGTCAATCTGTCCTTTAATTGGACGAATCTCAACGAGCGGGTCAATCAGACCGGTTGGGCGAATGATTTGTTCAGCTATCTGGTCACTGATCTCCATTTCCCAATCGCCTGGAGTGGCTGAAACAAATACAACTTTGCCGACTTTGGCCCAGAACTCTTCCTGGGTGAGCGGTCTGTTGTCTCTGGCACATGGCAGTCTGAAGCCGAAATCGACCAGTGTGTTTTTCCTGGAACGGTCACCTGCATACATACCGCGCAGTTGAGGAACGGTGACGTGCGATTCATCTATAAAGGTAATGAAACCATCCCGACCAAACTTGCGCACGAAATAGTCGATCAGGGTCTGTGGAGGTTGCCCAGGCAAGCGCCCTTCCAACACTCTGGAATAATTCTCGACGCCGTTGCAATAACCAACTTCGTTCAACATTTCAATATCGAATCGGGTTCGCTGCTTCAGGCGTTGCGCTTCAACGAGCTTACCTTGCCCGATCAACTCTGAGATTCTTTCTTCCAATTCCAGTTCGATTTGCACAATTGCCGTTTTCAATTCCAGTTCATCTGCCACATAGTGCTTCGCCGGATAGATGCGAACCATCTCTGGCAGCTCTTCTATTTCGCCTGTGACCGGGTTGACCACTGCGATGCGTTCAATTTCGTCACCGAAAAATTCGACCCGAATGACCCGCTCTTCATAAGCAGGATAGACTTCGACGACGTCGCCGCGCGCCCTAAATCTGCCGCGTTCCACGACGATGTCATTGCGCTCGTAATGAATGTGGACCAGGGCTCGCAGAAAATCGTGACGGTCAAAAAGTTGCCCTTTACGAAGTTCAATTGCCGCAGACAAATAACGCTCAGGAACACCCAGTCCGTAAATGCAGCTGATTGAGGCAACGACGATAACATCGTCTCGTTCCCAAATAGATCTGGTCGTCGAATGCCGCAAGCGTTCAATTTCTTGATTGATGCTTGCTTCTTTTTCAATGAACGTATCGCTGCTCGGGATGTAGGATTCCGGCTGATAGTAATCGTAATAACTGATGAAGTATTCGACCGAATTATTGGGAAAGTAATCCTTCATTTCATTGCAGAGCTGCGCTGCTAATGTCTTGTTGTGCGCCAGGACGAGCGCAGGCATTTGGCACTCCTGAATCAGTTGAGCCATGGTCATTGTTTTGCCTGAACCAGTGACACCAAGTAAGGTCTGATAGCGGTTTTCCGCTTCAATGCCTTTCTTTAGTTGGGCAATTGCCTTGGGCTGATCACCGGCAGGCTGAAATTTTGAGATTACCTCAAATCGCGACATATTAGAATTGTACGAAACTAAAAGTACTTTGTGCGATCGCTATGACGAAATTGCTTTCTCATCTTGCGGGGCTGGAGCTACTGGCTGAGGTGTTGGCTCTGTAACTGGGGCAGCGCTGATATCTTTTTTGGCGTCGCTCTCGTGGATTCCGGCTTTTACGTCGTCAGTGACATCAGAAAGCGCCCGCTTAAAATTGCCGATACCCTGGCCCAATGCCTTTCCGAGCTCTGGAACTTTCTTCGGTCCGAAAACCAAAAGAACAACGACTCCGATGATGGCGATGTCTACTGGACTGCCGAGCATATTCCTTGCCTCTACTTGAACTCATTCACAATCGTAACACAATCAGCACTGGTGAGGCTTTCATTATTGTTCACCTTTGGGCGGCAGAGGTGGAGGCGGTGGATTTGCGCTGTTGAAATATGGAGTCAAAACCCCTGGCAGTGGGCTGCTCAGGTTTTTGGCACGACGGCGGTCGGCAAGTTCGGCGATGGCGGCATCCATCATCACGTAATCTTTAGTCGTGCCTTCCGCCTCAAGATAGTTGGAGATCGTGGCTGCGTCGATGTGTCCGTTTGGTTTGTTGTTTGTAAAGTTTTCGATGTTCATGCCCGTAATTGCTGCCAGGTATGCGTTCTCGGGATTCATGCGCACCCACTTGATCTTATGGGCAATCCAGGCGTTATATTGCATCGCGATATGAGGATGATCGGGCTGTCGCTGCAAATGGTCGATATATGTAGCCAGAACAATGATCATCAAATCCGGATATTCAGAGGCGATCTTGCCGTAATAGATTGAACCATCTCGTTCTTGGAAGTATGCCTCGCTCTCCCTGAGCGTTGCTAAAGTAGAAGGCCATTGGAGGACATGTTTGACCTTTTTCTTTGCCTGAGCCTCCGGTTGAGCCGCTCCCTTGCCTTTGGCTTTGGCAGCTGGCTGCGGTTTGGGTTCTGGCTTTGACGGCTTTCGACCGTGTTCGTCTGATTGTTCTTTGGCTTCGGGGATGTCTTCAACCCAGCGATCGAATAACTGCTGCTTTTGCAGTGCATGTAGCACTTCCGGTGGATAGATTTGTTTATCCAATCCGACATCAAGTACGTAGGTCAGGGCGTATTCGACTGATTCGTCCCAGATGCTATTTTTGTTTTCATCGAAATAAAGCACACCGGGAATTTCTGGTTCGGCCAATTTTTTGTGTTCGCCCGGGGCACGCATGGTGCCTCCAGCCCATTGTAATTTTCGCCAATCTACAATACAGGCACCAGTGGCACCACTGCCTTGCCTGTAGTGCTTGTTGTAGAGAAGATCTTTATTGCCGCCTAAATTAGGTGGAAAAAACAATGGACCAATCGGGCTTTCATAGAAGGCAATCCAGTTGATGATGGATTTCAGTTCGTCGGAGTATTTACCCAAAGTGATTAAAGCAATGTTGCCACCATTTGACCAACCGACTAAACCGACATTTGTCTTTGCGACTTTGACTGGGACAAGGTCGCTGATGTATCTTCCTTGTGTGTCGGCAATCTTGCCGGCGGCAAAAAGCAATACATCTTTCAAAGCCAGTTGCGACTCGGTGCCGCGGTAATCATAGATTCCACCAGACTGAAATTTTGGTTTACCACCACCTGGAAATGCCATGCGCACCTCGACGAAACCAACTTGAGCTGCATGCATGGTAAAGTTCAGTCCGTCTGCTGCATTGCCACCTGGCGCCACCACCGCCACCGGAGCGCCATCGGGATATCGTGGTTTTTCCGGATAGATCATGTTCACGGCCAGCCCCAAACCTGGAGCTGACTGAGACGGCACATAAGTGCTCACCGATTCTTCCGGCAGAAGTACCGGTGTCTTTAAGGTACCTTCCGGCAAGTCTGTGCCAACAGCCGGCGTTGGCAGGATGCCAATGCTGGTCGCCAATACTGTCACAGCCAAAATCGTGACGATTTGAAAGAGAAATTTATGGATCATGTTTCTACGGAATCAGAGATTGTAACTTTGAGAAATCTGCCACTAGTTTGTAATGAATATCTAGTTTGCGCAGAAGAGCGTGCCGATTATTTTTGATCTTCTCGTCCTTGTCGTTCACCATAACACCATCAAAGAAAGCGTGCACAGGCTGGGAGAACTTGCTCAGCTCATTGGTCAGCAATGTGTAGTCGTCTTCTGAATGGAACGTTTTTTGCTCTTTTATCCGAGGCTTCATGAAGTTTTCGTCGAACGAATTGTATGTTCCGATCAGTTCTTTCTCTGCCTCCAGAACGAGCAAATCATTGTTGAACTCTGCTTCGGCTGGGTGATCGCCGAGGATCTTGCGCACTCGCAATGCGGCTCTAGCAACGTCCATTCCTTCTGTAGTTGAAAGCAATTTTTCAGTCGTGCGGCAGCGAGTTACAACATTGGGCAGATTCCAGAACGGATCACGCGCAGCGATAACCGCGTCGATCACTTCCCGCCCGAATCCCAAATCCAACAGCTTTCCGCGCAACCGCTGCAGCAGAAAATCATTCAACTCTGAGGCGATTTTAGCGGCATCAAAACCGCGTTTCGAACTCTTGAGATTAGAGTGCTTCTCAAACCAATCGATTTCGGATTTTATAAGTTGAGTCAGGTTTACTGAAAAATCAGTCAGACC
>JBBQFO010000193.1:0-8684 GCA_038322035.1 Candidatus Obscuribacterales bacterium
AGATTTTTTTCGTTGGCACCAACGGAGTCGCGAACGCTAGAGATTGACAGTCAGAGCTAGTTGTAGAGGATACGCGGAATATCGATGGCAAACTAATCATAAATTTCAAAAACCGCACAGAAAAATTTCACCTCTCGGAGATTTCCAAACGCGTTTGTCAAAATTCCGCATCTTCTTAAGAAGATGCGCTTGTTTAGCCAGTCTCTAGCAACACAATGAACAACTTGCTTGCACTAGCCATGATCAGTTGGGTACGAAACAGCCACAATTCCTCGCACGAACCGTGTTCAACAGGGTACGAAAAAGCCACAGAATCTCTCGCATCTCTCGCTAACTTCAAGATCTTGGGGACCAAAATTCCACAATACCTTAGCTAGGCTCGACCAGCTGCGATACCACGTTCAGTGATACCGCAGGCGATGCCAAGTCTGGACTCGCCCAAGATTCAATCCTGGCAATACAAACGAGACTTCCGGTGTACCCTATAGATACAACCAAAACCAGTGAAAAATGTTCACATCGGTGACCTCGACGAACTAGTCGTCGAAGCTATCTAACCAATTCAGGAGTGGTGGCTTAGAGTCCCAATTGGCGAGCGATAAGCAAGCGTTGGATTTCTGATGTACCTTCGCCGATTTCGCACAGTTTAGCATCGCGCAAGAAACGCTCGGCTGGGAAATCTTCGATGTAGCCGTAACCGCCGTGAATCTGAATGCAGAGATTGCAAACTCTGGAAGCGATTTCAGAAGCGAATAATTTTGCTTGCGAACCTTCCAGGGTGACACGTTTGTGGTGGTCTTTCATCCAGGCAGCATGATAGAGCAACAATCTCGCTGCGCTGATCTGAGTGGACATGTCAGCTAAGTAGCCCTGGATGAATTGGAATTTGCCAATTGGTTGACCGAACGCTTCGCGTTGCTTAGCGTAGTTCAGAGCAGCATCCATAGCGGCTTGAGCGATACCGAGGGCGAGAGCGCCGATGGAAATTCTTCCGCCTTCCAAGGTCATCAAAGCTTGCTTGTAGCCTTCGCCAACTTCACCGATGATGTTTTCTTTCGGGATGCGGCAGTCTTCGAAAGTGAGACTGGCTGTCGGGGATCCGCGCATGCCCATCTTTCTTTCGACTTTGCTGACTGAGAATCCTTTGGTGCCTTTGTCAACGATGAAGCACGAAATGCCTTTGCGACCTTTGCTCTGATCCGTCATCGCCATGACGATTGAAACGTCTGCATGAGTGGCGTTGGTGATGAACTGCTTGGTGCCGTTCAATACCCACTGATTGCCTTCCAACTTGGCAGTTGTCTTTTGCGCAGCCGCATCAGATCCAGTACCGGGTTCAGTCAAAGCCCAGCAACCGAGCCATTCACCCTTGGTCAGCTTGGGCAAATAATGTTTCTTCTGTTCTTCAGTTCCGAACATATAGATTGGGTTGGTGCCCAATGAAACGTGAGCGGCGTAGCTCAATCCGGTCGAACCACAGGCGCGTCCGATTTCTTCAACAGCAATCGCATAGCTTCGGTAGTCGGCACCAGCACCGCCATACTCTTGCGAGATCGGCAATCCCAACAAATCCATCTGTCCGAGTTTCTTAAAAGTCTCTTCCGGAAATCTTGCATTCCTGTCTACTTCAGCGGATATCGGTGCGATCTCTTTAGTGGCAAAATCGCGCACTAATTCGCGAATTGCTTGATGCTCATCATCTAGAAATTCGCCATACGGCTGGACGTCGTGGGTTGCAGTGCTCGTCAAGGTGCTATCTCCTGCCGGTAGTGACAAGTATGTTCGATGCGATGATGATAGCGCCAAACGCCCTCTAAAAAACGCGTCTGACGCCGCTCCAGCTATTTCTTAAGGCAAAAAAAAGCTTCGATGGCAGAAACGATTTTCTGAGATGCCTTACCATCGCCAAAAGGATTTACAGCTAAAGCCATCTTGTCATAGGCTGCAGGCGATTCCAGCAAATTTTTGGCTGCAGCTACGATGTCCTCTCGCTCGGTTCCAATCAACTTGGCGGCACCGGCTGCAACAGCTTCGGGGCGCTCAGTATTAGTGCGCAAGACAAGCACCGGCTTACCGAGCGACGGTGCTTCTTCTTGAATACCACCAGAATCGGTGAGGACAAAATGACAACGCTGCATGGCGTATACGAAAGGCACGTAGTCCAGCGGCTCGACTCGAATCAAGCGGGGATGATCGGCAAAGACAGGCTCTATCGATTCGCGAACGACGGGGTTTTTGTGAATCGGATAGAGGATTTGCGTGTCTGGGTGCTGATCGGCGATCTGCTTCAGGGCAAGCGCGATCGAGCTCATGTTATCGCCCCAATTTTCACGCCTGTGAGCGGTGACGAGGAGCACTTTGTACTTGTCGAAATCAGCGCCGCCAAATAGAGACTTGTCAACCGCCGACTCGTCAAGACGCGAAGCCGTATCCATCAATGCATCGATGACCGTATTGCCCGTCAGATAGACGTCGTCGACAATTCCTTCCTTACGAAGGTTTTCTACAGCCAGCGTTGTCGGGGAGAAGTGCAACGTAGCGAGCTTGCCGGTCTGGCGACGAGACATCTCTTCTGGGAAGGGATTGTAGCGGTCGTTGGTACGCAGCCCAGCCTCCACGTGTCCGACGGGGACCTTGTGGTAGAAGGCGGCCAGCGAAGTCGCCATAACTGTCACAGTGTCGCCCTGAACCAATACCAGGTCGGGTCTGACCTTAGTAAGCAGTTCGTCCATCGACGTCAAGACTCTCGCCGTCAATTCGGACAACGTTTGGCCATGCTTCATCAAATCAAGGTCATAGTCAGGCTTGATATCAAACCAGGTCAACATATGGTCCACCATCTCACGATGCTGGGCGGTCAAGACGACGATGGGCTCGAGAACCTCTGATTTTGCGACTGCGTGAACTACCGGGGCAAGCTTGACAAGTTCCGGACGGGTTCCAAACACGCACATCACGCGCTTTTTGATCATCCCAAGATTCTACAACAGTGACCATTCAACCTGCTTCTTAGCAACAACTGATTCCTGCCAAGCCCTACCGTATGTAACCAATCTGGTAGACTAAAAACCGGAAAGATAGCCGCTGCACGAACGGCTAACCGCGTGACATTCGAACACTGGAATCCGCCGATCAAGCCCTCTCGTGAACTCTTTGGAAGAGGTATAAGTGGACATCATCATAGAAGGCAAGATTACGCCTGAAGAAGGGATGAGCGAAGTCATCCAGACCGTTATCGATTTGAAGAATCTGCAAAATCCAATTCTGCGAATCTCCTCATCTGACAGCGACCTGCAAGGAAGAGTGTCTTTCTCGAGCGGACACATTCTGGGCGGCAGAATCAACAATTCAGACGAAACCGGCTATCCAGCGATTCGCAAACTGCTTTCCATCACTGACGGCAACTACGCCATTCTCGATCCAGGTCGCCAACACATTACCGACGTCAATCAAACTCTTTGGATTGAAGCCAACAAAGTCGTACAGATGCTGCCTAACTTGCCGCAAACGCCGGAAGTTCTGATGGACCTCAACGCTGAGTACAATGCGGAAATCAAACCTCGCATCGCTAACATGGACTTGAAAGCGGGCAAGGTTGATGACGGCGAAAAAACCACTGTCAACGACGTTAAGAGCAAAGCACGTTCATTCGATCAAAGCACTTGGTTTTTCTTCAAGCTCTTTTTGTGGGCTGTGGGAACGCTGATTGTGAGTGCGGTCGTCATGGTTTACAGCGATCAAATTTATGCGTTCTTCAAAGCGAAGCAAGCTACACCGGCGATTCAAGTCAATCCGACAACGCCGACTGGAGCGGAAACGCCAACCGGCACTCTTAAACCAGCCTCGAATGCACGTTCAGGCGCTCCCAAACCGGCTCAGGGACGCCACTAAAGGTGATGGCATTTTGCCATTGTTAGCATGACGGCACGGACTATTTTGAAGCGCAGCACCCTGGATGTTGACGGCGTTTCCAGAACCTACTACATTCATCTGCCCGTCGGTTACGAAGATGCGGACTCGCTGCCGCTTGTGCTGGCCTTTCATGGTGGCGGAGGAAAGGCAACGATGATGCATCGCGTCAGCAAACTCACAGCCACCTCAGACGCGCATTCTTTCGTGGTGGTCTATCCAGACGGTTTGGAAAAACACTGGAGCGATCAACGAACCATGACGGGATTCGATCGCAAAGGCGATCTGACCTTCATCAGCGCGCTCCTCGACGAACTCGAGCGAGAGTACAAAATTGATCCGACACGAATTTACTCAACTGGAATTTCCAACGGCGGTTTCTTCTCACAAGACCTAGCGATCGCACTTCCTGAGCGCATTGCGGCGATTGCGTCAGTCGCGGCCTCTGTCAGTGTTCCGGTATTCAACAAAGTGGCGCCACCACAACCGGTGCCGATTCTCTTCATGCTTGGCGAAACTGATCCAATTGTTCCTTACAAAGGCGGTGACGTTAAACTCGGCTCAGAAAGGCGCGGCGCCGTAGTTTCGACAGCGGAGTCGATTCAGTTCTGGACGAAAGCAAATCAATGTACGAGCCAAAGTGAACCGGTCGAACAAGAAAAATTAGTTGCGGATGACGACACCATCGTTACCGTGCAAACGTTTTCCGGCGCTACCCAACGCAACGAAGTAGTGCTCTATTCCATTCGCAACGGCGGTCACACTTGGCCCGCTGGCTGGCAGTATCTGGGCGAATCCTTCATCGGCAAAACCAGTCGCCAGATTAACGCCAGTGAAGAAATTTGGAACTTCTTCGAGCGCCACCACCTGTAATAACCGTAAATGTAACGTCTTATCGCAAGCTGACAGAACGATGTAGATTTGCTAAGTAGAGCTCTTCACAAGTCGAAACTTGAGGCTCTTATTCTCTTTAAGTACTCTGAGAGTATATTTTCTCTCTCTACTTTAAAGAACCACCAAAGCCTCATAACTCCTGCACTATCCTCGCCGCCAGTATCGAAACACTGCCTCTGTGTTTTTGGAATTTCACCGCCGGTCTGGATTTGACGTCGTTTCAGTGCGTGCCATGCTTGAGATTGCTCACCAGTGATGCGAACAAGTTGCTGTAGTCATCGGTCCAGACGCCAATCTCCTTTTCTTCCGGTGTTGGAAAAATTGTCAGCCTGGTGAACTGCGAACCGGTATCGGTAAGTTGTTTTATGGGCTCGCGAGTGATGGCGACATAGCGACTGTTATCTCCGTTCAACGACGTCGCCAAGTAACCCAGTGAATGCGCAACATTTGAGATTGCTGGAGCCAGGTTGAGGTAGCGATTGGATATATGCATGAGACAGATGCCCTCTGGCTTGACGTGCTGCATGTACATACTGATCGCCTCTTTTGTGAGCAAGTGGATAGGCACAGCGTCACCGTTGAATCCATCGATGACCAGCAAGTTGTAGCTCGCTGACTTGTCAGCTTCGAGCTCCTTGCGACCGTCTCCAATTACAACATCGACATGGGCCGGTGAGTCGCTCAAGAACGTGAAATACTTCCGCGCCACCGTCTCGACTTTGGGGTCGATTTCGAAGAACCGCATCGTATCTCCGACTTGACCGTAGGCAGCGATAGTTCCAGCCCCAAGGCCAACCACCGCGTAGTGCATCGGTTGCCCCGGAGCATTCCGCCTCAGAACCTGGTCCAGATAGCCGATACCGGTCTCTCGCGAAAAGTACTGGGTTGGTTCGTGTTTGCGGGCTGGATTTGTGTTCTGGCTGCCATGCACGATGGTGCCGTTTGCTAGAACAGTAGCGTCAACGATTTCGACGACCGAGATGCAGCCGTAGAAATTGCGCATTCGAGCAATCACGTTGTTAGTGAGAGAGTAAACGAGATAGCCGTCCAGAAGCATGATGGAGTATGTCATCACGCAGACGTAAGCCATGTTCATGACTTTGTTGGGCAACAAGAGCAGACCATCTTTAGCGTGCGCGTAGTAGAGAAGCCCGAGCATGACAAAAATCAGCGCGTACTTCTCGGCATAGAAATCCAGTGCTACAGGAGCGAGCAAGTTGATTGCCATGCCTCCCAGCACGCCACCGAAGGCGATGGCAAGGTAGAAGGCAGGCAAGAACCGTGGTGATGGCTTTCGGCGAATGATTTCGCCGCAACAAACCATGGAAAAGCAAAAGATCATGACTAGAACGCAGAGCACGTTCAACACTTGCACTCGCCTGGCAAACGGGTCCAGCAGCCAGAAGACGGGACCGACGTAGAGATAGAAAGCGCGGTGGTATGCGTTTGATTTGCCAAAACAGATGATGAAAGCCAGCAGGTAGACGCACAACGGCAAAATCCATAAGAATGGCACCGGCGCTATGTCCTGAGTGATGTACGTCGTGTAGACAATGAGGATTGCTGTCGCCAGTGCACTGAGCCCGACCCACCAGCAATAGTCTGCGGGCGCCGGCTGTCTTTCATCCTCCAGCACCTCGGTGGTTTGGGCTGGAGTATCTGCTCTGCGGAACATCAGAAACGTCGAAAGTACCGCAGAACAAGCAAGCACAACGTAACCGGCATTCCAGACAAACAGAGCTTTGTCGACGCCAAGCAGAGGCTCCACCACAATCGGGTAGAGCAGCAAGGCAGTCATAGAGCCGATATTGGATAAACCGTAGAGCGGATATGGGTCGCCAAGTTTCTGGTTCTCGTAAAAGCTCTGCATCAAACCGCTGATTGTCGCGAGCAAAGTACACGGCACAGCCATGTGCGCGGTCAGCAGCAAGAGCAGGTTTTCGACTGGATGCATGTTTGCCGATGCGCTCCATCCACTCGCCGGTGGCACATTCAGGAGCGCCACAGATGCTGCCATCAAAACGCAGTAAACAACACACTGTTGCTTGACCGGCAACTTCGTAATCGCGAAAGTGAGGAGATAGCCGGCCAGCAAAGCGATTTGGAAGAACATCAGACAGACGCACCAGATTGCCGCCACGCCACCAAATTGAGCAGTGACAACCTTTCCCACCAGAGGTTGAATCTGAAACATCAGGAAAGCGCCGAGGAAAATCGTTAGCCCATAGGACAACCGAGCCAGGCCAACACTTGAATTATCGCTTTTCATCCACAACCTTCTTTCCGAACACAATAGTACTTCGTGAATGCTCGAAAAACACTTGCATAGGCGGGTTGGAAATCCGTATCGGATGCAAGCAGAGAGGTAATACCAATGAGCAAGTTCACTTTAGCGCGGGCTATATTTGCCTGCGTTGGCACCCTGCTACTTCTTGCAGGTTGCAACTCGAAGGATGACCCTGAGTCAGCCTTCCCCGACAAACTGCGCACGCAAGTGCGTTTGCGAGACGGTCCTGCCAAAGAAAAGACGCGCATCGTCCACTATGCGGAAGACAAGGTGACTCCTCTGTGGGCCGAGGTCTTGATGACGAATGACCACAGGCGCAAAGTCTTCTACGAGAACAGCGTCATGACGCGTAGCGAAGAGTTCTTCAAACCAGAAGATGGTGGTGGACTCTATCTCATGCGCACCTACCAGCCCGATGGTCGCAACCTTCGGTCTGAAGAGCAAAAGCTGCCGAATGGGACCGTCGTCATGACCGGCGAACGTTACCCCGACGGCTCCTATTCACGCAGCTTCTACGGCGCCACCCATCAGTTGGTCAGGCACCTGACACTGGCTCTCAACGGTGACACCATCGGGGATGAGTTTTACTGGCCAAGTGGTGCGTTGCAGCAAAAGACAACGCGCAGCGGTGACGTGCTCACAGTCGATAGCTTCGACGAAGCTGGATTCCCGACCTTGAGCACGAGCAAGGATAGCTTGGGCTACAAGGAGTCAAAGACTGTCTATTACGCGGGCAGCAAGCAGATTCGCATCAAGGCGGAGCATGCCTACTACGAGTCCACAGTTATTGTCTATCGACCCGACAGCAGCATCGAACAAACTTGGGTGCGCAATCCCCAGACAATCGTAATCGGGCATCATGACACGACAGGCAACGTTGTCTGGCGTCAGAATTTGCTGCTATTTCGCACTCGTGTTGGCGCCGCAGCCAAGTTCTCGGACTGGCGCATATTCTCGACTGAGGATGTGGACCGGACGGGAGCTGTGACGCGTCGTATTCTCTACACGAAAGAGAACACACCATATATGGTGTGCTTGCCGTCCGACAAAGCGACAGAGTACCGGTTCGAGGGAGTGCTCAAAGTCTTGCGCCCCGACGGCACACTCGACTTGGTGAAGTACCACAACCTGGACGACACTGAAGTGGTCAAGGAACGTCACACCGCGCAAGAAAACATCCGTGAGCCGATCGACCCGGCCTACATGCAGATGCCTACAGAAGATTACTCAATTGCGCCAACGCAGATGGGTGTCCTCGGCGGTCGCTAGTACCAGATTAAATTCCCGAAGCCAAGAAAGCCTTGTCTTCGGTCGTTGCATCAAATCAACCAACCAACCAAAGCCACTTTGTGGCAGGAGTTTTGTATGAACCACACCGATTTGCAGACACGCGCTGTGCAATCGCTTGTCCGTCGCGCTGACGAATTCCGCAACTATCTGCTCGGTCTCTCAGGCAGCACGGGCGGTGCCTATCACCACAGCAGTTCGATCGCCTACGGTTCCTGGGACCTGATCAAATTGTTCTCCGACACGCCGCGCATCGGCGGGGAAGTGCGCACGATGGAAGAGCTCGCGCGCTACATGTCGTCGCATC
>JBBQFO010000194.1:0-8678 GCA_038322035.1 Candidatus Obscuribacterales bacterium
TGTGAATGCCGTCAGCCCAAATAAAATTGAACTTATCCCACTGCGTGAAGCTGAGCACTGCTGTGGCAGCGCCGGTATATACAACCTGCTACACACTGAACTGAGCATGGAAGTACTGAATCGCAAGATGGACTTGATTAAGGAAAGTGGCGCGGACACTGTAGTTACGACCAATCCTGGCTGTATGCTGCAAATCAAGGCCGGCGTCAAACACCGTCGAGTGCCCGTGCAGGTCATGCATCTGTGCGAGCTGCTCCGCGATGCCTACTGCGTTAAGGACGACTAGGTTGCCAATTGCTATTCCTTCTTTAAGGTCGCTTTATAACTCGAAATGAGCCATCAGAGCGCGTTCGCAAGAGACTATAATGTACAGGGATAAGTCCGCGAACAGTCTGCTCAGCCAAGCTCAAAGCAGAATCGGCAGCATTCTCTAATGAGATCGTCGGTAGCGGCATCAATCAAGGAGACGAAAGTGTCTACAGAGGTTGTGTTGAAGCATCGTAAGCCGGAACTGTTCGAGCATGACTTACCGGAAGAACGGCTCAATCATTATTTGACGAAGCAGTGCATAGCAGTTGACACCGAAACTCGCGGGTTGATTGTGCATCGCGATCGTCTCTGTCTTGTTCAAATTTGCGACGACGAGGGTTTGGTTACCTTCGTGCGTTTCCAGCATCTGAGCGATCTGCCGCGTGATAATTCCAATTTGAAAAAATTGATGGAAGCTGACAACGTTATGAAACTCTTCCATTTTGCGCGCTTCGATGTGGCTGTGATGAAGCACTATCTCAACGCCACGGTCAATCCGATCTGGTGCACCAAGATCGCTTCGAAACTTGTACGAACCTATACCGATAGACACAGTTTGAAGGACCTGACACGTGAGTTGCTCGGTTTGGAAATGGATAAAACCGACCAATCAAGCGACTGGGCAAAGCCTGATTTGACCGATTCGCAACTCGAATACGCCGCTAATGATGTGCGCAATTTGCATGCATTGCAGACGAAATTGCGTTATCTGCTCGAGCGCGAAGATCGGATGCATCTGGCGGAACGCTTATTCCAGGCGCTTCCTATCGTTTGCGAAATGGATTTGCGCGGTTGGCAAAATATATTCGAGCACTAGTGGCCTAAACCGAATTGAATTCGTAAGGAGATCCGAAAAGCAAATGGAAAAGTTGATGATTCAGGAGAAAACCGGCAGCGACCGTGAAGCCGATCAGCATTCGCAGAAATCTGTCGTTCCGACCGGTTTTGCCGCGAGACACATCGGACCAAGCGAGCAAGAGATTGCCGAAATGCTGTCTGTTGTGGGCGCGGGGTCGCTGGATCAATTCATCAGTTCGGTCGTTCCCGAATCAATTCGCATGAAAGGCGCGCTCGGGCTGCCCGAAGCGATGAATGAATATCAGTATCTCAGCCACGCAAGAAAGCTGTCGAGAAAGAATAAGATCTTCCGCAGTTTCATCGGCATGGGCTACTACAACACAGTGACACCGCCCGTCATTCTCCGCAATCTTTTCGAGAATCCCGGTTGGTACACGCAGTACACGCCGTATCAAGCTGAGATGGCACAGGGTCGTTTGGAATCGCTTTTGAATTTCCAGACAATGGTTTGCGATTTGACCGGAATGGAAATTGCCAATGCGTCGCTGTTGGATGAATCGACAGCCGCTGGGGAAGCAATGACAATGCTGTTCCACTCGAGAGAAGAAGAGGAAAAACAGAAGACAAAGTTCTTCCTCTCGAACAAACTTTTTCCGCAAACCATCGATGTTCTGACAACGCGCTCTGCGCCGTTGGGAATTGAGATGAATGTTGCCGATCTGCATGATTTTGATTTCGGCAACGGCTACTTTGGCGCCATTCTCCAATATCCCGACGGCGATGGCACGGCCGAAGACTACACGCAGTGGATCGAAAAAGCGCACAAAGCCGGCATCAAGGTGGTCCTGGTTTCCGATCTTCTCGCTCTGACTTTGCTCAAGTCGCCCGGCGAAATGGGTGCGGAAGTTTGCGTAGGGTCCGCTCAGCGTTTCGGCGTTCCGCTCGGTTACGGCGGACCGCACGCGGCCTTTTTTGCGACAAAGGAAAGTTACAAGCGCGTCATGCCGGGAAGAATTATCGGTGTCTCAGTTGATTCGCATGGCAATCAAGCTTATCGAATGGCGTTGCAAACGCGGGAACAGCATATCCGCCGCGAGAACGCGACGTCTAATATCTGCACGGCACAAGCGCTGTTGGCGAACATCGCTGCTATGTATGCGGTGTATCACGGACCGAATGGATTGAAGGAGATTGCGGCAAAAGTTCATAAGCAAGCCGTTTGCCTTAGCGATCACTTGGAGCAGCTCGGTTTCAAACAGACAAATGAATCATTTTTCGACACCTTGCACATCGTGCCGGCGAAAAAGGACGCTCAATTCCAAAGCAAGTTGAAATCGGCATCGGAAGCGATAGAGATCAACTTCCGTTACTTCGCTGATGGAAGCGTCGGTATCGCTTTGGATGAGACCACAGCACCGAAAGATGTAGACGATATTGTTTCCGCGTTCGCTGAAGTTGTAGGCTCGCGCGCTGCCAAGCCGGAACATAAGCATGGTTCGGAACAGATCGCAGCGTCGTTAAAACGCACATCGCCTTTTCTCACTCATCCAGTCTTCAATTCGCACCACTCGGAAACGAAGATGATGCGTTATTTGAAATCGCTGGAAAACAAAGACCTGGCGCTAAACACATCGATGATCTCGTTGGGTTCCTGCACCATGAAACTGAACGCTGCGAGCGAAATGATTCCCGTCAGCTTTGCTGGCTTCTCATACCTGCACCCATTCGTTCCCTCGGAACAAGCGCATGGCTATCATCAAGTTATTCGCGAACTCGAAAACATGTTGTGCAAAATCACGGGTTTCGCAGCCTGCTCGTTGCAGCCTAACTCTGGTGCTCAAGGCGAATATGCCGGCTTGATGGTGATCATGGCGTATCACAAAGACCGCGCTGACAGTCATCGTACGGTCGCTCTGATTCCAGCATCTGCTCACGGCACCAATCCTGCCAGTGCAGTGTTTGCCGGTATGAAAGTGGTCGTCGTGAAGAGCGATGCGGATGGAAACATTGATGTGGACGATCTGAAGATCAAGGCTGAGGAACACAAGAATGACCTCGCCTGCTTGATGGTCACATATCCGTCAACCCACGGGATTTATGAGGAACGCATCAGAGAAGTGTGCGACATCGTGCACAAGCATGGTGGACTGGTTTACATGGACGGCGCCAACATGAATGCGCAAGTTGGCTTGACCAACCCCGCCTTGATCGGAGCGGACGTTAACCACATCAACTTGCACAAGACATTCGCAATTCCGCACGGTGGTGGTGGACCTGGAATGGGGCCAATCTGCGTCAATGAGAAACTGGCACCATATCTGCCATCACACCCGGTTGTGAAATGCGGTGGCGAGAAAGCTATCCATGCCGTTTCTGCGGCTCCATGGGGCAGCGCTAGCATCCTACTGATCTCGTACGGTTACCTGATGCTTCTCGGCGAAGAAGGTTCGACCTTGTCTACGAAGATCGCTATTCTAAATGCCAACTACATGAAGGCGCGTTTGGAAGAGCAATTCTCGATTCTGTATCAAGGCAGAAACGGTCGTTGCGCCCACGAAATGATCGTCGACATGCGCGAGTTCAAGAAGGACGGCATCGAAGTGGAAGACATTGCTAAGCGCCTGATGGACTATGGTTTCCACGCTCCGACAGTTTCATTCCCAGTTGCTGGAACGTTGATGATCGAGCCTACTGAATCTGAAGACAAAGCCGAACTCGATCGCTTCTGCGACGCGTTGATAAACATTCGCGGCGAGATCCAAGAAATCCGCGACGGCAAAGCGGACAAGACCGACAACGTCTTGAAAAACGCACCGCACCCAATGCACGAAGTCGTCGCCGACAACTGGAAGCACTCCTACTCTCGCGAGAAAGCGGCATATCCACTGCCATGGCTCAAAGATCGCAAGTTCTGGGTTCCAGTCGGCAGAATCAACAACACCTACGGCGACCGCAACCTGATCTGCAGTTGCCCACCAGTGGAAGCATACGCTGAAAACTAGGACCAAGTTTACGCGACGCGAGGCGTGAAAAGCTTTGGCGCGTTTCAGATCTAAAATACGTTGCGGTATTCGATTTGGAACTTAACGAAGGTGAGCTGCTCTTTCAATCGCGCAATCTCGCGCTTAGTGCCTTTGATTGGTGCCAGGCAAGCCAATGCAATGGCGTTGATGAACAGTAGTGGTGTCAATGACATAATCAGCTTGGTCACTTCGTCGCCGATGAAGCCGTTATAACAGCGCATAGCAACGTAGAAGCCGAAAAGATTTGCAGTTAGAAAAATGCCGCAGTGCATATAGAGGAAAATTCGTTCTCGTGCCAGGAGCACAATCAGTTTGGCTAGTTCTTCTTTCAGCTCTTGAGGAACATCAGTTTTAGGCTTAGCGAATGAAGGTGCTATTTGCGGTGCTCGCTGTAGCACCTGAGTCTTGGCACCGCTCGCGTGTTCTGCCGACTGAAGCATCGGGCCGGGAGAGCGGTGTGCCGCGAATGACTGAGCAAAATTTCTGTTATCAGATGACGGTTGGTGCGAGTGGCGCGCCCTGCCTGGAGCTCCACACTCTCCGCAGAATCGGGCAGTGATTTCGAGCGCTGTAGAGCAGTGATCGCAACTATCTGTCGAATGTCCGGTGTGGTTTGAGGATAAGCTGAGCGCCATACTTGTTGTATCGTTACCTGACGTGTGGAGATTTGTCTGACAAGATCTCTTCAGTAACCTACTGAGCCTGCTGCTGAATTCGGCTCAAAACTATGATATGCCTGATTCCCAAAAACTCCAGTCGATTTAATCGCACAAGGCCGCCCTCAGTGGTGATCTCACCATGGGACGCCGTTGGTCTTGCTTAACGCTCTGGAATTATTACATCACTATGAAGACTACGCAAGCGTATGCAACTATGTGAAACAGATTCTTGGATAAGTATTCCATCACCTAGACAATGCTGGAAAGTTTCGCCGCCGCTTTGAACAGCTTAATAGCCGCATGGGGGTTGAATCTTCCTTCAGTGAACACTTCTTTGACGATGGCATTGCCGATGATGGCGTTGTTCTTGAGCAGAAGTCTTTGAGCATAAGGCATGGCCGCGTCGATAAAGTTGAACTGCGGATTGATCGAAAGAGCCACCCCTTCGAGCGTCAACAAAGCCCGCATCACGTATGTAAAGTCAGTCGGTAAGCGGAAAGGATAGCGGTAGCAAACTTCGGAGAAGTCGAAGAGCATTTTTCTGAAACGAACTTTGTTCATGCCTTCAGCAAAACGAGTTTCGATTATCGGTGACAGGTCGGCGAAAAGCGCGCCTCTATCCACATCGGTGTTCAAGAAACCCATGCCTACGAAGTCATCAATCAGACCTCTGTAGTCACGCTGAATGACGTGGACAAGCGCGCTGACCAGATGTTGCTTCAATTCAGGTGTGAGACGACCAACCATGCCGAAGTCGAAGATGCCGATCCGACCGTCCGGCATCAAGCGCATGTTTCCGGGATGCGGATCGGCATGGAAGAAGCCATCTTCAAGCAGTTGACGCAAGTAAAAGTCGGCGCCGATTCTGGTAATCTCATCAGGAGTCATACCGCTGTCTCGAATCGCATCCAAGTCAGATATGCGAGCGCCAGGGATGTATTCAATAGTCAACACGCGTCTGCCTGTCAATTTCCAGACAATGCGTGGAATGCAGATGCGGTCTACGTTTCGGAAGTTATGTCTGAACCGATCGGCATTTCGTCCTTCGCGGATGTAGTCAATTTCTTCAAAAATTGTGCGTGCGAATTCATCCACAACACCTGGCCAATCAGTGTGGCGGCAGAGGTTTGGATAAGTCATCACCTCATCGGCGACGGCAGCAAGTATCTGCACATCCGCAGCGATAATGTTTGGCAGACCCGGTCTTTGCACTTTGACGACGACATCGCGACCGTCTCTGAGGACGGCTCGATAAGCTTGAGAAAGGCTCGCGGCCGCGATCGGCACCGAGTCGAAGGAGGCGTAAAGCTCTTCAGGCACTGCGCCGAGTTCGCGAGTAATGATTTGTCGGGCAAGTTCGGTCGGGAATGATTCGACATTCTCCTGTAGAACTGACAACTCGAGCATGGCTGGAAGCGGAACGAGGTCGGCACGAGTCGAAAGGGTCTGACCGATTTTTATAAAGGTAGGACCAAGGTCGCTCAGCTGTTTGCAGAGATTGCGACCAAGGATGCGCAGTTGATCGTACTGGTCGCTGGTCAGGGCGATTTCTTCAGGATCTCGATTGTCCGAACGATCCTTCAACCTCTCGAATTCCTGCGTGTGATGCTGCGAGAATCCGCGAACTGAGTAGATGATCATCCAAACGATGGGGAAGACTCGCATGGCAGCTTTGTAACCCTGGATTCTCTGGATGCGCCAAAATACTCGCCACCAGGAGGCAAGAATCTTGCCGACCGTGACGTCGCTGAACGCTTCGCTAATTGGATTGAATCCGTCGCTACTCATTTGAATCTCGTGATGCCTTGTTTTCGACCCGCTCTTGACCTCTAGTTTAAGCGTAGCGCAGTCGTTGTCAGAAGCGCGGAACATGAATTTTTGTTCGCTTTGCCAACGCGCCAAAAACACACTGGCTGTAAGTCATACGCCGGGCTCGTCTCAACAGTGAATGAACAAAGTTTGCAGTGCGAAATTGACCGCAATTTTAAGTTACGGAAAATATCCCTCGGCCATGCGACAGAGTTTGCCAAATTGGGATCGAAATTAGCGCTGCTTTAGAGCCGTATATTGCATGGCGATGATTTCTTTGACGCCCTTTTCAGCAAGAGTCATCAACTCAGGCAGCTTGTTGTTGTCGAATGGTTTTGTTTCAGCAGTTATCTGCAATTCGAGCACCTTGCCGGACTCGGTCAGGACGATATTGCTATCCATGTCCGCTTGCGAGTCTTCATTATAGTTGGGGTCGAGCAGAAGCTCACCTTTGACCTGGCAGACACTTACTGCCGCCATGTGCTCGAGCAACGGAAGATCGTCCCACACGCCTGACTTTCGCAGCTTCAAGAGGGCGTCATATAGTGCTAAAAATCCGCCACTAATTGCGGCTACTCGCGTGCCGCCATCAGCTTGCAGTACGTCGCAGTCGAGAGTGATCGTGCGTTCGCCCAGGGCTCTGCGATCGACAACGGCTCGCATGCAGCGTCCGATCAATCGCTGAATTTCGTTTGTGCGACCAGAAGGCTGTCCACGTGTCACTTCTCGTTGTGAACGTTGAAGTGTGGAGCCCGGCAAAAGTGAGTACTCGGCTGTGATCCAGCCCTCGCCTTTACCGATCAAAAAGGCGGGAACGCGCTCTTCAATCTTGGCTGTGGTGAAAAGTTTGGTGTCACCAAATTCGACAAGCACTGAGCCGTCAGCGTTTTTGGTGAAGTTTCTGGTGAATTTTATCGGTCTGAGTTGATCGAATTGCCGATTGTCGCGTCGCTTGTGCATTCACACTCGTTTTCTACTAAAAGTGATACCAGTCTCAAAACTATCCTAGAATAACCGCCCAACATCCCTAAAGTATATGGGCGGGAATTATTCGGTCGGAGGTGGAAGTGGTTGAACGACTGTTGGAAGTTGTTGCCCGAAGCGCAGTCGACTGATTTTTGCTGTGCCTTTGAGGCTAAATTGCTTACCCGGCACCACTTTCAAGTCAGTAAAGCTGAACTGAATATCATCAGATTTGCTGCCCCAGCTTGCCAAGCCGTTCACTCTTTTGACAAGCATCTCTGACAAGGTCGGAGAGATTTCACTGCCGTTTGTGTTCAGATGAGTGTCGCTCACGGCTATCCAACCGTTCTCGAGACCGAGTTTCGCATTCAATTCTAACGGCATAGGCATAGCCGTTCCGCCCATGCCAATGTTGGCCTGGGTGGTGAATGAGATGCGATTTTGTTTTTGCAGGGTGACGTTGGCACCGTTGAGAGTGATACCAAAATTGGAGGCATTGGCGCCCAATAAGCTGGCCAGCATGCCGACTTTCTTGTTCGCCGTAACGGATAGTCGTTCAAGGGTTTGCGGCGCGCCCAAAAAAGCGTTCAAACTCTGTTGACTGATGACAGCCGATACTTCTGCGTCTATGGGCGTCTTGAACTGCAGAACCTTGTCATTTTTCATCAACGCTGAATCGAAAGCCATGTCTCCGATTGCGTTGAGGCTGAGTTGATCAAAGACAAACATGGGGAAGTGTCCGCCACTAACGTTGATGGCAAGCCCTTTGACGGTGCCTGCTCTCATGTCCAGGTTGGCAGCAGAGACGTGCAACTTGTCGATCGAGGAATTTTGCAGATGGGCGTCGTCTATCTCCAGGTCGACTTTTCCAAACCCGCCGTTGCTTATGTCTAGAAACGATAACGGCGCCGGTTGGCTGGGTGGGATTGAAGGTTGCGCTAACGGGGGCGTCGGCAGAGGCCTAGGCATCACCTGTGTCTGTTCGACCGAGCCCGGCACAACCGCTGCCGGTGCCTGCGCGGCGCCCGTCAAGTTGGACGTCGCCGCTATGGTTAGTGACAGAGAGACTGCCATTCTTGTTGCTCTGACCAAATGCGTTCGTTCCCGAGAGTGCCTT
>JBBQFO010000195.1:0-8608 GCA_038322035.1 Candidatus Obscuribacterales bacterium
GTCAGGATTGTCTTTCTGAATCGGTTTGTCTAGCCAATTAGCTGTGTCTTGCAGTGGATAGTTGGCGCTGATACCGGATTTTGCCATCGTGTCATACTGCACTGGTCCCAGTGCTTTGAGCGAGTCCTCAATTGCTTTAGGGTAAGTTCCACCAGCTACATGTGAGTCGCCATACTGTAGAACGCTTATTGGAGCGCCACCGCTATTGGCTCGGTCGATAGCCTCTTGCAAGTGTGCTAAGCCTCCGCCGTTAGGAGTTGGGCTTGGAACATCTTTCAACGGTTGCAAATCTGAAACATCGGCTCTTGGTGCATGGGATGCCGCAGCGCCACCATCACCTGATGAACGAGAGCCGCCGCCCGAATCACCGCCACCACCACCAGACGAACCGCCGCCGCCACCGCCACCCCGGCTGCCGGAATCGCCACCACCGCCGCCACCACCGGACGAGCCACCACCTCCGCCACCGCCACTATCCGAACCGGCACTCGGACTGGGTGAACCCGAGTCAGAGGGCGCGGATTGCGTAGGTTGCTGCGGTACGTCTTGGGTCGGCGCTACAGGAGCTTCTGGCTGAGGAGTCTCAATTGGCACCGGTGCTGGTGGCAAGTCAGGTTCCTTTGCTAGTTGGTCTAACCAGTCTTGTGGAACCTTCTGACCTTTGTTGTTATTAGTAAAGTAGTTGATTAAGTCCTTGATTGCTGCCTTCTGCAGTTTGTCGGCCAGTTTCTTTCCATCCACTTCTGTTTTGTTTTTAGTCTGAAGCTCGATGTTGATCGAGCCATCCTTATTAGGAGTTTTCTTGTCAGGATTAGGTCTCAACTTTCCATCTTCACCAAGGAAGAAATCGGGCTGCTGACCGCTCTTGGCGTTTTCGGCAGGAGTTGTGACTGAAACACCCGTTGCTTTATCGAATATGGGACGAAGCTGGTCGGCAGTGGCAGGAGGTATGGCGTCGATAGCGCCGCCATAGATGTCACCGGAGAAATTGAGTGATGCCGGTAATTCTCGTGGTGCTGAGTAAGCAGCTTTCGGGAGCAGGTCACCGAAAGCATGTAAGAACAAATCAGGACCTTTGTTCGGCGCCTGCATTTGGAAGTTCTCTAGTGCTTGTGGTCTGGACATTTGCTGGACCTTTGCATTTCTAGTTCTTAGCGATGGCACTAACTTCCTGTGTCGCAAAAGCGAAACAGGAGTGGCGCAGACCGGCTCAAGCTAGACTGGTAAATTGGTTATGGTAGGGCGATCAGAATATAACAGCGTTAGTGTTAGTTGTCAATTAATTTCATGGACTAGCGCCCTTGCAATGCCGGCGGCTGCGCGCCAGACGTGATACCAGTTAAAATGCTTGTTGTTTAAATCTAAATTGCTAACTTGAAATTTTCGCACCAGGAATGGTGCACGTGTGTGGTTACCCTGGTTTGACAGTGTTCATCAATTTTGTCATACGCTCAGAAAGATCCTTCAGTTTAAATGGTTTGCGCATATAGTCATCGGCTCCGGAGTCCAACCCCATCTGCCGTTCCGCCGCTGAGTCATTGCCGCTCAACATCATAATCGGCGTCTTGCCTCCGCCAGCACGATACTGCTTGCAAATCTCGATGCCCGTCATCTCAGGCAGCTGCCAATCCATCAAGACAATGTCGAATTCGCCGAACCGCAGCTGTTCGACTGCGTCATATCCTGTCGCAGCAGTTTCGACCAGATGCTTCTCAAATACAAGCCACTGTTTTACAGTTTCCGAAAGCGATTCGTCGTCTTCTACCAACAGCACTCTAGCCATTTTCTTGCCTCAACCATTACCAATTATTCTATTCCGTCCGCACTCTTTGCCCAGATACAATCTCTGGTCTGAAACGTGCACGAGATCTTCAATAGTTCTTCCATCCTCCGGAAAACTGGACATTCCGGCAGTGAACGAGACGTGGAAAACTTCGTCATGGTCACCGTTGAAATCCGTAGTCCGTAACTCCTCCAGCACCCGCGCTAGTGCTCCAATTGTAGTCTCTTTGCCCTCATGACGAAAAGCGACGATGAATTCTTCGCCACCCCAGCGTCCACGTAAATCTTCAACTCGGAATCTACGTTTTAGTAATTGTCCCAGATGAGCGAGGACTCTGTCTCCGGCCAAGTGCCCATATGTGTCATTTACTTTTTTGAAGTGGTCGACGTCCAGCAAAGCCAGTGTGAACACAAGTTTGTAGCGTTCTGATTCCGAAATTAAGGCATTTAACTGCTCCATAAATGCCCTTCTCAAGAACAAACCCGAAAGAATATCTCGGTCGGCGCGTTCTCTCAGCAACCTCGCTCTTTCCAGTCGCACCTTGACCCGAGTCAGCAACTCAACAGGAGCGACAGGCTTTGGTAGGTAGTCGTCGCCACCCGCATCGAAAGCGGCAAGCCGAGCATCCAACTCAGTCTGTGCAGTCAAGAACAAAATCGGCACATCTTGCCAACGTGAACTGCCGCGCAGCATTCTGCAGACGTCGTATCCGCTGATTCCGGGCATTAACACATCGAGCAAAACCAGATCTGGAAGGAAAACTTCCATCGCTGGAAGAACGGCAGATGGATCGTTCAAAACCTTGACCAACATCCCTTCTTTGCCAAGAGCATGAGCGATGATGCTGGAAAAATCTTCGTCGTCATCAACGATCAATACTCGCGAGCGTCCGCCCTGGCGAACGCCTAAAAGGTATTCGATTCCCTCCTTTAACGCATTTGCAGTTAACGGTTTGTCGAGGAAAATCGAAGCGCCCGCGTGAGTTGTTTCGATGCGATCTTCAGGCGCAGCGCCTTTGGCGATAAATGCGAGGGGCAGTGACTCATAGCCGTTCATTCCGCGCAATTCGCGTGCTAGCGCAATTGCTTCTTTCGGGTCGCTGTCCATATCGATTATCACGGCATCAAGGGTGGTGGCAGTAGCCTTTTCCAGGGCGTCGTGGATTGATGGAGATGTGATTACTTTGATTGGCAGTCCATTTTGCAGCGCTTCTTTCCCATCGGTGAGGAATTCCGATCCGACTAACAACACCTTTGCCATTGCCGAATCGTCGGCCAGCTGTTCCAGTTGATTTTGAGTGGGAATGTTGTTTTTTAATTCAGTTTGAGCCTGGTGCGAAACTGCTTCGAAAAGCAACATCACTTCGCCCCACGCTTCGAGAATGTCATCGATTTCGTTGGTCTGTATTTGTACAAGAGCACGCTCTAAATGGGAGGCCGCCTCTCCAACTAACTCGAATCCGCATGAGCTGGCGGTTCCTTTTAGATTGTGCGCCAGTCTGCGCGCTTCCGCCGTCAAATCTTGATTGGTATTGTCCGTGGTGGCGAGCTCGATGGCGTCTGAAATCAAAGCCAATCTTGTCGGTAAGACCTCTGCAAAACGAGCCCGCAAAGTCAGAAATGTTTTCTCTTCCTGGTCACTACCGGAAGACAATTTAATGGCTTGCTGATTTTTTAGTTGACTGTCGATTTGAGCGGCGAACAACGAAGGCTTGAGGGGGCGGTGAACAATCAGCTCCACACGAAAATCCTTCGTCAGCTGTTGATAAAGATTAGCTTCGCGCCATTCATTTGCGATGAATGCTAGTTTTACATCAGGATATGACTTTCTGATTTTTACAATCATGCCGATGCCGTCGATGTCAGAGAGCTGTTCTCCGACGATTACGAGAGACGGACATTCCTTGCCGATCTGCTCCAAAACCTCGCGACCGCTTTCTGCATGCGTCGGCACGTATCCTCTGCCGGAAAGCAGAGATTTGAGCATGGTCACTAATTGATGATCGGCATCAGCGAGCAATATGGTATTGCCCATTTATTCACCATCTTAAGGGCTTCGTTGAGAGCACGGGGCTGCCCTCGTTTAGGTTTTACCCGGCCGGGACCGGCTTCAACGCCCCTTCGCTATTTCTTTTCGTCTAAATCTAGAGAGGCTGAATTAATGCAGTAGCGGAGATTGGTCGGCTTCGGACCATCGTCGAAGACGTGTCCCAGATGGGCGCCGCAGCTTTTGCATGTGACCTCTTTGCGAATCATGCCAAAGGCTGTGTCGGTCTCGGTCGAGACGTTGTCTTCGCTGAGTGGCTGCCAAAAGCTCGGCCAGCCAGAGCCAGAGTCGAACTTGTTGTCTGAGCTAAACAATTCTTCTCCGCAGCAAACGCACTTGTATGTGCCAGCGGTTTTGCAATCGTTGTATTTGCCAGTAAACGCTCGCTCGGTACCCTTTTTGCGAGCAATCTGGTATTGCTCAGGCGTCAGCTCTTTCTTCCAGTCTTCGTCAGTTTTCTCTATTTTGTGCGCCATAATCCTCGATCCTCAGTCTCTGTTTGATTCGATCGTCTATTTTGACAGATTTGTGCTGGAATTTGGAATCTAAAATCTTGCCTCAAAACTTGCCCTCTTGGCAACCATCACCCATAATCTAGGTGATATGCCTCCTATGCAGCATCAACATAAGAGTAGCCGCTCCGGAGTGCCCGGAGCCTCCTGGATTGTCACGATTTCGGTTCTGTTGTTTTTGCTCAGAGATCAGCCTTCCGTTCAGCTGATTATGGCGCCACTCGACCTTTTCACAACTTTTCTGCATGAGATGGGGCATGTGATCGCCTGCCTCTGCACTGGCGGAACCGTTCAATCGATGACGATTTTGCCTGGGAAGGAACTTGCCGGATGGACTAATTGTCTTGGCGGCGATCCATTTATCATCGGGCAAGCTGGATATCTAGGCGCTACGTTTTTTAGTTGTGTGCTAATTCTCGTGTCCCGCTTTTGGAAGACGTCGAACGTCATTCTGTTGTTGATTGCATTTTTTATTTGCTACAGCGCACCAAAACTGATGACGGACCACACCGGCATCATTATTTCGATGTTTCTCACCCTGGCATTCGTGATCTTCGCCTTTCAGAGTTCTGCGCGTGACGCTCGGCTTCTGGTACTGTTCGTGGCACTGAACGTTGCCTTCAACTCACTGTTGGACGTGAAGCAGATCACGGAAGCATCGATCGGATTGAATGGTGCCATGTCAGATGCAAGCGATGCCACCGCTGTTGCTCTGGTTTCTCCGATGTCTGCCAAATTCTGGAGTTCACTATGGGCGGTGCTGTCCATGCTCATGGTAGGATTCACCGGGGTGCTATCGTATTGTATGCAGCATCCCCATGAAGAACCAGCGTTGTCACCGATATCATCATTACTGCCGTTGCTGCGAAAATTGAAAGATAAAAGACAGTTCGAACGGGCCCAAGCGCAATCTTTACTGGCCAAGATGCAGACGACAATAATTGAGACAGGACAAAGTATCAACGCAGAATCCAACGCTGAATCCCGAGCGCCTTCCCCGGTTAGAACCGACAGAAAAACGCCGTAGAAAAATGCGATCTTTGCGAGTCTCTGTTCAAGTAGTGATTCTGGTAATTGTGCCGTTAGCTTTGCAAGTAGGTTTGCTTGCCTGGATGAGCAGCTTGCAATCTGAGGCGGAAGCGCAACTGAAGATTGCCGAGCACTCTAAATTGTTAGCCGACGGCATCACCAAACTGAATGCTGAACAGTTCGAGACGGTGTCAAAAATGGGACACATGTATCAGCTTGAAGCGACCAGTCTCGAAGAAATGGATGCGCTGATTCTTCGCACTCAAGCTGAATATAAAGTGATTGATGATCTAAGTAAGTCGGAACCTGCTTTGAATCGAGAGATCATTTCAATTCAACGTGATCAAATGATGGCGTTTGCTTTAGCGAAACAGATGAAGGTCGCCCAAGCCAATGGCGATGAGAATCTTCAGAACATGCTCTGGAAGCAACTGGGCCATCAGGTGCAAGACATACTGTATGGACGCCTTTCTGATTTGACGCATAAATATCAACGAATAGCTCGTCAGAGTACCGAAGCGCAAGCGCAGGCGAGGTTGCGTTTTCAGCAAGTTGCATTATGGGGTAGTGGTATCACAATGCTGATCACTGCGCTGATTGGCTTCGCCTTAGCGATCAGTATTTCATTGCGGTTGAACAGACTGATTGATAACAACCTGCGACTGGCGACGAATCGTCCTCTTCATCCTGAGATGAAGGGGAATGATGAAATTGCCAAAATCGATCATACGTTTCACAAAATGGCTGATGCGCTCGAAGATGCTTCCCAAAAGGAACGTGCTGTAATTGATTACGCACGTGACTTGATTTGTTCGATTAGTAAGGGCAAGTTTACTGACGTCAATCCCGCTGCCTTTGCATTGCTCGGATTTACTAAAGACGAACTGTACGGCACTCGTGTCATAGATGTGATTGCCGAGCCGGCGGATGTCGCGCAAAGCTTCGTTGCAGGGTTGCGCGAACGAAACGATATTTCTTCATTTGAAGTACGGATGCGACATAAAGATGGGCAGGCTATCGATACTTTGTGGTCCACACAATGGTCTGAAAAGGAACGTTCGACGTTTTGCGTAATCCATGACATGAGCGAAAGACGCGCTGCTGAGCGCCTTCGACAGGAACTCGTTCACATGGTGACGCATGATTTACGCACACCTCTGACGACGCTTGGACATATTTTTGAAATTCTGATCAATAGACGAGAGACCGAAACGGAAGAACGAAAGGCTCATTATCTCGAGGTCGGAGAGCGCAGCGTCAACAGGCTTGCTTTACTAGTCAATGATTTGCTGGACATGGAAAAAATTAGATCAGGTCAGATGTCTATTGATTTCACTGCCTGTCTACTCGACAAGAATTTCAGCGTATGTTCGGACTCGGTTGCTGCAATAGCAGAAGCAAAAGGTGTCAAATTGAATATGCACCCGACGAGGCTGATTGCCAATGGTGATGGCGACAAGATCGATCGTATCTTGATAAATTTAGTTGGTAATGCGATCAAATTTTCCCCGAAAGATAGAACCATCGATGTCACAGCCAGTGCCGAAAATGACATGATAAAAATTGCGGTGAAAGACCAGGGAAAGGGCATTCCACCAGAAGAGATAGAAAAGATCTTCGAACGGTTCCATCAGGTGCATGGTACCGAAGAAAAGGGTTCGGGGCTTGGTCTGACGATTTGTCGCGCCTTTGTCGAAGTGCACGGTGGGCGCATCTGGGCAGAAAGCAAAGTTGGTGAAGGTACTAGTTTTTGTTTTACACTGCCGTTGCTCGCACTTGAATCCACGAGCAAATCGCCCGCAAGTGCCGATCTTGTAACTGATTAAAACTGCCAACTATCAACGTCCGAAAATGGCGAGTCTGGTACGATGCTATCCGCTAGGATGGAATTATGTTAAATCCAGAAAGTTGTTATCAGGCTCTTCTCACCCACGATGCACGTTTCGACGGGGCGTTCTTCGTCGCAGTAAGATCGACGAAGATTTACTGCCGAACTGTGTGCCCGGCGAAGACACCAATGTTCAAGAATGTCACGTTCTACACGACCGCCGCAGCAGCTGAGAACGCCGGATATCGCCCTTGTCTTCGGTGTCGCCCAGAGTTGGCGCCAGGCAATGCCTCGGTCGACTCCGTCAGCCGGTTGGCTTCCATCGCTTTGAACAGGATTGAGGATGGCGCTCTTGCCGATCTCGGCATTGAGGGCTTGTCTGCAGAGATGGGAATTAGTTCAAGACACCTGCGTCGCGTCATCGAATCTGAATTCGGTGTTCCACCGATTCAGATTGCCCAAACGCAAAGACTTTTACTGGCAAAACGATTGTTAACAGATACCAGTTTGCCGATCACCGAAGTTGCCTTCGCTAGTGGTTTTTCAAGCGTACGCAGATTTAATGCACTGTTCTTGGACCGCTACAATCTCAACCCCACTCAACTGCGCAAACGCGTTAAGGAGCACAAAACTCCGTATCTGGTTTGCGAAGTTACATACCGGGAGCCCTTCGATTGGCAGGGATTACTGGTGTTCTTCGCAGGGCGTGCTTGTCCTGGTGTTGAGATGGTGAAGGATGGTACTTATATACGTACTGGATCATTTGGAAAACATTCTGGTTGGTTAGCGATTCGCCAGAACCCTGAGAAGAGAACGTTTTCGATTCAGATATCGACTTCACTTGCTCCTGTTTTGCTTAATGTCGTGGCGCGCTGTAAGCGAATGCTCGACACACAAGCTGATCCTGCACTGATTTCTGCGAATCTTGGTGCGCTGGCAGAAGGTCGCGAAGGTTTGCGAGTGCCCGGTGCTTTTAACGGCTTCGACCTGGCTCTTCGAACTGTTCTTGGTCAGCAAGTTAGCGTTAAAGCTGCCAGCACTTTGCATGGACGAATCGCGGAAAAATTTGGTGCGGAGGTTGAAACCCCTTATGTAGGTCTGAACAGAGCCGCACCAACTGCGGAGGCACTGGCAAAACTTGATGTTGCTGACTTGAGCGGACTGGGCATCACCGGCAGTCGGATCATATCTATTCTCGCTTTAGCTAAAGCAGTTGCGTCGGGTGCTTTGTCACTTGAACCGGGACAGGACGTGGAACAAACCAGTGCGAAATTGAAGGCGCTTCCCGGTATCGGAGATTGGACTGCGGAGTACGTCGCGATGCGAGCCTTGTCTTGGCCGGATGCTTTTCCTTATTCGGATTTGGGCATCAAAAAAGCTCTTGGACTGAAAAACGACAAACAAATTATC
>JBBQFO010000196.1:0-8601 GCA_038322035.1 Candidatus Obscuribacterales bacterium
ATCAAAGGCTGGCAGGTCGACGACGCAGCCCGCGAACACATAACAAGCAAAGGCTACGGAAAAGACTTCGTACATCGTACGGGGCATTCAATCTGCACAGAAGTGCACGCAAACGGCGCCAACATAGACAATCTAGAAACGCGAGACGAAAGAAAAATAATAGCAGAAACAGCCTTCTCAATCGAGCCGGGAATCTACTTATCCGATTTCGGCGTAAGAAGCGAAATAGACGTGTATGTGGATAATGACCAAGTCGTGGTGGCAGGCCAACCAATCCAAACCGAAATAGTAAAAATCCTCGCCTAGCACCAGCAATCCAAGCACCGAAATTGTTGGAGCCTAAGTGGTGGAAACTCTTGTTTAGGAAAGCTATCTTTCAAATCACTGAACCTACTTGCCTTCAACAAATGCCAGGATTTGTGCGAACACGTCAGTTTTCTCGTTCCCGGCAGCCTGGCTGATTTCGCCGTGATTGAGCGGTACCACTGCAGTGGTTACAGTGCCACTAGCTTCGTGCACCACTTTTTCGAATTGCTTGTGCGCCGCGAGACTGTCTCTTCGATTGCTGCTACAGACCATGAGGAACTTCGGATAGGTTTTTCCTTTGTGCATCTGTAGCATTGGCGAAGCCTCAGCCAAGACTTTCGGATCTGTACCGAACGCATTCTTGATCATGTCTGCCACCATCTTGCTTGCCGGACCCGGCAGACTGGCGCGCTCCGTTAGATCCAAACTGGCGGTGTCTAAGCTGATGCAGCCTTTCACATCGCTCAATTTCAGTCCCTTCTCATCGAGATACTTATCGTTTGTCGCCAGCAGATCGACAAGCTGAGCTCCGGCTGAATGTCCCATGACGTAGATGCGATTCGGGTCTCCGCCATACTCGCTGGCATGAGCTTTAACCCAGGCAAAGGCGCTGGCAATATCCTGGATTTCTTTTGGGTGCATCACATTTGGTGCCAGTCTGTAATTCGTAGAAATAAATAGCACGCCGTGACTCGAATATGCGGCACCTTTTATCCCATGCTGCTTTTTGTCGCCTCGTTTCCATCCGCCACCGTGGGCGAATAGAATCACTGGTCCAAGTGGTGAGCCCTTGACTGGCGCGTAGACGTCCAACTTCTGCAAAGGGTCGGTGCCATAAGCGACATCACGGGCGGTGGCATTCGAGTTCCCGAGGGACTTCGCGTCTTCAGCGCCGTCAGGGTCAATCAGACCGTCAGCTCCCTGCGCCTGGCGGCGTTGTTTTATAAGCT
Organism: Candidatus Obscuribacterales bacterium; assembly: GCA_038322035.1. Taxonomy (GTDB): domain Bacteria; phylum Cyanobacteriota; class Vampirovibrionia; order Obscuribacterales; family Obscuribacteraceae; genus PALSA-1081. The sequence goes on from JBBQFO010000196.1 coordinate 1,257, forward strand.
GGATGATTTTGTCCCGGCGCGCCTGATCGGGCTGTTGTTGGTCCTGGTCTTGCGCCGACACCACCGAAATCGAGGAAACTACAATCACGAAAAGAATGAGCTGGGTAAGAATGTTCATCTGACGCCTCCAACGTACTTAAAGTGATTACCCGAGTCAGAGCAAATGGTTTCGCTATTTCAAGATCATGGCGAAATAACATCCGCCAGCGGCAGCCGCAAACGCCAGCATTACCAGCGTGAAGATGCCGCGAAATTTTTTTCGATCGATGTGGCTTGCTTTAGAGTCGAGTTCAGGTGTGCTCATGTGGGGCATTTTACCGGTTTGCGGCGTCGAAATTACACGATCGAATTTGTACACGGCATTAACCAACAGTTCTACGCAATCGGTTGGGGGTGTCGATGACCCTGACAGTATTGATGCGCGATTGCTATACAGAATCCATCGAGAAGCGCATGGAAGCGACGAGGAAGAAGCTCGCTCGAATCTAACAGTAACGCTAGGGCTAACAGGCGCTGATTCTTGGCGTTTGGTCATGGATGGCAGTGCCCTTCCTCAATCCATATAATGAAAATTGAACCGATGTCGGTTCATTTCTTGAACCAGCCAGTCCTTATTGGCTGGGGCTTTTGAAGAACCTGCGCCGGTTGGCTTTTCGAATTATGCCGCCCTGACCTTGACAGTATTACAGTAATCAAGCATAATACTGTCATGATAGTCGAAGACTCCTACACGTTAAGCATCGAAGAACTCTCAGAGGAGGTAGTCCGTGTACTTAAAGCTAATAACCTTTTCGCGAGTCATCACGATAATCGAGTATCCGCAGCTCCCGATATGCGTACCATACGGTACTACTCAAGTCTGGGACTGCTGGACCGTCCTTCCATCGAAGGTCGAGTGGCACGATACAGCAGAAAGCACTTGCTGCAATTGCTCGCTGTTAAGACGTTGCAGGGAGTATCGCTTCCGTTGTCCGAGATCCAGGAACAACTTTATGGTTTAAGTGAAGCAGAACTTGAAGCCGTAATTGCCTTCTATATTCCTGAACTAAGTCAGCGAAGCACCGACTCCTACAAGGAATCAATTCGTACTTTAACTTGGCGCGAAATCATCATCGAACCGGGTCTGAAAATCATGGCAGACGACTCGTGGCTTGGAGAAACAGACCAAGCAATCATCGAACAAAAGATACGCGCCGCCCTCGACGTCCTGAAAACAACTGCCCCTGATGTGGCAAATGGAGATTGAATATGACGACTGCGATTCTAATTCTTGAAACGCCTGATTGTGGACCTTCCAGCAGAGTCCTCGGCTGCCTTGAAGTGACACAAGGAACCAAAAAAAGAAGTTTGCCGCTCACCTTCGTACAAATCGGCGCTCGGGTTGCGGATCGGCTTGCTCACGTGACGATCAAAGAAACCTTCAAGAATCCATATAACGATCATCTTGAAGCAGTCTATATTTTTCCTCTGGCTGGTGGCAGTGCTGTAAGTTCGTTCAAAATGATAGTCGGCGAACGAACCATCATCGGAAAAGTTGATGAACGTCAGGCTGCGCGCGATCAATATGTTGAAGCGCTGCAAGACGGTAAGAGAGCCGCTCTTATGGAACAAGAGCGGGATGATGTCTTCACAGTGCAGGTCGGCAACTTGCCACCGGGCGAAGCAGTTACCGTCGAAATAACTTATTCGGAAAAGCTTGGTTATTTTGACAACGGCACCACCGAAATTAGATTGCCACTAGTGGTAGCACCTCGCTATATTCCAGGCAATGCACTCTCAAGAATCAATCTTGGAGATGGTGTAGAGCTAGACACCGACATCGTTCCCGACGCTTCGCGCATTTCGCCGCCGCGACTTGCTGAGGGAGTAGATCCCAAGACAGCTCTAAGTTTGACCGTGGAACTTGCAGGCGATCAAATAATTGAAGACTTGAGTTGTTCGCAACATGCAACCAAACTTGGTACCAGTAAAGATGGATTTAAGATCACTCTCGCTCGTGAGGACGAACTGTTAGACCGCGATTTCGTCCTGCGCTGGCGAGTGGCAACAGATACCGTGCAATCAAACTTCCTTGTCTATCGTAACCCTGCGAACAAATCTGAATGCTATGGAATGATCTCCTTGCTTCCGCCTAAGTCAGACGGAGTGGGCACTCCTCCTCGTGACGTCATATTCGTTGTAGACCGCTCCGGCTCTATGAATGGCGTAAAGATGGCGTCTGCTGCTCGCGCTTGCGCAATGTTGATTGGCACACTTGGACCACAAGACCGCTTCGCTGTTCAAGCGTTTGACGATGTCGCTGAGTGGATGAATCAATATTCCGGCAACAGATTCATTAGTGCAGATGAAGGCGGCAAGGAGCATGGAGAGCGGTATCTTCGTACTATCGCTCCACGCGGTGGCACTGAGATGCACAACTCGTTGCAAGAAGCGATCAATACGATGAAGTCTCGCACTGTGCCAGCTATGCGTTTGCCGATCATCGTTATGTTGACTGATGGAGAAGTGGGCAATGAATCCCCAATTCTTAAGCATGTGCAATCGGAGCTGGGCGACATCCGCGTTTTCACGATCGGAGTTGACACCGCTGTCAACGATGGCTTCCTCAATAGATTGGCTGCGCTCGGCGGTGGCACCGCGACTTACGTGCAACCAGGTGCGCAACTGGAAGAAGCCCTGAGTGGAATCGGGCGTGAAATCGGCACTCCAATCGTCACTGAACTGACACTCGAAGATATGAATTGCGGTTTGGATAAGGATTCGATTGCACCTTGCAGAGTTCCAGATTTATTCGAAGGACGAGCAAGCAGCGCCTTCTTCAAATTCTCGGCCGCGAAATTGAAAGAGTTGACCAGCGGTAAATTGAAAGTTAAAGGGCGTCGAACAGACGGCGGACGGTTCGTCAAAGAAGTACACGCCAAAGTGATCGACATGCCGGCACTGGCTCAACTCTGGGCGAAGAGCTACATCGTAGATTTGGAAGATAAATATAGAATCTCGAATACGCATGAACAGGGGGTTTTGCACAAGCAAATTGTTGAAATCTCAATCGCTCATTCTCTGTTGACGAAGTTCACGGCCTTTGTTGTTGTCGATCACGCAGAAATCGTCAATTCCAGTGGTGTTTTGCGTACCGTTGTGCAGCCTGTGCTAATGCCTGCTGGATGGCAGTGCCAAAATGCGCAAAATGCAAATTTGCCTCAGCGCAAAGCGTCGAGCCTTATGGGTCAGTTGGCACGGCAACGGATAGACAACATCGGCAATGCCGGCGAGCAGACCCAGACCGGCTCCTGGGGCGGCTCGACGGGTTCCTGGGGCGGCGCCGCTAGTTCCTGGGGCCAAGCTCCTGGTTCTGCTGGTGTCGGTGGAAGTTACGGCGCGCCTCCAAGTGCTCCTGCACCAGCACGACAACAGGAGGCTGCTTCGGATTGTTTGAGTGAAGCGGCTCCTGCACGGCCTGATGAAGAACCACCGATCAAAGATCAGCGCTTCGACGGTCCAGCACCAGCGTGTCAACCAATGTCCGCACCATCACCTAAGGTAATCTATCCATTTGGTGCACCGACTCCACCGCCGGCACAATCACCTGGGCCCTCACTTTCGCAATGGGCTAAAGAGTGTGCAGAGAAGGTACAAGCGCTGCCTGAAATGCTAAAGAAGAAGGCTAAAGACCAGTCATCTGAGCAAAAGGCACTGCTGAATGCGTTCAAAGAATTTGAGACCGCGCTGAACGAACTGTTCGCTGAAATCAGGAATGGCGAAAACGGCAAAAATTTGGATCTTAAAAAATTGGGGGACGCGAGATCTCAACTGTTCCATGAGCTCTCACACTCAGACTTGGCTGAACGTTTACCGCTCCTTCAGAAGTACGTTCGAGCCGATCTCTTTCATCTAATTCATTCAATTGAGACAACGAAAGTGGTCACGGAAGCTCTGAAGAAACTGGTGGACGAGCAGGAGCTACTCTTCAAAAAGGTCGTTGAGGAAGCTAGTGCCATCGAGGCAGGTAGCAGACCATTCTGGCAGGCGAACGTTTAACCGGCGACATGTGGCTGGCTGGCGAGGGACGAAGGGGCGCGACGCAAGTCGCGCTCCTTCATGTTGGTTATGGGGTGATACCATTGCTTGAAACCGATTCAACAACAAAGGTCTGAGCAAATGAACGAGTCTGAAATTAGACGCCAACTCTGCGACATACTAGCAGTGAGCGCTCAGGCATCCGAAGAAGAAATCAAAAAGGCTTACACGACCGAGGCAAAGAAGTGGCATCCTGACCGAGTTCAGCACAATCCAGAACTGGCTGCCATGGCTGAGAAAAAGCTAAAAGAAATCAATCAAGCCTACGAATGTTTGACTGACCGTGTTCAGTTCGATAAATACGCCTCCAAGCTAGCGCAAAAGCAGAGCGATGCCACCGCTCAATCCAAAGCCAAAAGTCAGGCTGCGGGCCAATCTACCTCATCCTCGACGGGCAAGGGTGGAGCACCTTCAGGTTCCGCCCAGTCCACAACAGCATCGGCAACGCCGTCAATCGACAAAAGCGGAATCGTCAAGATTTTCCTGGCCACGGGACTGTTCGTTATAATTGTAGTTCTTGTCGCCAATCTGACCGCCCCAAGACGAGAAACACCGACAAATCCCGGCATCACCTTGAGCCCCTCTGAGTCGCCAGGTGCGCCATTTCCAGGTCCGCGAACCTTCAACCCGCAACCTACATCTTTACCCCCAGACAGCTCAGTCGGTGCGCCTCCCGGCTCCAACTGATAGCACCATATGCAGTGGCAAGCCGTTTAGTCCGATTGAGCTTTACTCGGGTTAATCAAATCTAGCCCTCAAGAGCCGGGAATGTTAAGCCCTGCTAAATGTTTCGGGTTTAACCGGCTCTCGGAACTTCCTAAACTGGTGAGGCGTCTTACCAGCTACTTAAGGTGACATTAAGCTTGATGTTCCTAATAAAGACGACGCTTTTGTCTAGTTATCAACAGGCATCTGTATAATAGAATTACTCGTGCCCTTATTAACAAGGGATTTCGTCTGGTTCAACGTTCACCACCGAGACGTCCTTCCGAGCGGGAGATATAAATTTGAATTCTTCGGAACAACCAACGAGCCACTTTACGTCAAAAAGTTACCCGCGCCCCCGATGGAATGTGCTCGACATGATCTCATTCATTCGTGGCAATTCGGTACCCACCTATCTTTGGGCCGACATCGACATGACGTGGGCGGAGGAGTTTCGCCAGAAGCTTAAAGCCGCGGGAGTGAAGACGACCGTGACAGCGATTTTGTTGAAGGCAATCGGCATAGCGCAACGAACTCATCCAGATAGCCGCACAGCCATCTATCCATGGGGAAAGATGGTCACCTTGAATGATATCGTCGCCGGTTTCACCGTTGAGCGCAACGTTGGCACTCAGCCAGCCGTATTCTTTGGAGCCATCGACGCGCCAGACACCAAATCGGTCGAGGAAATCGCTCACGAATTGCAGGCTTACGGTACGGCTGATTTTAAGGAAGTCGGACCGCTTGAGGTGCAAGACCGTTTTAACAACATGCCGTGGTTACTCCGCCGCTTCATTTTGTGGGTGGGATTGACCTTCCCTTCTTTCCGATTGAAGCACCAGGGCGCGACATTTGGATTGAGCTCGCTCGGGAAGTTCGGTATTACGTCTGTCGTTCCACCGTGTGCAACTACTTCGACTTTCGGCATCGGCACTGTGGAGGACCGAGCTGTAGTTAGAAACGGAAAGATTGAAATCCGTCCGATGATGACTATCAGCTTGAACTTCGATCACAGAGCAATTGATGGCGCACCAGCAGCGAGATTCTTGCAAGACATCATCAAACTGATGGAAGGTGGACTGGAAAACTACGTTCAAGGCAACGAGAATTCGAGCTCTACATCTTCTATGACAACTTCGTTCACGTAAAATAGCAACATCTCAAAGCTGTGCACGTTCCTTGGCAAACTCCGTGGTGCCATTTGGTGCCATATCTGGTGCCGAACAACGATCCTGCCGCTACTTAAGTCCAGATCCACTGCATGCGAGACGGCAGTGTCAGTCCTAGTTTTACAAGCGTTTCGTCTAAAGTACCGCCGCTCTTCTGTGTATTCGAGAGCGCCTGAACTGCTTGCTCGTTTGAAACAAACCCTTCACGCAAAAGTGAGAAACATCGCAGCGCTACATAGAGCGTAGCTTCGTTCACCATTCCTGCGGCTAAAACTTTCTTTCCGACTTTGATCGAGCTTTCTTCTTCAGCCGAAACAGCACCAGCGATCTGTTCGGCGGTGGCGATGTCAGATTGCGCCAGCAATTCTTGCATTGCTAAAATCTGCGGCGTCATCTGAGGTGGTGGCTGCAACTCTGCCACTGCCTGATAAACAGAAACTTCTTTGACTCGCACTTGCTTGAGAGCTTCTGCAGCCTGGTAGGCGCGCAAAGTGTCGTTCGACACCATATCTTGCAGATATACGGCGGCTTCCAAAACAGGATTGGTGACGTGCCCTTGTTCAAGCAGAATCTGTCCAAACTGTTTTTCTTTGACGATTTCGATTTCAAGACATTCGAGCATGTCGCTCTCCCCCATGAATCCAGCCATCAAACAGAGTTCGCCAATTTTGACGGACTGTCCGGGCGTTTCGCGGTAGAGTCCCAATTCAAACAGAGCTTGCTCGATGCTGATGCGGCGGCGCCCCACTGCTTGCAAGCCTTGGATAGCATCTTCTTTTGAAATTTTTCCATCGCGAATCAAAAGCTGCGCGGCCAGAGCCGACGACATCATCCAGGTGGATAAATCGCGATTGAGGACGAGAATTCGGCCCATCTGCATGCCGCTGTCGTGGGCACGCGTTAGAGCCCGACCGAGTTGCTCCTGGTTGATCATCGCTGCTGCCAGCATCAGGTTCGTCAAATCGTTTCCGACTGCCGAGAGAACCATCGTCTTTTTGTGTACGGAGCTTAAAACCGTGACCGCTTCGTCGAGATCCAGATGATTTTGCTTAGCGAAACGCAATGCCTTGACTGCCATGTCGAGAGAAATTTTCCCCTCTTTGATCAACTCCTGCGCTTGCATGATCGACTTAAGCGATAACTCCGAAGCGTGCCCGAGCATGATCAGAGCGCGCTCCAGTGGAACGTTCAAATTCTTTGCGCTTTTGACCGCTTCATCAATCTTGGGCTGCTCAACTGTGTTTGTGCCAGTGAGCAGAATTACTAGGGTTTCTGAAAACTTCTTTTCAACCATAGCTCTTATCGGTTAGGTGCCAGGCCCATTATGCCCTATTTTTCAACGCAACTGCAGCTTGAGCTTTGGGGCTTTTGCCGTCCATTTTTACAGAGATTCG
>JBBQFO010000197.1:0-8583 GCA_038322035.1 Candidatus Obscuribacterales bacterium
ATTTGTTGTAGCTGTAGAGGTAACGATAGTAAGCTTGAACCAGGTCTGACTGTACTTTTCGAACTGGTTGCAGAATGCGCTTGTCGAGGGTGCTGTTTTTGAAAACCGCGTCCACTTGTCGTTGCGAGATTGAGAAACTTCCTTTTGTAGTTTCAGCGGGCAGACCAATGTCCACCTGTCCAAGCTGTTGGGCGAACTTTTCGTCTTTCATTAGTAGTGACATCGAATTGCTCTTCAGCACTCCATTCCAGAGGGCTTTCAAATCGTCGCGTTGTTTATAAGAGGAACGTGATTCCATACCAGTCGGTGTAATCGGTACAAAATTGGCGCGTTTCTTCTCTTGAGCACCACCTTCGTCGTCATCTGATGACGAACGAGGTCCAGTGGCAAACGGACTGCCCGACGGTCTGGCCAACGCTACTTGCGGTGCAGGAGGGACGAATCCGCCTTGCATCTGCGGCATCTGCATTTGTGGGTAAGGAATCGCGTATGGATTCATGTATGGATTGGCATACATCGCACTTGGATCCATCGGCATACCAGCTGGCATACCGACGTTCGCCTGGGTCGAAAGGGTCACTGCCGGTGGTGGCGGAACCAAACCGCCGCCGACACCGCCACCTGGAGGTGGACTGGGTACACCACCGCCATAACTCATGGTCGTAGGAGCACCAATAGACGAAGACCCGCCCCCTGGAACAGGAATCGGAGACGAGGCGGATGGAGTGGCAGGACTGAAGATCGGTCCGTTTGAATTGGCTACTTCTTCAGCTGGTGGAGCAATCGGATCCATCGAGACTTTAGGAAGAATTCGACCCAGACCGTCTGCATTCGCCTGGCTATCAGCTCTTTGGGCAGCCGCTTCAAGGGCTTTCTGCTTCTCTTGTCGTGCTTGCTCTTCGATTCTCATGCGTTCAACAACAGCCGGATCAGTCTTCGGTCTCAAGCTGCCGAGAATGCCTGCTCCCGGTTGTGAAACCGTAGCAGCCTGATTTCCACCACCACCTTGCTGCGAGCAGCCGGCGATCAATATCGATGAAATCAGTAGTAGCTCTTTTAAGCGCAAGCGCACTTTACCCTCTCGTTATTTCCGCAGTAATGATCCACGAACCATCGATTCTGTTCGGCTGGCGCTGCCACCATATCCGGCACCAGAACCGTTCCCATATCCGCCGCTGTAAGTAGCTGCAGCTGGACCTTTGTAGTCTCCGTTGGTCCGTCCGGCTGATGGAGCCATGCCGCGAGGCGCGCCTGCTCCGGCACCTGACGCCTTGTTCTGATTCAACATTTTGCCGTTCAGTCCGTTAGTGCTGAAACCTGATGGCAACATGCCTTTGGGAGCCATACCGCCAGCAGGAATGTTCGATCCTCTGCCGAACCCAGATTTAGGCAATGCGCCCATCGGCTCACTGGGAGTGCGGTAACCTTGATTGCCACTAAGTGGCATGCCACCAGCTGGGATCGTGCTGCCAGGACCGCCAGCGAGAGCACCGCCGCCGTTGCCACCGCCAGAACCACCATATCCAACAGGACCAGGAGGTAACTGGATTTGTTGAGGTATGACTGGAGCTTCGCGGAAGTCGCGAATTATCGGTCTGTCATCAATGATTTGAATTTCTCTAGGAGCGGTATGCCATGTAGACTTTTCAGTCGCATTCTTCTGAACGGAGCCTTGTGCCCAAACCGGTGCAACTGATGTCAAAGCCGCCAGGCAGCTGAAACTGAGGACCGATAAACTGTAAATTTTGAATCTAGAAACTCTCATATAAACTCCTTGCCTTTGCCCATTTGCGCCATTTGCCATTTAAAAGCTGATGCCGGCATAACTGCCTGCAGAATTCAACGGTCTGAGAATCGCCCGCTTGACGCTTCTACCTACTCTTTTACCCATTGTGTTGTTCTGTCCCGGCTTCTGGTAAGCGAAGTCGTCTTCAGGAAGTGATAAATCTTGAGTTGTCGCCTGGTTCACAACGACCGGCTGTGGCGCTTCCGGAGTGCCTGCAGCATCGGCTTTGTTGTTCAATTTGGGCTCTTTGCCCATCCGACGAAGAGCCATCTCAGCGTCACTAGGAGCGGCTCCGCCGGTTCCTGGAGCTCCGCCTCCGCCGCCTGATCCTGAAGCATAGTAATCGGACCCTGGAGGTGCTGGAGTGGTCGCTTTATAGTAGCCGTGGCTAGCACTCTGCCCGAAACTTCCGGGCTCGTAATGACCGTAATGTTGGTGAGACCCAGTTTGCTGAGGAACGCCGTTGCCGCCGCCGCCGCCGCCAGGCATTCCCGGAGCTGAAGCACCGCCGTAAGATTGACCGCCGCCGCCTCCTCCTCCACCCCATTTGTTTCCACCAGCCGAACCGCCTGCCCAGCTGCTCTGCACTGGCAAATCAAGCCGGTCTGGCAGTGGTGGGAAGCCTGCGGGAGGAACTGGTTCATCGGCCGCGATTGGATCTAATGAAACATCTGGTTTGAAAGGTCGGGGTGCTGGGGTCCAACCGACATAATTGCCACCACCGCCACCAGACGAAACTGGAGCAGACATCTGTGGAGGTAGAGCATGTCGTGAATTCTGCGCTGAAGTACCGTACTGATTATCGCCAGGTTGATGCACCCACTTACCCATGTTAGTTGGAGGAAGTTGAGTGTATGCAGGAGGCATTACTGCTCCTGCCAAAAAGATTAGAGATGCTGCCACGAGCGGCGCGCGCTGTACTTTCACAAATATACCTCCAGAGGATACTTTGGGAGTCGCGAGCACTAAGCCTCAAAAAATGTTCTAGTAAGTTGAAAACGCCAAAAGTGCGAGGCTTATATGATCAAGATTCAGTCTAACAAAATTCGGTTATTTTAATCTCCGGGAAAAGTGGGCGTGCAATATCAGTTCAGCTGGCGAGGTGACTAATTTTTAATGATCCTAAGCGCCTTGTCAATATGCATATAACGATTCTTAGCTAAAATTGTTGTCCACAATACATTTTTACGTAAACAGTTGCCCTAAAACGAGGCTGGACAAAAATTTCCGTGCATAAAATTGCAAGATCAGTAGAATGAAGTTGTAAAGGATTTACTAATTAATAGGCTGCGAGTGCTTTGACCCCCCGCAGCTTCAGTCGTCTAAATGACAAGAGAAACATGATTTTTTACCATAATGCCAAATTAGCTATGGCGCTCACGCTTGGGCTCCTGATCGCTTCTCAGACTTTCACATCCGCGGCCAGCGCACCTCGCCGAGTCAGAGCCGGGGGCGGTGGCGGGGGTGGTGGCGGAATGCAACTGATGACACCAAATCCGACCAACCCACTCGAGCATAACAATCGAGGCGTAGAGCTGGGTTCGAAAGGAATGTGGGATGGCGCCGTTCACGAACATGAGGAGGCTCTGCGAGGCGACCCTTACAATCAAACCTTCCGTCAAAATCTCTCTGCAGCTTATCAACGTTACGGTCAGACGCTTTTGACCGCACACAAGTACGCGGAAGCGGCGCAAAAATTTCGCACGTCAATATATGTAGACCCAGAAAACAGATCCTCCGATGAGTTTCTCAGCTCGGCGATCAAGGGCATGGGCAAGAATCCTGACGACGCAAACGTTCGACAGCATCTCGCCGACGACTTCGATATCAACGGCGATTATGTGCAAGCAATCGCTGAATATCGCCACTACGTTCGCATGAAAGACAGCGGCGCTGCCCACTTTGCGCTCGGTCGCGTGCTTGTCAAGCAAGGCAGCGCTGTGGCCGCGAAATTGGTTGAAGGCTACATCGAAATGCGCACGGCTGTGACGAAAGCCTGGGAGCCTAGCGAAAAGAACGAGCTTTCAAAATGTCACGCCACTCTCGGCGACGTCTTGAAAGAGTTGGCATTCACCGCCAGAGATGACGGACGCATGCAGATTGCGCTCAAACGAATGTTGAACGCCGGCATGGAGTATCGTCGCGCCGTCACACTGAATCCGCTCAACTCAGATGCGATTCGGGGACTGATCGAAGTTGCTCGTGAATCGGTTCAGGTAAATCCATCCTTCGACAATCACTTGATGTTGGGTGGTGCCTACCAATTGGTGCCGGATTTCGAGCACGCCAAACGTGAATACATCGAATGTTTCAAGATTGGCAAGCAAAATCCCGCTCTGGCTCAAGCGCGCCGCAGCTTCCATCTAGCTGTTGTCTCAAGCAGTCAGGCGTCACCGACCATGGTTGCAGAGAGCATGCAGAAGATTGAGGACCAGCTGCGCACGAGCCCTGGAGACGCGGAGCTGCTCTACATCTATGGTAGGGGAAAAGAAACGCTCGGTGATTTTGCCGGAGCGATTGCCGCCTATCAACGGGCTATGTCAATCAATCCAAACGTTCATCCGCAGTTGCAGCCTCGATTGCAGGCTCTCATGGGTGGCGGATCAATAAGGAATGGAGTGGCTGGCACCGGAACCGCGCCGGGCACGCCACAAAAAGCTGGAACACCAGGAGCACTACCTGGATCTGGTGGGCCGGTAGGCACAACTCCGGTGACACCGCCTGTACCAGCCAAGCCTACGGTTAATTACACGGAAGGCGAAAGCAAGTTAGCTTCAGGCGACACCGATGGAGCAATCAAATTCTTTGAAACAATCATTGATAAGACTCCGACAGACGGTCATGCCTGGCTGATGTTGGGCAAATCACAAGAAAAGAAAGGCGATCTGGACGGAGCTTCCGTCAGTTATCGACAAGCCAACTACTCGAAAGAAGCTGGCGCCCAAGCTGCTTTAGATGGCGTCAACGCCAGCAGAACGCAGCCGGCTATGAAAGAATATGATAAACAGTTGGGTGCAAAAAACTATGTGGGTGCAGCCTCGGCCTTGAGAGACGCCATCGACGTAGCCCCTAACAATGCCGATCTTCACCGAAAACTAGCCGATGTCTTGAAACAATCCGGCGATGCGAAAGAAGCCGAGAAAGAAACACACAAAGCCGAAACGATTGAAAAAGGAGGCAAGTGAAGATAGTTGGCTAGAAGCATTTTCAATAGTTTCAAATCTTCTTCTCGAAAGACAACGCTGCTTGCCCTTTCTTGTCGGCTATTTTTGAGCGCTTCTCTTTTAGCCGGACCCGCATTCTACGCCACTCTTCCAGCACTGTCACAGTCGATCGCCGAAGCTGACGAGTTTTTAATTCAGAATAAATTCAAGGAAGCGGAAGATGCATATCGCGCCTTAATCCAGAGTGACGACACCGGCGACTCCTATGCGGGACTGGCTGTTTCACTAGCTAAGCAAGGAATTCCATCGAAAATCACTGAAGCAGAACGCGTTTTGCGATCGGCGCGAGAGAAGTTTCCAGACAATCCAAATGTCATCGCTGCTGGTGGCTATGTCTCGTTCGTTCACTCGCAAAAAGTGGCATCTCCCGCCAAACGTGACCTTTATCTAGAAGCCGCTGAAAATCTATGCAAACGAGCCATTAAAGCCAATGCCGATATCCTGATTGCTCAGCAAACCCTGGGTTTGGTCAAAGTGGCACAGGACGATCTCGACTCCGCCGTCGACCCTTTGCGCAAATCGGTGGGACTGGCTGAGAATCCAATCAACTTAACGCTTTTGGCTCAGGTGTTGCTCAAACAAGATCCCAAAGACAAAGAAGCGGAGCAAATAATCACCAAAGTTTTGCACGACAAACCGGACTATCCGCTGGCGCGGTTGCAAAAGGCGATCATTCTGAACAACCAGAACAAGCCTGAAGACGCGTTCATGGAACTGCACAATATTCCAGCTGACAAGCAAAAAGATTTACCTGAATGGAACACGATTAAGGGCGACATTTGCAAGAAACAGGGCGACGGGCCTGGAGCTTTAGCCGCTTACCGTGAGGCGATCCGTCTGGATCCCCACATGCCGGATCCCTATCGACACATGGCTGAATATTATGCACAGCGTGGCGACGGCGAGATGGCGATCGCACAAATGCACGATGCTCTGGAAATTTTGCCCAACGACATGCAAATGCGCAATGACCTGGCAGAACTGGCTCTCAGACAGGACAAATTGGATATAGCAGAAACTGAATACAAAACCATTCTCGCCACCCAACCCAACGACGCCAATGCTTTGCTTGGACTGACGCGGGTCTACAACCGCAAATCTCGCAAAGACGGGCAGATGGCTCCAGACTTCGAAAAGATTATGGGTCAGCTGCGAGAGATTATCAGCGAGAACGCCGTCACATCCACGCAAAAGAATGTCTCTGGTCAGGTGCTCAAAGGCGGAGCCAAGGACAAGAACTTCAAACAACAGAAAATTTTATCGGAAGCTGAATCTGCTTACTCGCAACATCATTTCAAAGAAGCTCGTAAACTGATCAGCTCGGTGATTACCGACCACAAAGACGAACCGTATGAATTGATTTCGTTGGGAGAACAAGCCTTCAACGACGGAGATTACCAGTCTGCCGAGCAAGCTTATTCCTTAGCTAAAGAAATTCCGGAGGTTGCGCCGAGGGCAGAACAGGGTATGAGCCGAATAGTGACTCAACGAAATGAGGCGGGCAGACAAACCAAACTTGGAGATGCGACGTGGAAACTGCCAGCAGTAGCCATCGACCACTACAAACAAGCTCTGATCGCGGATCCCCAGTATCCTGATGCCTATTACGGGCTTTTCAGCATGTTCACCAGAGGCGATAGCCCAGATCCAGCAAAAGCTCACGAAAATGCCTTGAACTTCCTGGAAGCAGCCGATGAAGGCAATCCGCTTAGACAGGAAGTCGAAGGTGGGTTGATGAAACTGAAAAAGCACGATGGCAATCACAAGAAGAAGAAGTAGAATCCTATGTATCGATCCGATCCGACCGCTTAATGAGGAGCTGAAATGAATTCGAGAAAAGGGCAGCGTAAGGGACGTGGAAGAGGCCCGGCTGACAACGATCAATTCATCGACGCCACTCCTGACGCCGATTCGTCACCGAACATGCGCGGCGGTTCACCCCGCAATCTGCAAGAGACGAAGGTCTACAAAGATTCAGTCCAGGGAGCCCGGGCTGCCTGGCAGAACTATGTCGCCTTCCTGGCCAGCAAATTCCAAGACACTCCTCGCCGCGGGCAAGAACAGTTCATCATGAGAATGAGCCAGACCCTGACTATCGGCAGCGCCGTTTTGATCATCAGTCTTTTCTACCCTTTCCTACCAACTCTAATTCGCGTGTTTGCTCTTCCAGCCGTTCTTGTGCTTTCATGGTGGTTAGGCACTAAGATTGTGGCTCCTCAAATGACGATACGCTTCGAAAAATACCTGAATCAAGAGTTCTAAATTGAAAAATAATTGGGAAAATAATGCTGTCCTGAAGCTTTACTCCCAAGCATCGCGTCCGCAACAAGAAATGTTCGTGGCCAGACTGAGTCAGGTCCTAGTGATCGGTGCAGTTATTTCTGTGCTCAGCTTCTTCTTCGAAATGCTAAATTCGTTTGTAGGAGTAATCGTTCTTCCGATTGCACTGATAGCCGCCTGGTTACTTGCCACAAAGGTGGTTGCACCACAAATGGTGCTCTTGTTCGATAAGTTTTTGGATAGCCGAGAGCAGTAAGGTGAAATCGATATTCAATGTACAAACTTTGAAGATGATCGGCGGCGGAGTAATCGTTGCCGGAGCCTGTCTGATTCTCTTTCCGGACCTGATCACTTACTTTGGTGGCATTGCAAAATTGCTGGTAATGATTTTGTTCGCCATTTTGAGTGCGGCACTTGTGGTCCGCGCTTTCTACAAGCTCAAGAGCCCAAAATCAGCGACAGTAGCCAGTTCGCAGCAACCCGCAATTGTGCCTTCGGCAAGCGCTGATACTACAGCTGATACCTGATTTTTGACGGAATTGTCAACGGAGTGACAGGACTATGATTTTATTTCAAAACACCAATCGTACAATTCTTAGCCTGGCAGCCTCTCTAGCGCTGTCCAGCTCGATGCCGCTGCCCTCGCACGCTCAAGGTTTTGAGGGCGCCAGCAGCTTGCACGGAAAAACTGTAATGATGCCACGCGGCACTACATTCGAAGGACGCATGGACCTCACCATCGGCTCGGCAAAAAGCAGACAGGGACAGCCATTCACCATTAGTATGTCAGCGCCTGTTTTAGCCAACGGCACAGACGTATTGATTCCGGCCGGTTCACAAATTGTCGGGGAAGTAGTGGAAGCGATCCCAGCCGGCGACGTTCCTCACCCGAAAGGCATGAAGCCAACTGGAAAACTACGAGTGCAGCTGACTAGCTTACGCACCCCTGATGGAATCACCTATCCCCTGGTCGCATCTCTGGCAGCCGACGGTTACATGCAGGGCGGCACCGGTCCCCTTACGCCAAACAAAAATCTAGGTGGCGGCATCGGCTATGTCGGCACTCAAGCCGGTTTTGCAGCCGTCGCGCCGGGTATGGATGCGCGCGCCAGAGGAGGCGGCTCCGGCGGACTGAAAGTGATGAGTAAGAGCGAAGTGATGCGCGATCCTATTTACGGAATCGATCCACAAGATCAACAGCAACAGCAGGGGGCAAAGATCCGCTCCCTGATTAAGAAAGGGCGCGACATCTATATAGTCAGTGGCTCGCCCGTCAGTATTAAGCTCGACGCT
>JBBQFO010000198.1:0-8443 GCA_038322035.1 Candidatus Obscuribacterales bacterium
AATCAAGTCCATCTTGCGATTCAGTACTTCCATGCTCAGTTCAGTGTGTAGCAGGTTGTATATACCGGCGCTGCCACAGCAGTGCTCAGCTTCACGCAGTGGGATAAGTTCAATTTTATTTGGGCTGACGGCATTCACATCGGCAGCGAAATCCATCAACAATTTCTCTGGTGCTTCACGAATGCCCTGAGCGTGAGCCAAATGGCAGGCGGCATGGTAAGCGATTTTCAAATCCGGCAGATCCTCAGCGCCGCTATCCTTGCGCTTAAACTCGTGCTTGGCCAGTTCCTCTGTGACATCGACGACGCGGTCAGAGAGAGCTTGGGCTCGGGCAGCGTACTCTTCATCGTCACGCAGATGCTCGCCGTATTGTTTCATCATCGCCCCGCATCCGGCCGAAGTGACGACGACAGGACCGCTGGTCACTTCCAGCGAGCGAATGTTGCGCCTGGCCAGCGAGCGCATTATGTCTGTTTCACCGGCGTGCGCGGCCAGGGCGCCGCAACAAGTCTGTTCTGGTACTTCGACGACATGACCTTGCGCTTTCAGTAAATCGATCGAGGCGTGATTTACCGAATTGTAAAAGACATCCATTACACATCCAGCAAATAGCTGAACTGTATTTTTCTTCTCTCCTGACTGCCACGATTTTTTTGGCAACGGTTTAAATGATGGAATTTGAGGCAGCAGTGAGTCCAACTGCCAGAGCCTGTAGAACAGCTTCTGAAAAGGATTTTGCGTGAGCGGGTCACTGCTGGCGATCGGTTGATTTGGTTTCACACCGGCCAAGTTTCTAAGCAGCTCGCTGCCATTGAAGCGCTGCCATTGCCGCATAATTCCTGCCACAAAATGAAGTTTAGGATAATCGGGCAGCAAGCTCGAAAAACCGAAGCGCATCGCTAAACGCTGATATCCAGGCTTTCTTGCAGCAATGTGCGGACGTGCCTGATCCAAAATACTTTCATAATTGACGCCCGAGGGGCAGGCAGTTTGGCAACCGAAACAGCCGAGACAAGAATCGATGTGTTCGGCCAGGCGCGACTCGAGCGGCAAGGTGCCTTCGTTCCACTGAGTAAGAAGATATATACGTCCGCGCGGCGACTCCATCTCGCGACCTGTGGCCAGGTACGTGGGACAGGCGGGCAAGCACAAACCACAATGGATGCACGCATCCAAAAGCTCTTTGTCGATTAACCCTTTAGTCTGCGAGTCTTGGCTGGAAATTTCGGACATAGCATAATCAGCATAACTGTATCGTCAAAGAACTGCCAGTGGATTTAGACAGCCACTGGGGTCGAAACGCTCTTTAAGCGAAGCTTTAATCTGGGTCAGCTTCTTTATATCTGCGCCCAGATATTCAATTTCGTATTCCAACTCTGTGGCCGCAACCGCCACCGTCTTTGGTGCTCCCTTTCTGACAAGAAACGACCTCAGTAATTCGTTCAACTCAATCAGATTCGAAAGGTCTTTCGGATAAAAGAAAGCGCGCCCCGTTGACGGGCGATAGCGGAAGGGCGGAGAACCGCTTGCCACCAGCCAATCCGTCAGTAAATTGTTGATCTCCGAGATGCTGGCAGAAACTTCCAGCGCCGGATATCGTGCCATCGAAAAGATCTGGATCAGGGTTTCCGCATCTGCAAAGGAAATTTCGGCATTGCTGGTTCCCTCTCTTTTGAAATTACGAATCTGGGAAATAATTTCTTTGAGTAACTCTTCGTGCCCCGAAATTCGCACCAGGAGACCATACTCACTGAAGCGTTGAACAATCTTGAGGGCGCTGTCGGGTAACTGCGACCTCCTTTTCAGGTCGGCTATATCGAACAACTCACAGCAGGACAGAGATAAATCCGCACCGATCAAATCACTGGCAAGTAGAAGCAACTCTTCTGGTTTTGCTCCGTGAAAAACAACCGCGGCATTTTTTTCTGGACGTGCGTAGAGTCGCAGATGAGCAGCATAGGCAAGCGCCAGGGTGCCATGCGATCCGACAAAAAGTTTGGTTGTGTCATAACCAGTAACGTTTTTTACTACTATGCCACCAGATTTAATCAGTACACCACCACCGGTGACAGAGTCCAATCCCAAAACGAGATCTCGAACAGCACCGAAACCGTGTTCCAAAGTGCCGCCGTCGCCACGGTTGATCAACTCAAGCAAGGTGGTGTCTGGCTCTGCGTTGACCGGAAACCACTGTCCGAATGGTATCAAATATCTATTCAGTTCGTGCAGTGTTATTCCAGTTTGCACTGAAATCACCTGGTCTTGTGGCTCGTGATGCAAAACACTGTTCATCGGAGTTATATCGACAAAAACAAATTCCCGCTCATCGACCCTGGATACAGGAATGGGCCGACCTATACCAGTTAAGACTCCAGCTTGAGATGCGGCAGAGGCGCTCACGACTGAGGACAGACCTTGAGCATGACTGATGGCCATCTGTGTCCATTTGCCGCTGCTGCCTGGGGTCGACGTTGCCACCACAGAGGCACCATCGATCGGTCTGGAAAGTTTTTGCGATAAACCTACTGAGCCTGATTGCATTCTGTGATTCGCTTGTTGAAAATTAACAACGGACTTCCCTGCGATAAGCTTGAATTACCCTAGGGTAATCTATGCGGCAAGCCACCAGATTGATCTATTACCACCCGCATCACTTGAGATCGACGTCACTTGGCAGAAAATAACAATCAGAAGCTCGTACTCGTTTCAGGATACTACGGCTTTGGCAACCTGGGCGATGAAGCCATTCTCGAAGAGCTCACTAACGAACTGAAAAAGTTAGTGACGCCATCCCAGATTGTCGTTCTTTCCAATGATCCAGAACAGACTAAAAGAGCATTCGGAGTGGATGCAGTTGACCGTTGGCAGCCTGCCAACCTGCTACCGCTGCTTGGGCGCACGGCTCTTTTTATCAGCGGGGGCGGCGGACTTTTTCAGGATGCGACTGGAATCAAATCGACTGTGTTTTACGGTTGTCAAATTCTCCTGGTTAAATCACTGGGTAGAAAAATCTGCATTTATGCTCAAGGCATCGGTCCGCTCAAAAGCGGCATGGCAAAATCACTAGCACGCATGAGCTTGTCACAGGCGAACTTTCTCACCGTGCGCGACATAGATTCGCAAAAATTGCTGGCGGACTGGAATATCTCTAGCGCGCTAACTGCAGACCCAGTCTGGTGTTTGGAGCAAACGGCGATTCCAGCTAAGGCGCTTGATCAAATCAATAATTTGAAAAGCAGGCCGGGGTTGACAGTTGGGCTGTCATTGCGCACCGCTCCAAACTTCAGTGACAAGCAGTTGGATGATTTAGTTTCAGTGATGGATCGCTCACTACCACTCGAAACCAAGCTGCTCCTGTTACCGCTTCAATCAGATCAAGATATCGAGCCGCTGAACAGATTTGCGCAGCAATGGACTGATAAAGGTCGGCATGCGGAAGTACTGCACACTGACGAAATTGAACGTCCCAGTCAGTGGCTGGCGATTTTATCGCAGCTGGACATGCTTGTTGGCATGCGCTTGCACGCACTGATCATGTCCCTAAAGAGTGGTGTGCCGGTGGTAGGCATCGCTTACGACCCGAAAGTCCGATACGTCTTGACACAATTCAAGCAGCCTATCTTAAATCTAACCAAGGACGGCGAAGGCTCCGGTGCCTTCAAAGAGTGGCTTCCGACCATGCAGTCCGCAATCGCTTCGCGCCAGCTGTTGGCGGCCTCAGCCCGGCAAGAGGCCGAAAGTGCGAAAAAATTGGCTTGCCAGAACTTCGAGCTTTTAGCTAGAATTCTTGTACATGCAAAGTGATCTTCATGGATGCGATGAAAGCGGACCGGACCGAAGTTCACATTCCCATCGGCACCGCATATAATGTCTACATTGTCAGCCACATATAAACAACGTCAAAAAGTTCTTGGGTATCCCGTCGACACGGTCGACGAGTCACTGGCGCTTGAGATTATCGAGGAAGCTTGGAGCGCTAAGCGCGCACTGCATGTGGTCACGTTGAACGCTGAAATGGTCGTTGCCTCTCAGCAAGACCAGGCTCTCGACAGAATTATCCGTCATGCACATCTGATTGTGCCGGACGGTTCAGGCGTAGTTTGGGCTTTGCGACTGCAAGGACACGGCGTCGATCGTCTGCCTGGTATAGAGTTAGCCAACGCAGCTCTGGGATTGGCAGCAAGAAAAGGCGCACGAGTAGCGCTAATCGGTGGGAAGCCAGAAGTTTTGGAAAAAATCCAAACCACTCTGCCCACCCTACATCCAGGACTGAACATCGTTGCTAGCCACAACGGCTACTTCTCACTCGATGATGAAGACCAACTAGTCGATTTGATTTCCGACGCAAAACCAGACCTGCTGCTAGTTGCACTCGGTGTGCCCAAGCAAGAATATTTTATCGATCGATGGAATCATGCTTTTCCAAACACTGTAATGGTTGGTGTAGGCGGCAGTTTCGACGTCTGGGCAGGTAATGTCAAACGCGCACCAGCGGCGTTTAGAAAGATGCACATGGAGTGGTTCTATCGTCTGATGGCAGAGCCATGGCGATTTAAAAGAATGAGTGCGGCGTTGCCTTCATTTGCAATGCAAGTACTGCAAGAGCTAGCGCAAAATAAACTTACCGAAAAGAAGCACGGAGAGAAAGTGCGCACCGGCCGGCAACCTAAACCCCACGACAAATCGAAAGAACGATCGAAGGACAAATAGATCTACAGTCGCTCTGGCTCTCCGGCCAGGCTATCGAAACATCTCAAGTCAAAGATGTTTCGTTGCGTTCGCTGGCTCACTTGGGCGACGCCGTCTTCCATCTCTACGAGAGAGAGAGGGAAGTGACACGCACGAGTTCAGCCAGCCAGATGCATAAAAGGGCCAGAGTAAAAGCCACACAACAAGCCGAACTGCTCCAACTCTTGATGCCGGCTCTGACAGAAGCTGAATTGGACTTAGTGAGGCGCGCAAGGAATCTGAAGGCTACGGGGTTTCGGAAAGTCGACCAGACGTCCTATCGCCACGCCACAGCCTTCGAAGCGCTTCTAGGCTACCTTTATTTGACTGACTTCGCCCGTCTCAAAGAAATATTGCGAATTACAGCAGCTCCGCAAAATTAATGAGGGTTGCCATTCTGACAGCCAGATCCTTAAGGATAGGTTGCTGATGTCATTTCCTGCCTGGTTCTGGTGTTAACTTAGGCTTAGGAGAAGTATCTCCGCCATTTACCGTCGAGCATAAAAGAGAAACATTGCAAGCATTAGGCATAAAGTCGGAAGACATCTACAGTTGCCTCGTGGAGCATTCCGCAGACGGCATGGTCGTCAGCGATGCCAGTGGAATTATCACTGCCTGCAATCCAGCCTTTATAAAGCTGCTCGGTAGAGTGGAAAAGGAAATTGTTGGCCGCAAGCTCAAATCGCTTATCGACGAGAACCCAGTCGATCGGCATGAAACTCCTCATCCGATGATGGCTGCCACCACTGGTAGTGCAGAAAAGCATGACGGCGATCCGTTTGCACCACACACTCAAACGATTGTCTGTAAGAACGGCAACCTGACGCTGCCTGTCAGCCATATTCCAATCAAATCCAAAGATAGCGGTGCTGAAAGCACGCTCACGATCATTTACATCATTCAAGCAAACACGGTGCAACAAGCTCAAACTGAGTTCGTCAGCACGGTCAGCCACGAGTTGCGCACTCCTCTAACCAGCATCAAAGGCTTTGCCGACACAATCTTGAGAGCGGGCGACAGACTGGATTTAAGCCAGCAGCGTCGCTATGTCGGCATCATCAAAGACCAGGCAGATCGATTGACACGATTGGTGGAAGATTTGCTGGCTGTGTCAAGATTGGAATCGAAGCGCATGCAGCTGACGATCAGAGCGATCGATCTGAATGGCGCGATACAGCGAGTTCATCGAAATCTTTCGGATAAAGCGAAAGACCATCGCATTGTCATCAAAGTGCCAGCAGGACTGCCACCAGTATGGGCAGATGCAGACAGATTGGAGCAGATTTTGACCAATCTGGTCGACAACGCGATCAAATATTCGCCGCCTAAAACGACTGTGACAGTAACAGCCTTGGACAATTCGGAGATGGTCGAATTCTCAGTTAGCGATCAAGGTGTTGGCATTCCGCAAGAACATCTGGGACAAATTTTCACTAAGTTCAGTCGCCTCGACAATCCACTAGTCAGACAAACTGAAGGTACAGGCTTGGGACTCTATATCACCCGCTCGCTCGTGCTGGCACTGGGCGGTCAGATCAAAGTAGCGAGTTCCGGAACCGGCACAGTCTTTACAGTGCAACTTCCTGCGGCAACGTTAGAAGAGCAAGCAGCCAGAGGGCGCGACTAATGATGTTGCCCACCCCCCAGATTCTGGTTATTCACCAACCGCGTCAGGCTGCCGATTACGCATCAGTGTTGGAGAAAACAGGATCACGCGTCAGCGCCGTTACTTCCTTCGAAGAAGCCAACGAACTGCTCTCTTTCTTGCACCCAGACCTGATAATTCTGGCTGCTAATATGCCAGAAGGTGATGGTCGATTATATTGCCAACAAATTCGCGCCACACTCGTGCATCCGCGCCCAGTACTCGTCTTGCTGCATGAGTCGACCGATGTAAACGAACGAATCAGCGCATTTCGATACGGCGCCGATGACGTGCTCGGTGATCCGATTGATAAAAATGAACTGGCAATCCGCGTACTAGCTCACTTGCGCAGACGCCAGGAAGAGTTCCTCAACCCGCTCACACAGCTGCCAGGGCAGAATTTGATTCGCCGCATGCTGGAACAAAGTTTGGTCTCAGATCGACCGTGGACTGCTATGTCGTGCGACTTGAATAAAATTCGTGTCTACAACGAAACCTATGGCGACTTAGCTGGTGACCAGCTGATCAAAGCACTGGGAGCCATTCTTAATCACGTGGCTGATGACAATGACTTCGTTGGACACATTGAAGCCGACGACTTCTTGATGGTCAGTCACGGCGATCATTTAGAACGCAAGGCTAAAAAAATCTGTGACCAATTTGACGAAATCAGCAAGCGCTTCTATCCACGCGGAGACATCGAACGTGGTTATTTGATTTCCACAGGACGTGGCGGAATTCGCAGACGCGTGCCGCTCATCTCAATTGCCATTGGTATCGTATCTAGTACCAAGAGAAGATTCCAAAGTTATGTTGATGTCTTGACGATCAGCCGCGACTATCGCTACGCCGCCAAACGAAAGACAGGCTCTGCCTGGGTTAGCGACAACCAACCGATCGAGCTGTCACCGACGATAAAACGTTCACAGCATCATCCAGACTCAGACAAGCTACCGAGCATTCTTGTCGTTGAACCAGATGGCGCTATGGCTTGCTTGCTGCAAGAAACTTTGTCACTGGAAGGCTACTCAGTTGAAGTTACAAGTTCAGCAGACGACGCCTTAGAAATCGCACGAGAACGGCATCCCGACTTGGTCCTACTTGAGTCGCACCTATCGGATCGGCAGATGGACGGCTGGGAATTGTGCAGAGTTTTGAAAGAAGATCGCGACTTGTGCAACATTTGGATTGTCATGGCAACCTCGCATCCGGATCAATCTCTGGCGCTGGAAGCCGGCGCGGATCTGTATTTGCCTAAGCCTTTCGATATGCCGGCACTGCTTTCTGAAGTTAGCTATCTGCTGCGCTCAGGCATTAGCGCCTAGACTGGTTTAGTGCACCACTTGCACTTGCTGCAAAATCCAATCGACAGCTTCAACAATCGAAGGTGCTTGAAAATCCGGTTCGACAATATGTTGATACTCGCCCTTGAGCACTGCCGTTCCGTAACCTGTAGTGACGAGGATGCCCCTGGCGCCACAGTTTTGCGCCAGCTCAACGTCTGTTGCCTTGTCACCGACGACGAAGGATTGAGTTTTGTCTAGCTCAGGATGCTCCTGGTAAGCTTGCTCTACCATTCCAGCGCCTGGCTTCCGACACTGGCAAGCGCGATTGAAAGGAGTTACTGTCCCTTCTTCCAGATGCGGGCAATAATAGATGTGATCAAGGTGCGCGTTCTTGGCCTTGAGCAATTTCAAGAGGCGAGCGTGCAGTGCGTGAATGTGAGATTCCGCATAATAACCGCGTGCGGCGCCGGTTTGATTGGTGACGAGGATGGCAGCAATGCCGGATTGATTGAGCTTACGCACTGCCTCTGCAGCACCATCGATGAGGAGAAGATCCTCGACGTTGCGAATATAGCCGACCTCAACATTGAGCGTTCCGTCTCGGTCGAGAAAAACCACTGGTTGCTTTTTCATTACCTGTGTCCCTGGAAGTTTCGTGCAGCGGATGCGGCGATCCTGCTTTATTGATCATATTTATAGCATTGCCGGCGAAATTATTACTATTTGCTACAGTCAATAGGAGATAATGGAAACGCTTGCAGGAACTAAGTTTACGTAACGCCTT
>JBBQFO010000199.1:0-8438 GCA_038322035.1 Candidatus Obscuribacterales bacterium
AAACATGCGACGCGCGTCGGTTGGTTCCATCTGCGTGGTGGCAATAAAGTGAGTAACTCCCTTTTTGTCCTTGAAATCCGAACGATAAAAACCGCGCAATTTATCATTCAAAATTCCAGTAAAATTGATTGAGAGTTCATAGATGCCCGGTTGAATCATCGAACCAGTTTCGAAGTGAATTCGTTCAAAAACAGCTTCAGGATTCACATTAAGCTTCATCGGTTTGCCGGTCTCAGCTTTCAGTGTGGCATTTTGAATCTTTAGTTCAATTCCATTCAATACAATCGCCTTGCTCGGCGCAGCTACTTTCAGGATAATAGTTTCTTTGCCGATGAATGAACGCTTTGGTAAATCAGGTTGAAAAAACAGATCGTAGTTTTTTGGTGAGACACCTTCGGGAAGGCGATACTGACCGGCTTTCGGCGACTTGGTGACTGTCTTCGTCACGGGCTTTGCAACCGTTTTGGTGACAACTTTGGACACCGCTGTGGTTTTTCCAGCACTCTCGTTGGCCAGGGAAGCGCTAGGGCTAATTAAAAGAAGACTGAGCGCAATCAGTCCGAGCCGCTCGGACAAGTTTTTGAACATTGTTTTCCCCTATGGTGCAGCCGAGGCAGTTTCACGACTTAAGAACTCTTGAAAAAGTTTTTTCATGTCCTTACCTTTGTACATATCCTGCGGGGCAAACGAATTGACGCGATTTTCGTAAGCGAAAGATTTGCCCAGAAGAATCGGCTGACCTTCGGGATCAAAGACCTTTGCGGATGTTTCGCGCTTAATTAATGCATCGCCTTCTGGGCGGTAAGTTGTGATCTGTTCACCAGATTCAACTGACTTAATCACACCGTTCACTTTGGAAACACGGATTTGCGTGTCAATGCTGCGTCGGACAAACTTCTTGTCTGTTACATCGACTGGTTCGCTTGTGCGCACCATCTGAACTACGAAATCATCACCGCTGTCCACAGTCGCCGTGAAAGGAGCTGGATCGAACTGCCAGATAGTTCCTTTGTCGTCTCGCTGTGTGCCCCACGTTCCAGTCGCTTTGGCGGGCTCTGTTCTGGTCGTGGTGTCAGTAGCGTTAGTTTTGAAATTGTATCGGTAGTAGTCGGTCTGACTGTCTTTGTGCCAGGTGCCAGCCAGCCAATCCGGAATCCGATACCACTTGTTCGCCGGTGCCTGTTCGATGGTCGGCAATTTAGATGGCGCGAATATCTCCCCGACCGCCAGTGACGGGTCTAGTGGTTGTAAAGTCTCGCTGTGGTCGACTTCTCCGACTAACACTTTCGCCTGAGCAACAGGCGAGAGGAGGGCAGCCAAACAGAGTCCGGCGAATATTGAACGCGCATTTTTATTCATATGGCGGATTAGCATACCATCTTCGCCAACGAAAAACGTGCCCTGCCGGGGGCAGAGCACGCTGTTACAAGACAAATTAGTCGAATTCTATTTCACCCAAAAGAGCAGCTTTTTGATCAGGGGCTTGCGATGGTGTTCCAATTCGACATGGGCTGCAGCCAATTGATTCTCTAATGAGGTTGTGCGAGCCGCTTGAACCTGATAATGGTCGAGCAGTTCCATCTGTTTAGCTTGAGTTGTCACCAGACTTGAAAGCGTGTTAAGACGCTGATGAGCGCTAGCAAGTCGTTCACTTGTATCCTTCACCAATTCGGTGACGCGCACCAACTGTTCCAGTAGATTCTGAATCAGCTTGGCTTCGGAGATAGCAGTGACCGGTGTGGCCGGAATCTCCATGTGGGCATGATCTAACAGTAACTCCAACCCGTCAAGATCAAGGATATCTTCGTGGGATTGCAGTTCATTATTCGGATTGGTGTTCATCAACGGCTCTTTCTAGATGAGCTTGCTTTTGCGACATTATGCGTGGTATCACTTACGATGGCAATACTTGGCTACCCCTCGCAGTCGGTTAGCCCCATTCTGTGGGGCGTTAAGGAGATTAATTCGTGAATTCCGGGTGGATTTGATAACTGAGAATTGGTATTAGTGACGGTGCGCTACTTTTTCTTCTTCATGCCATACATTACGGTTGCCACTATTAAGCTGGTGGCAATCAAAAAAAGCAAACCGATACAGACGATCATCCATTTGAAGCCATTTGGATCGGTGTCGGAAACACCTTGCATGTCTTCGACAGCTTGAGCTGCATTTTTGGCCCATGCCGCATGACAGTAGAGCCAAATGCTCGCTGTAAGGACGATCTTGTTCAAAATTATTTGTCCTCTGGCAAGTTCTTTTCGCGCCATCCGCGCATGCCGCCAGCCATAGACAAGACTTTGGTGTATCCCATTTTTTGGATGTTGTCAGCGGCCATAGCTGATCTGTAACCACCACCGCAATAGAGAACTATCTCTTCGTTGTAATCGGGAATGTGGTTTTCGATATCACGCTCGAGAATGCCGCGACCGATATGCTCAGCTCCGCTAGCACGACCTTCGACCCATTCGTGATCTTCGCGAACATCTACAAAGCGAAAATGGTGCTTATTTGCCTGCTTCTCGAGAACCTCATCAATTGAAATTTCTTGAATGCGTGGCTTGATTTCAGCGACAAGTCGCTCAAAGGCTTCAGTGTGTTTCATACGAGGCCCTCCGGAGGCAAACAAATTGTAACTGCAAGCTCGCACTTTAAATGCATTTATAACGGCAACATTGAGAATGTTTCTGCGCACATCAGGACGTGGGATAATGCACCTCTGTCGTTTATGCTGCATACGAGGCACGATTGAATGCTCTACTCTCGAACCGCTCCCACAACCGTAAGTTTCCTTGGCACTAATGTGCCCGAGCCAAGAGCATTCTTGGACTTTCTCGGGTTCGAGAAACATATTATTCAGATTCGTGACAAGCGTGGTGCCAGCATCTATCCAGGCTGGTATGACCATGCAGCATATTACGTGATTGACTTACAGCCAGAGAAAATATTTGGAACTGGCGACGAAGTAACGATTCCGTCTTTTGTCAAAGCTGGTGACTATGAGTTTGAACTTGGCTGTTATGTGACAGAGGAAGCGCTTCTCACAACGAAGCAAGAGGCGTTGAAGTTTTTTAAAGAAAAATGCTTTTTGACAATCGTCAATGACTGGTCCGCTCGCGACATTCAAAAACGAGACATGGAGGGACTTGGACCCACTAACAGCAAATTCGTAATCGGCAAAAGCGTCGGACCCAAATTGGTACCAGCCAAAAACTTTGATATGGATGAAAACGGGGTTATGGACCTGGAAACTGTGCTGCGAATCAACGGCGAAGAACGAAGTCGCTCTAACTACGACTCGATCTATCATACGCATCCAACCACTGGCTTGAAACACGCGTGGAGTTTCCCAAGAATTCTGACCTTTCTCGGTCAACAAAATATTTCGGTGCAACCTGGCTACCTAATTGGTTCTGGAACGATCGGTGACGGATGTATCGCCGAGTTCTCAGCCAAGTTAGATCCGCAAACCGGATCCGAAATCACGCCCGCGAAATATGGTTGGCTCAAAGATGGTGACGTTGTTTCGATGGAAGTCGCTAAAATCGGCACCTTAGAGAACAAAGTTAAAGTAAAAGAATACGCACCAGTAAACTAGCTACAAGCCTAATCGCAAGAAGTAGAACAACCAGTAACGCCCTACGTCGATCGGCAAAAAAATTAAACCCAACTGAACCAGCTGGGTTTAATTTCGTTTTTGTCGTCGAACGCAAACTCGTTCATACCAAAGAGTTTGCCCTTGGAGGGATTCGGACCCTCAATCCCTTACGGGCAACGCATTTTAAGTGCGTCTCGTATACCAGTTCCGACACAAGGGCATAGTGTCCTATTCTACACTCTTGGTTGTACGAGCCTAGCTGTTGGTACGAAAGTTTTAGACGTTTCGCACGTTGACAACCGCCCTGTGCGAGCCAGTCGGAGAGCTGCGTTTGAAGGTAACGATGAATCTCGTTCCTGTAGGCTGGATGCTTTCAATGGCAATTTTTGCATCGTGCATTATGGCGATCTCTTTCACGATAGATAAACCTAGCCCACTGCCTTCGACGCCGGTGCCAAGCACTCTATAAAATCTCTCGAAGACTCGGTCACGATCTGCGGCAGGAATTCCCGGACCATTGTCTTCAATTATTATTCGTACTTGCTCGTCGCTGACGACGCGGACTTTTATCTGCCCACCTTTTTGAGTGTAGACAATTGCATTGTCGATCAAATTCGAGACCAAGTCTTGTAGACGACTGGGCTCGCCTTGAACTATCGCCGCCTGATCGCTCGTCATTAGTTCAAGTTCAACCTCTTTCCCTTCAGCCCTCGTAGCCAATGCATTAGTGATATCACAGGCGATGCCGTTCAAATCGATAGCTATAAGATCAACGGAACGGTTCGCGCTTGGCTCAGCTTTCGCTAGGGACAATAGCCCACCCACTAATTTATTCAAGCGATCCATTCCGACATCAAGCTGATCCAGCAAATCAGTCGTTTCAGGCTGTTTCTTTCGCTTCAGTAGAGCCACATAAGTCTTCAAGCCAGCTAGCGGAGTACGCAGCTGATGGGCCGCGTTTCCGACAAATCTTCTTTGCGCATCCAGGTCTTCGGCTAATTTGATCATCAACTCGTTGATCGCCACTACCAGCGGTTGCACTTCACTTGGAGTTCCTTCTTCAGCAATTGGTGTGAGGTCGTATTGCGAACGATTTTGGAGCGAATTACGCAAGTTCTTCAAAGGCACAAGGGCTCTCGAAACACCAACAGAGACTGCAATTGCGCTCAAGAGGATAAAGAACAGTTGAGGTACGACGATACTGAGAGTGATTTCGGTGGCGAAATGATTTCTAGCTTTCAGCGTTTCTGCAACTATGACAACCACTTCGTTTTTGTGTACACCTTGAACGGGTACTTTGAGAACACAAAGACGGACATTTTTCCCTTTGACTAAACCGTCTGTGAACTTCGGTTTCCACAAAGGCAAATTGACTGCTTCAGGTGGCATCGGCAGATCCGCATCAGCAGACAACTGTTTCCCACCGAGTGTGACGACGCGATAGTAAAACGTGTCCATATCGTTGTGCTCAAGAATGTCCCGAGCCGCCGGAGGCAAATCCACTACTACTCCAGCACTAGTTTCCAAAATTCTGGCAACGATCGAATCTGCTGAGTTCAGCATGATTTCGTCATAAGCGTCGTTGGCAAACCGATCAGCAAACGTATAGGCCGAGAATGTGGTCACCAACCAGAGCGCGCAAATAGGCACAAGCAGCCAGCCAAGGAGTTCTTGTTGAATAGAATTTCTATACGGCCTTTTCAACGAGGTATCCTAGCCCGCGGATAGTGCGCACTTCAAATCCTGTTTTCTCAAGCTTCTTGCGCAGCCTGTGCATCAAGATTTCGATGGCATTATCGGTGAGCACTGATTCCCAATTCGACAGATGATCTGCCAACTGGCGCTTGGTTACAACTCTTCCGCGCCTCTGAAGCATTATTTCAAGCAGGGCCAACTCACGTGCCGACAATTCTAGCGGTTCGCCGTTGACCTTGACGCGCCTGGACACGGTATCAAAGACGATGGAGCCGTGCGCAATTTCGGTATTGTTGTTCCAATACTGCTTGCGCAGCAGAACTCGAATTCTCGCCTCTAACTCAGACAAATCAAAGGGCTTACTAATGTAGTCGTTGCCACCCAGGTCTAGACCCTGCACGCGGTCCTGAATGCCATCCCGGGCGGTCAATATGAGCACAGGCACAGTCTGCTGACGCGATCGCAGGCGCTTCAACACTTCTAAGCCATCGATAACAGGTAATCCAAGATCTAGGACTAACAAATCGTACACATCAGTAGTGATCGCAATATCTGCGTCACTACCCGACCGCACGTGGTCGAGGAAATAACCGCTCTCTTCCAAAGCTAAAAGCAATCCCCGTGCAATAAATTCATCATCTTCGGCTAACAGAATTCGCATATTACTCGCATTCGTAGGAACAAAACTGATCAGCATTGTACCAAGTCGATTAAATTGAGCCAATCTTTGAAAGTGAATTGAAAGGTTGGCAAGCTAAGGTGTAACTACGAATCCTAATACTATTTTGCGGCTAACATTCGCCAATTCGTCGCAATGGGCTTCAGAGCCAATAATCAAAGGACTAATCTATTTTGTCCCATTTCTAATGGGGCGGATTTTGCACGCATTCAGCTTGGATTTTAGGACGTGTCACATGCACACGAAGACGAGGTAACCGGCTATGGAGTCACTACAGAGTGGAACATTTAAATTTCTCACCGCAGCAGTGGTTGTGCTAGCTTTCACGCTCGTGTCTCGAAACCTTCCCGCTAGCCCTGAGTATGTCACAGCGGCACAGCTGATCACTCAGAAAAACTATCTCGAAGCCATACCTCATTTAGATCGATCGATCCAATCAGAACCAAATCGAACTCTTGCATACGTACTGCGTGCCAGTGCCTACAACAGTATTGGTCAGTATCAGAAAGCGATCTATGACTGTAACACCGCGATCACACTTAATCCGCATGAGCCACGGGCCTGGACTAAACGCGCTTACGCATACATCGGACAGGAACGCTATCTCGATGCGGTCGAAGATTGCGATCAAGCAATTTCTATGGATCCGAAACTGGCGCAAGCGTATGAGTATCGCGCTCAAGCTCATAAAAAATTGGGGAAGAGCGAAATTGCTCTTGAGGATCTGAATAGAGCTAAGGAGTTGAACGTCTATGGAGCATCCCTCTACCGATAATGCGAAAGATTTCGCGCAAGAGAGCGGCACTAACAGTGCTCGGGATAACCAACCAGCAACAGGACACAAGCTACCCGCAACTTTCATGCATGACCTGCTGGCCTCGTTTGTAGTCTTCTTAGTTGCTTTGCCGCTATGCATGGGGATAGCAATTGCCTGCGGAGTGTCGCCTGCGATTGGTATCATCACCGGTATCATAGGTGGACTGGTGGTTGGCAGTATCGGCGGATGCCCGTTGCAAGTCAGCGGTCCAGCTGCCGGGCTTGTAGTCATTCTTTCCGACATGCTGCACGAACATGGACTGGAGAAACTCGGAGCAATCGTGATCGTCGCCGGGTCTCTGCAAATGCTTGGTGGAGTGTTGGGACTTGCTCACTGGTTTCGCGCAGTCACTCCAGCCATTATCAACGCAATGCTTGCCGGCATCGGCGTGTTGCTGTTCGCAGGACAGTTTCATCTCATGGTCGACGATACGTCCAAAGGCAACGGCATTACCAATCTTCTGTCGATTCCTGGCGCCATGATGAAAGCGATCAGCCCTAATGTGGCTAAAAGTCATGAAGAAGCGGCCTTCTTAGGCGTTGCCACTATCATTATTCTTTTATCTTGGAACAAGTTTGCGCCAAAGAAACTAAAGATGGTGCCTAGTTTTCTGGTGGCCATTACCATCGTCAGTGTGATCGCAGCAGTAGGACATTTTCCAGTGCGATATGTCGATTTACCAGCAAACATTTTTTCGAGTTTGCATCTACCTGACGCGACCTTTTTCCTCTATCTATTGGATAAGAATGTGCTTCTTTGTGGATTAGAGGTAGCATTCATCGCGTCGGCCGAGACCCTATTGACTGCCACCGCTTTGGATAAAATCCACAGGGGACAGAAAACTAACTACGATCGCGAACTGACTGCACAAGGTGTGGGTAACTTCGTGTGCGGGCTGTTAGGCGTTTTGCCGATGACTGGAGTGATGGTGCGAAGCGGTGTGAACGTAGCCGCCGGAGCTAAGACACGGATGTCCAGCATTTTGCATGGCTTCTGGCTACTATTATTCGTGTCGCTTCTGCCGTTTGTTCTCAAGTTCATCCCGGTCTCCAGTCTGGCAGCGCTTCTGGTTTATACGGGATGCAAACTCGTGGATATAAAAACTATAAAAGACCTGAGTAAATTCGGCAAAAGCGAAGTGGCGATTTATGCTGTTACTGTCTGTCTGATCGTGGGTGTGGATCTGCTTACTGGCGTGCTTGCTGGAATCGCACTTTCGATCTGCAAGCTGGTTTATACATTCACCAGACTGGAGACAAAAGTTGGTTACGATGAGAAAACAAACCGCACCAGCTTGAGACTTACCGGTGCAGCAACATTTTTGAATTTACCGAAGTTGGCGGACTGTCTTGAAAAAATTCGTCCTGATACTGAACTCCACGTGCATCTTGATGCCCTGGACTACATTGATCACGCTTGTTTGGACCTCTTGATGAGCCTGGACAAACAGATGAAAGCCACCGGTGGAAGTCTGGTAATTGACTGGAGCACATTAGGCACAGTTTTCCGCGACCGGCGTAAATCGCCCAGAGAAGGAAACAGCAAAGAGTTTCGCACTGTAACCGAACCTATCGACGAAGCCTCCAAGAGCCCAGCGGCTGCCATGGCAAGCCGTAACGAGTCTTTATGAGCATTTGATGCTCGTTGTGCAA
>JBBQFO010000200.1:0-8235 GCA_038322035.1 Candidatus Obscuribacterales bacterium
ACGATAGGCAGCGGAGTGATCGTTTGCATCTTCATCTTCAAAATTAGGCAAGGGAAGATTTGCATCGCCAGCAACAATTCTATGATGATCGTCCAAAACCTGGTACATGACTCGGTCTTTCATGTTGTCTTTCAAGATTGCCAGCGCAGCAGGAGGAATATCAACGGTCAAACTGCCATTCTGTTTTTTAACGCAACCAGCAATTGAGTAAACCGAATCCAGAAGCGCTTTATCGTAAGCATCCGTGGCCATGCGAATCGCCAATCCATAAGTCAACGCGGCGCCAACCAGCAGCAGCACCAAAATTGGTATCACAAGCCATGCCAGCAGCTGAGTACGAATGGAAGGATTCAAACGCGGTCGATACAGCTTCATGACTGGCTTTCCAGCAGATATCCAAGACCGCGGATAGTTCTTATATTGACGCCGGCGGGTTCAAGCTTCTTACGCAATCGATGCACATTCACTTCCATTGCATTGTGACTTACTTCTTCGTCCCAGCCGTACATATGCTCAATAAGCTGTTCCTTGCTGACGATGCTTCCACCGCGTTGCAATAGCACTTCCAAAACAGCTAGCTCACGAGCGGATAGCTCAACTTGTTGGTCACCTACTGTGACACGGCGACCTACCGTGTCGAAGCGCAGCGGACCGTAAACAACTTCAACGTTCTGATTGGTGCGACCACGGCGAAGCAAAGCG
This sequence comes from Candidatus Obscuribacterales bacterium, assembly GCA_038322035.1. Classification (GTDB taxonomy): domain Bacteria; phylum Cyanobacteriota; class Vampirovibrionia; order Obscuribacterales; family Obscuribacteraceae; genus PALSA-1081. Next base: position 703 of record JBBQFO010000200.1, read on the forward strand.
CGCACCCGCGCTTCCAACTCAGGTAAATCGAAAGGTTTAGTCATGTAGTCGTCAGCGCCGAAATCCAAACCGGTAACCCGGTCTTCAAGCCGATCTCGGGCAGTGAGAATCAGAACAGGAAGCATCTGATTGCGTGCACGCAGACGGCGCAACACTTCCAGCCCGTCAATTCTCGGCAATCCAAGATCGAGGATGAGCAGGTCGAAGGCGATTGTTTCCAAGGCATGATCGGCGTCTAATCCCGAAGCCGTGTGATCGAGCGCATATCCAGCCAGGCGCATCGCTCGGGCGATTCCGTCTGACAAAATTTCGTCATCTTCAACTAAAAGAATGCGCATATCGATTAATCCACAACTGGCGCCAGAACAAAGGTAACACGCCATTCTTTACAAGTGGCATTCATAACAAGATCTTATCGAGCAATGTTACCTACCGATGACGCGGTTCCGCCGCCAGAGATGATTTTGCAGTAAGGCACCAGTAAGATTTGTTCGTACAATGATAGTCGGCGCCGCCACCGTCCGGAAACTTTATGACCGATCCGACAGACAATCAAGCACTTTGTCCAACTGTGAAAACTGGCGTCTTGCTACTGCATGGACTGACCGGCATGCCTTCGGAAATGCGCCCGATCGAGAAACACCTGGTCAAGCAGGGGTGCATAGTCTCATGTCCCATGCTGGCAGGCCACGGCGGCGACCACAACGACCTGCTGGCAACCGGCTGGAGAGATTGGGTGGCAAGCGCGAAAGCAGCGCTCGATGAGCTATTGAAACAGTGCGACCATGTCGTGGTTGGTGGACTGTCTATGGGTGCGCTCATTTCTCTGATGCTCGCCATCGATGAACCCCGCGTTAGCGGCATCGTTCTACTTTCAACGACGATTAATTATGACGGACTAACCTCGACTCGCTTCAAAATATTCTTGCCGTTTGTAGATATCATTCCGTGGCTTGGGACAAACTGCTACTGGACAGAATCGCCGCCTTACGGATTGAAAGATTTACGCCTGCAAAAACAAATTACCAAGCAAGTGGAAGCTGCGAAACGAGGCGAAAGCACCACCTTCGGACTATTTCGCACCTATGGTGGATCACTCCGGCAAATGGATAAGTTGGTCATGCAAGTGAAGAAGCATGCTAAAAAAGTGCGTTGTCCCGCACTTGTAATACACGCACTCGAAGACACCATCACGACTACGAAAAATGCAGAGGCTGTCTGCAAAATGATGGAAGCTAATGATAAGACTCTAGTCCTATTAGGCGGCTGTGATCACGTTTTAACGCTGGATTTAAGACGAAAAGACGTAGCTGCATATATAGCTAGATTCGCAGCAAAAGCAAGTTGGCAGTTCCAGAAGAACACCGCCGGCAGTGCCGTGGCTTCGCGCCACTAAGCTTCTACTGCGTCAGGATGCGCGGTCAGGAAAACTTTGAGATCATCATCAAGAGTTGACCACGTCACATCCCTGGTCGCGATCGTGTACAGCTTGTGCATGATCGGATTGCTATGCTTGCAATAATTTGTTAGTGGCACCAGGGAATGTCCGACATCGATCTTGGCTCGATATCCTGTTTGTCCGCTCTGAAACTCATTTGCATCGGTCGTTAAAACCCAATCCAGAGCGCCTTCCCACAGCCTGAAATAAAGCAGCCATTCAGCCGGTGAGTGATAGTTGATTCCGATGAATTTGTTGATGACGCGATTGCCAATTTCAAAACAGAGCATGAACGCTACAAGCTCTTGATTCTCCGCTTTGCGAATTAATACGAACCAAGAACGATCCTGATCGGCAATCAAGGAGAAAAATTTTCGATTCAGCTTTTCGAATTTAGTTTTGCCCTTCTCATACGTTTGCCAGAACAATGCGAAAACATCATCCAATATTTTAGCATCAGGACGGTTGACAACCTCGGTGGTCAGCTCGATTAGCTGCTTACTCTTCTTCAGCTTCTTCTTCAAATTGTGACGACGCGAACTCTTCAAACCGCCAAAGTAAGTTTCCTTTTTTCGATCCTTAAGTTCGACTACTGTGCCAGGAAAACTAACCAATTCGAACATGTTTTCAGTCTTAGCAAGAGCTGAAAGCGCGGTACGATATGATTCTGGAAAGTCCTTCCAAACAATGAACGGAGCTTTTGCTTGTTTCGCTTTGCGTTCGAAGGCGGCTTGCAAGATAGGTGCGGACTGATCAATGTTCGTTTCAGGGAGAAAGCCAACGGTTCCTTCGTCCGTACATGGAGAACCGATAAATAGCGTGCGCTGATACAAAAGTGATGGCATTATCTTGCCGATTACTTTTAAAATTGGCACCACTTCTGGTGGCGCAACGAGTTCAATTGGTACGTCCATCAAAAATGTCGGCGCGATGCCAACATCTTTTCCATCTTTGACGATTAGTGCGTAGGCGAATTTGAACTGATCCTCGATCGCGCTGTGCTCAAGGGTCTTGTACCACCAACGACCTTCTACAGGTGGAGCGAAACAAGCGCTCCAGAGCTGATCGCTGATGTCGGCTTCGCTATCGACCCATCGTATGGACAACCCCGATGTCATGAATTTGGTCCCGCTGAATTCAGCCCCAACAAAACCGTCCCGCACAGAATTAGCGCTACGCCTATCCATCTATCTCTTTGCACCCGTTCCTTGAGCAAAATCCGCGACATCAACAGCACCATCACGAAGCTCAAACTACCCATTGGATAAGCAGTACTCACGTTCATGTTTTTCAACACGATCGTCCAGACAACGGCTTCAACTGCCATGCAGGCGATACCGCCGGCGAGCCACATCCGACTGCCCAGATCACCATCGGCAGAACGCGTCGACTTTTTCTTAAAACACAATTGCCCACCAGCTTCGATAGTGGTGGCACAAACAATCAGAAAAATTGCTACCAGTTGATTCATTGAGGCGCACCACTGATCGAATGCGGATCGGTTTCTACAACGGCACTGACTGTATTATGGTCAGTCTTACTGATGAACCACACTCCTACCAAAACAAAGCTGATACCCACTACTTGCAAGAGCGTAGGTTTCTCATGAAATAAAACGGCGGATATAACACCTACAGAGATGTAGCTCAATGATGTAATCGGCTGTGAATAGCTAAGATCGGCATGCTCCAGAACTTTCAACCAATTAGCCAGTTGGAGTAAAAACAGTGTGACGACCAACCAGAAGAGTGGATGCGCGAACGTTTGCATCAGGGGTGCGTTCTCAGTAGCTTGGGTAGCCATTTTCCAAAAGATTTGCACGCCCGTATCCAGGATAATTGCAATTGATAGCCCGAGGCAAATGTGCAAAGGTACGCGCTTGAACAGAGGCAGCGATTCGACCTGCTGATACACCGGCATCGCTCTGATCTTTTGAAATAGACTCATCCGCGCGCTCTACTACAACACTGAAGTTCGGTTCGCCCAAACGTAGCGCTTGAGCAATGGAGCTGGTCTAAATCGCTCTCCGTAAACCTGGTTTAGCGCTTCGATTTTTCGCAAACATTCAGCCAAGCCAATTTCGCTGGCCAGCGCAAGTGGCCCCCGCCTCATCCCCAAACCCGCCATCATTGCGGGATCGAGATCTTGCACGTCGCAAACTTTTTCTTGCAAAACCAGAAAGGCTTCGTTGATCATCGGTAAAAACAAGCGCTCGGCATTAAATTGCGGACCAGTCTCTCTAATCCCGCCAACTTTGACAAGAATCTCAGCCAGTCGGGAGTTAGGACCGGTACGCTTGCGCGTATTTTCGTCGTATTTGTAAAATCCTTGGCGCGTTTTCTGTCCCAACAAATTCAACTTGACCATCTCTTCGAGAATCGGCGCCGGCAAAAATCGATCGCCATACTCTTGAAAGTTGAATCGGGCCACGGCCAAGCCGACATCAGATCCATTCATATCGCGCAAGGCCAGCGGTCCAATCGGCATGACATAGTCGCATGCAGCTTTGTCGATCTCTTCGACCGGTGCAACGCCTTCTTGCAAGCACCAGAGCGATTCATTTATGTATCGACCTAGCAGTCGGTTAACTAGGAACGATGCACACTCTTCAACTCGCACTGCAAGTTTCCCAAGCGATATGCCTAATTCGATGGCACTATTGACGGTATCATGCGAAGTTTCCAAACCTGGAATCACTTCCACAAGTTTCATCAGGTGCGCAGGATTGAAGAAATGCAATCCAACAACTTTATCTGGGCGTCTTGTGAATGCGCCGATTTGCGTGATCGACAAGCTGGAGGTGTTGCTACCGAAAATTGCGTCGACATTGCACCACTCATCGAGATCTTCGAAAACTTTCCTTTTCAGTTCGATCGCTTCCGGCACTGCCTCGATAACGAAATCGACGTCGGCAAAAGTTGCGTAATCGGTGGTTGGCAGAATCAGCGCTCTTTGAGCCTCTGCTTCTTTTGGACTCATACCCTTGTCGACGCGGGATTTTAAGAGGCGGTCGATATTACTCAATCCAGCCTGGACGGTCTTGTCATCCACGTCCTTCAAGATGGTCGGATAACCGCGAGAGATCAAAGCAACAGCTATGGACGAGCCCATCGTTCCTGAGCCCACAACTGCGACCTTATTTACTTGCATTCCTCAGCTCCTCTGTGTACGCCATAAGGGTATCAACCCGTGCGTAGGAACTGCCAGTTCAACATCTTTATGTCGCAGACATTGCCAACGCGAAATTGAAATGGTGCCGCGCATCTTGCTCGCTTCGAACTAAATTCTCTCTATAAGGGGCCTCAGCAGGGCTATAAGCGCTGAAAAATCTGCCGGCCTCATTACCATCCATTTCATTTATTTACACCCGCCGAATCGTTATTACCTATTAACCGAGTCTGAAAGGCTTATGACGGGAACTTTCGCGACTGACATCCGTTGCATGCCACCACAAACCAAACAGAGATAGTTGTCATGTGGAAATATAAAAACAAACAGTGCAATAAGGAAAACACGAGTGCCGGTACACAAGTGTTGAGAGCCGGAACTGGCGAGGTTTGCGGACAGACTCCCGAAAACCAAGGTTTGAAAGGAGATGCGGACTTTTAGAATTAATCGCTTGACAATTGGAGAATTATTAAAAACCCGTAGCTTTTTTGTAACCTTTCGTTAGAATACTCACAACCTTAAGCAAACATAAATCTGCTGTCGGACTGGAACCCTATCTCAAAGCCCTAAGGGCTCAGGAGGCGGTCATGTACGCCTATCTAATTATTGGTGTTGAACTGGCGATTCTATATTCAGTGTTTTGGTACGTATTCATTCGTGAACCACGCCCATACACACTCAAAAGTGATCTCTGGGGCACATATTCCCAGGCGTCTCTCACCGCATGTGATGACTATGCATCGTCAAGTGCTCGTCAATGGGACAGCAACATGGACATTTTGAAGAAGATTCAAAACGGACACAGCCAAAATCATACGCATCAATCAAACCTGCCTATGAAGCCAATTGAGAACACAAAGCAATACGGTTGGGTTGTTAACGCTAAGGATGCCGAAGCTGGCGCAGTCGCCAAGTTGTTTGGACGATTCAGAGATTCCGTAGAAGTTATGAGTGTCAAAGTTCCTTAAAGAGCTTCCGCTATAATTTGACTGGCTTTTAGCTTGCCGAAGCGAACATCGCCTCGGCAAGTTCTTTTTTCAGCCATCTCCTCAACTTCGCAATGCGGTAACTCAACGCAATGACTCAGCCAAACGACACGACCGCAGTACAAAACACTTCGGCTGTTGCGACAACAGATCCGCCGCAGCGAGAAAAATTGCTGGAAGTGCGAGATTTAAAAAAGCACTTTCCAATCCGCAAAGGATTTTTCAACAAAGAAGTTGGCGCTGTTCGAGCTCTTGACGGTGTAAATCTAGATGTATACGCCGGTGAAACTCTCGGTCTTGTAGGCGAGTCAGGTTGCGGGAAATCGACACTTGGCAGAGTAATGTTGCGATTGCTTCCGGCCACCGCTGGTTCAGTTACATTCAACGGCACAGATGTTTTGAATTGCGACGCATCGACGATGAAGAGCTTGCGGCGAGAAATGCAAATTGTTTTTCAAAATCCATATGCAAGTTTGGATCCGCGCATGACCGTTTCGCAAATTGTCGCGGAACCGCTTGAAGTTCACAAAGTTGCATCAGGAAAAGAACTGAAAGAAAAAGTCTATTCGCTTGTCGAACTGGTTGGCTTATCCAGGGAAATGGCGGATCGGTATCCTCACGAATTTTCTGGCGGGCAACGACAGCGCGTCGGCATCGCTCGGGCGCTCGCCTTGCGACCAAGGTTGATTGTTGCAGACGAGCCAGTTTCTGCGCTCGATGTAAGTGTACAAGCTCAAATTTTGAATCTGCTCATCGACTTGCGCAAAGAATTTAAACTGACTTACGTATTCATTGCCCACAATTTGGATGTCGTGCGATACATCAGCGATCGCATCGCCGTAATGTATTTGGGAAGAATCGTCGAGCTTGGCAACTGTCACGACGTTTACAACAAGCCTCTGCATCCTTACACACAAGCATTAATCAGCGCCGCTCCGGTTCCCGATCCAAATTACGATCGAACCCATCGAATTTTGTTGCAGGGCGATTTACCGAGCCCTGCCAATCCTCCGCCTGGATGCCCCTTCCACACTCGTTGCCCGATGGTCCAGGACAAGTGCAAAATCGACGTGCCGGAATTGCGCGAAGTTATACCCGAACATTTCTCAGCTTGTCACTTTGCTGAAACGCTTTTGGAACAACATAAAGCGGCCGGCAAGATTTAGCGCCGCCATGAAGATACGCAAGTTTGTTTTAAAAGCGGAAAAAGCCATCGATCGATTGCTTGGCGTTTACAACAATCGATTACCAGCTACCAATTACGTTCCGCTCAAAGAACTCGGCCAAAAATACGGGTTAGAGATTGTCACCGACGCCTGCTCTGACAACGAAGATATCGAATTTGATTGCCCCTCTTCGACTCAAGTCAAAATCTACACATCGCTGCTGGCCACTGAACTAGCGGTCTACCCGCCCGAATTTATCAAGCAAAGCAATGTGGAACGCCTGGTCCTGTGCACGAATCTTCGCTCACTTCACCACAAAGTTTCCGGTCTCGCCGACATGGGACTATTCAAAATCGACACACTCTTTTTAGACTTATCGCATGCCGGAAAGAACTGGCATTTCAGCAGACGTGCATTCCACCATGAACTATTCCACGCTATCGATTTCAGTGACTCGATGGAAGGTTACATAGATACGGAATGGCGCAAACTAAATTCCGAGGACTACAAATATTTCGCCACCGACGAAAACTTCAGAGCAACCGAAATCCAAACAGCTGGTTTCCTAACGGTTTATTCAACTCGCTCTGCACTCGAAGATAAAGCAGAGTTGTATTCCTATTTGGTCATGGATCATGCCGCTGTTCAAACAAGATGCTTAAAGGACAAAGTATTGGCAAGAAAGGTCGAACGCTTGAAACAGGCGCTGCGCGCCTTCAGCCCCCTTTGCGATGAGATGTTTTGGGACAAGATGCAACACAGAGCCGACCAAATT
>JBBQFO010000201.1:0-8219 GCA_038322035.1 Candidatus Obscuribacterales bacterium
AGCAAAATCAGCAATAGATCCATGGTGCAAACGATTCAATCCGTGGCATGAAACAGATAAGATATGGAGAGGGCTATACTTTCCATAGCACAATCTTATGTCGGTGATCGAGCCGATGTGGGGACTTTCTCGGACAATGCGCGACCGATGACGAACGACGACGGAACACAAACTAAAAATCAAGAGAAAGAGCGCGTTGTCGCGGCGATAACTGCTTTGAAAGCGCAGGGCGCCGACATCAACCCATACACCGTCTCGGGCGAAGCACAAGTGCCGAGATCGACTCTTTATCGCGATCCTGAGCTGATGGATTTGATTTATAAAGAGCGAAGTGGCGATGACAGCAGTCATTTGTCGCGTGATGAAAGTCAGAGCAAAATCGCTGAACTCGAAGAGAGTAATCAGGCGCTGAACGAACAGATTTGGGATTTGGAGAAGCAACTTGAGTCGATGACTAAACTCAAGCAAGACGCTTATGTTCAGGGATTCCAGGCCGGTATTGAGGAAGCAGCGAAACGCAAAGCAGCTGGCTCGATTGGCGAAGTCACTGATTCTCGCCCGGCAGTCCAGGTGGAAGTGCCTGTGGCTGAGGAAGAAACTGCAATTAGAGGAACAGATTACGAGCCTGCATCGGTGGCAGTCGGACTGGGAGAAACTAGCTACAAGTTCACCGAACCAGCCACAGCAGTCCCACCATCGAACGGCGGCGAAGCAAGTCACAAGGTGACGTCCAAAACGCAACTCGAAGAGAATACTGGCGATTACGAGCCTTTACGCGACAGTCACATTGCCGGTGATTTCCATTTTGGCGACTCACTGATGGCACAAGACGACGGTTTAGACTTAGAAGAAAAAATGGCTCCAGCTGCAAAGCCTGGACCCAAAGCTGCCTCAGCTGAAGAAAACGCTGAACACGACATATTCGACGACATCGAATCCGTCCTGTCAGAACAGAACGCGCCCGCCAAGGGCGGGGCAGAAATCGATTTTACACTGCATCAAGAGAGCCCACTGCCAGAAGCAGTCGAAGCAGCACCCAAGAAGAACTTTCCAGACATCGATTTTGGCTTGTCCACCAAATCTGACAGCCCCAACGGTGAGCACGAAGATGCAGTCGCTGCCGGTGCGCGACAGGTTGCACCCCGCGAAGCACACGCTGGTGTAACAGCGCAAGCCGGTGAAGAGACGGCAGTTGCCCAAATGACCAGAGACGGTGACGGAATTTACAACATTGCTCGCTCTGGACCAACAATCAGCAGCAGCGCCTACAACCCACTCGTCGAGCTGTCCTGGAAAGACCTCCAGACTGTATACAACTTCAGTGTGGCATCGCTAAAAGATTACGCCAAGCCGGGATTCGGCAATGAGCCGGGTGCTCTGGGCGGAACCAACTTTGCGGATTCATCGACGCTTCAACCCAAACCAGTCAAACCACGCCATGATGCATCTCTCGAGACTTCGGATTCTCTAGACCCGCCTGATTATGACCCTCGCCGCACAGGCGATAGACTGCAAGCGCTCTCGGACCCACGCAATTTGCTCGACTCTGAAGCGATCGTAGACCTCGATGCCCTGGACATCTTCGACGACCTCGATGACTACGTCGATATCGACAAAATTGAAGTGATCAACGACGTAATCAGCAAACCCAAAGCCGAAGAACCTTCTATGGGCGGCGATGAGTTGCGTGAGTTGATTAAAGGACGGATCAAACAAGCTGCAGACATTCCCAACGAGGAAAGCGCTCCCCGCATGACCACACCACCGCCGGCCGGTGGTGCAGCGAGCAAAGACAGCGCGGCTGCTGGCGCTGGACCACGAAACAAGTTCATCGGTGGAGCGAAAACCGGTCAGGAGCCGCCTTCTGCCGTTCCAGCTTTCGTCGTTAAGACAATCCCACCAGAAATCCGCAAAGCCTTCATGATTCTTGGATTGAAGCCAGAAGAAGCAACCACGAGATCCGTTATTGAGGCATGGAAGAAGCAAATCGCCTCGCCTGGCGTTCACCCTGACCTGGGCGGCGATACAGAAGCAGCCGTTTTCCTCAATACAGCAAAAGACCAGCTGGTGCGTTGGCTAGACCAACAAGCGCCTAAACTGGGCAAGAAATTCGGTCAGGCTCACAAGCCCGAGCCTCCAAAACCCAAGAAAGACGAAGACGCCTGATGTAACGAATCAGGGAAACCAAGAGGCGGTTTGCTGCCGTCTCCCCGGCCTGTGGTTTTAATCTGCTTATAATGGATGCGTATCAATCGATATAGCTTCGATTTATTGATCGAACTGACTAAAAAGCGTGGATTTATCTTAGGACTGCCAACGCAGCACGCTCACAAGACTCAAACCGCCTGGGTTTGTAAAGGACACTATTATTATGGCCAAACCTGTGGTCGCAATTGTTGGCCGGCCCAACGTTGGCAAATCAACCTTCTTCAACCGCTGCGTCGGCGCACGACACGCCATTGTCGACGATAGCCCGGGTGTGACGCGCGACAGAATTTATCGCGAAACTGATTGGTCGGGACGTCAATTCCTGCTTGTAGACACAGGCGGCGTAATTCCGAATAGTCCTGAATCAATCGCCAACGAAGTTTTCGATCAGGTGCAACTGGCAGTCGATGAAGCTGACGTGATTGTTTTCATGGTCGATGGCAAGGCTGGAATGTCAGGCGCAGACGAAGAAGTAGCAAATCTTCTCCGTCGCAGCAAAAAACCGATCATCGTTGCAGTCAACAAAATCGACGAGCCCAAAGAACAACCTAACGCCATGGAATTTTATGGACTCGGTCTGGGAGACCCGCACACACTGTCAGCCATGAGAGGTAGTGGTGGCGTTGGCGATTTGTTGGACAAAGTGATTTCGCACTTCCCTCCTGAAACGCGCAAGGTTATCGATCTAAACAGCATTCCGTACGACGGCACTGATTTTGTCGAGGAAGAAGAACAAGGACCGATATCTCTCGCCATTGTAGGCAGACCGAATGTTGGCAAATCATCTCTCGTCAATGTATTGGTCGGCAAAAATCGCAGCATCGTTTCAAACGTACCGGGCACCACCCGTGATGCTATCGACTCCCAAATCAAATTCCAGGGCAAAGAATATGTCCTCGTAGATACTGCGGGAATTCGCCGTAAGTCGCGAGTTGATTATGGTATCGAAGCGTTCGCAGTAGTTCGTTCGCTGCGTGCACTGGAACGAGCTGATGTTGTCATCCTGATTTTAGATGCGACGCAGGAAATTTCAGATCAGGATCAAAAAATCGCCGGCAAAATTGATGAGGCCGGACGCTCTTGCGTAATCGTCGTCAACAAGTGGGACTTAATCGACGACAAGTCCTCCAGACTGATGAAAGAATTTGTCGAGAATGTCAGAACAGAATTGCGCAGCATTGCATTTTCTGAAGTGATCTTCACCAGTGCAATCAACAAGCAACGAGTCACCAAGATTATCGAAGCAGCTGACCGCGCCCATGCGATGACCAAGAAACGCATCGGTACCGGACTTCTCAATCAAATCGTCAACGAATCCGTCGCTCTTGTGCCACCGCCTTCTTCGAAGCGGGGCAAGCGCCTGAAAGTTTATTACACAACCCAAGTATCGACTGCGCCACCAACATTCATTTTGTTTGGAAACGACGACAAACTGATGACTAAAAATTATGAGTCGTATATAGAAAGAAAATTGCGAGAAGCATTTGGTTTCGAAGGAACCCCGATTAGAATAGTAACCAGGGCCAAAAAGGATAATCGCTGAGGGGTCGATTCTCGTGACAAGCGCACTGCTACTGATAATTTGTGCGTACGTTGTAACGTCGATTCCAACAGGTTTCTGGCTGGTTAAGGCGCTCAAAGGAATCGACGTTAGAAAGTTTGGTAGTGGCTCGACCGGAGCGACCAACGTCTGGCGAGCGGCGGGACCGGCTGCCGGAATTTTTGTCTTCTTTTTCGACACGCTGAAAGGCTACATTCCAGTTGCTGCGTCCGTTTATATGGACAATCACGGCTTCGAAACGCGGTGGAATTTCACTTATCCACATCTGGTACCGTCAATAGTGGCAGCTGCGGCACTGATTGGGCACAGCCGGTCAATATTCCTCAAATTTCAAGGCGGCAAAAGCGCCGCCACAGGTTTGGGCACACTGCTGGCATTGAGCCCAATGGGCGGCACATGCACGTTTCTGACCTGGATGCTGATCGTAAAAGTAAGCGGATATATCTCTTTGGCATCCATCCTCGGAGTTGGTTCGTGCCCGTTCTGGTTTTACGCATTTGGTGCACCGTGGGCGGCTATCGCTTATTGCGTATTCGGCTTCATCTATGTCACTTACAGGCACAAAGCAAACATACAACGCATGCTCAAAGGAACCGAACCTAAGATCGGTGACAAAAAAAAAGTTGAAACCACAGACTGCGCGGCAGCCACTGGAATCACGGCCAACACGCGAGAATCAAGCAAAAGACCTGACACCACATCTAGCACTACTGAGCCGACGACATAACATGAAAAAATCGCTGCAATTAACTTCAATCACATGTGCAATTCTCACAGCCACACTGGCATTGAGCTGCATGGCTCAGACCAAATCAGCGTCGGTGAAGACTAGGTCGGCCGCACAGGCTGCAGTCGCTACACACATGACTGCGGAGGAAACCGAAAACGTCCGCATATATAAGGACGTGAATCGCGCTGTTGTAAATATTTCCAGTCAAACCACTTCTGAGGATGTGTATCTAAATCTAGTGCCTAAAGAGGGCTTCGGTTCCGGCGCCATCTTTTCTCCTGAGGGCTATATCCTCACAAACAATCACGTCATTAACGGTGCTAGCAGCGTGCGCGTCACTTTATTTGACGGCTCAAGTTTCCCTGCCACGCTCGTGGGTGAAGACCCGACCAACGACTTAGCCGTGATCAAAATCAACGTGCCTGCCTCGCACAAACTGACAGTACTGCCGCTGGGCGATTCGTCCAACCTGGAGGTGGGACGGCGCGTGCTGGCCATCGGAAATCCGTTCGGGCTGGACCGCACCATGTCGTCGGGGATTATTTCAAGTATCGGCAGAACGCTGAAAACCGATAAGGGCAGACTGATTAAGGGAATCATCCAGACCGACGCCGCCATCAATCCCGGCAACTCAGGCGGTCCTCTCCTCGATTCCTCGGGGCATTTCATCGGCATCACCACGGCTATCTTCAGCAACACCAAACAGTCAGCCGGAATCGGTCTCGTCATTCCTATAAATATCGCCAAAAGAATTGTTCCTGAGCTCATCGCTCATCACGGCGTCAGTCGCCCTGATCTGGGTATCGAACTTTTTGAGCGGACTGACAAGGGTTTGAGAATTATCAGACTCGACCCGAAAGGACCTGCCGCAATTGCTGGGCTGAGCGGTCCGAAATTGGTAATTTATAGAGACGGCGATTTTGTTTACCAGAGCGTAGATCGAAGCCTGGCCGACGTTATCACCGGTGTCGACGGCACTCCGATCAAGTCTCAAGATGATTTGCTCTCATATGTGGAGCAGAAGAAGGCTGGTCAAGTGGTTACACTGACTGTATTGCGCTCAGGGAAGAGTGTAAAAATTCCAGTAAAATTGTCACTTGTTAGTTCTGCATAGGCTGCGGCCACGGAGAGGAAATTGTCAAGGATTCTCGTAATAGACGATGATCAAGCGATCGCCGAATTGGTGAAAGTCAACCTAGAACTGTTAGGGCACCAGGTTACGACCGCTAACGATGGCATTAAGGGACTGGCACTAGCGCAACAGAATCGGCCCGATCTGGTCGTCCTCGATGTGATGATGCCTGACTTGGACGGCTTCACCGTCTGCCAGAGACTGCGTCAGAACCCAGCCACCCATCCGATTCCAGTCTTGATGCTGACGGCGTTGGGCATGACCAAAGACAAGGTCACAGGCTTCGATTCAGGCGCTGATGACTATCTGGTCAAGCCCTTTGAAATTCCAGAATTGCAGGTGCGCATTCGTGCCTTGCTGCGTCGTTCGGGTTCGGTGCCACAATCATCGACACTGCCAGAAATTTTGCACGCAGGTGAAATAACGCTAATCCCAGAGAATTTGCAAGCGAAAGTTAAAGACCGCATCGTTAAGTTGACGCCTACTGAGTTCGAAATTCTTCACTGCCTGATGCAGCATCACGGTCAAACTGTGTCGACTGGCAAGCTGCTGGAAGAGGTCTGGGGTTATTCTCCAGACGATGATGTCGATACAATCCGCGTCCACATCCGACATTTGCGAACAAGATTGGAAACAGCCGATCGCAAATACATCAAAACCGTATACGGTGGAGGCTATCAGCTCATTGCTGACGGTTTCGAGCGCGCCGCCGGCGAATCCTAACAACGATTTCTGATGCCACTATATGTAGTGACTCCGTAGTTGCGTGTGCCGTATCAACGTTTGACGCAATATTACAAATTGTCCACGCCGCTTGACATATATCGATTCTGTATCGCTAGTTTTGATCGCATTTTCTTAGATGAGAGAAGACTTCAAATACCCCAAGTCAAGCGCTGGAGACAGCCTCATACTGGGATTCTATAGAAATTGTGCAGAAGTAAACTATAGACATTTTTAGTAAACACAGACTTGGTTCGCTAGACTTTCTTGAAATCCACCCGATATGATGTGCAGCGAGCCATTGATTTCTTATCTATGGATAGTCTGTATCGGCAACCGCTGATAAATCACCGGCTCGCAAAACCGCCATCGGTGTCTAAGGAGAAGTAACTTGCTATTCAACAGTTTGCAGTACTTGGTGTTCTTGCCCACAGTATTTTTGCTGTTCTGGCTGCTTCCACATCGCGCCCGAGTGCCACTACTTTTGGTGGCAAGTTATGTGTTCTACATGACCTGGCGTCCGATTTATGGATTGCTTATCCTTGGTTTGACTGTCGCCAACTGGCTGCTCGTTAACCGAATCGATAAATCGGCTGACAAGAAAAAGGTTTGGGTCGGCGTCACCGTTGCGGTCAACTTAGTTACCCTTGCTGTATTTAAGTATCTGAATTTTGGTCTGGATACCATCAAAGATGGTCTTGCTCTGGCTGGCGTCAATTGGCATGAACCACACCTTCACATTCTTCTGCCGCTCGGTATTTCGTTCTTCGTATTCGAATTTATCCACTACGCTGTTGAGGTCTATCGCGGCAAACCTGTAGTCAAATCGTTCATCGATTTCGGCTTATTCGCTTCGTTCTTCCCAACACAAATTGCCGGTCCGATCAAACGCTATCAAGACTTTATTCCTCAGCTCAGCATTCCAGCTAAGTTCAAATGGGAATATGTCGATGAAGGCATGCAGATGATCCTTATGGGTCTCGGCAAGAAAGTTCTGATTGCAGACAATCTAGCCATGGTTGTTCAAGCAGGCTTCTCTCACCCTGAGAATTTCTCTTCCTTAGATCTCTGGTTGATCACCTACGCATTTGCGTTCCAAATCTTCTTCGACTTCGCCGGCTACACCGATATCGCCCGTGGTTCGGCAATGTTGTTTGGCTACAAAGTGCCAATCAACTTCAATTTGCCTTACATCGCGGCAAACGTATCCGACTTCTGGCACCGTTGGCACATCAGCTTGTCCACATGGTTGAGAGACTATCTCTACATCCCTATGGGCGGTTCACGTGGTGGCAAGTGGCTGAACTACAAAAACTTGTTCTTGACCATGGCACTTGGTGGCTTGTGGCACGGAGCCGCAATGCACTACCTCGCATGGGGCGCCTATCAAGGCGCATTGCTGATCTTGCACAAGGAATATTCGAAAGGTCTCGAAAAAGTTGGAGTCGCCTCGAAACTTCTCAGCTCGAAGCTTTATCACATCGCTTCAGTCGTAATGACTTTCCACATTGTTTGCCTCGGTTGGGTATTGTTCCGCGCTGACGATTTAAACATCGCCGGTAAGATCTTGCTGAAACTGGCTCAGGCTCCTCAAGCTCTCGCTCACTTCAGCACATCGCAATTGGCAGTTCTGCAGATCCGTGATCCAATCATCTTCCCTTCGCTGGTTCTGATTGTTCCTGCTTTGATGGTCTCTCATGTGGTCGTCAATTGGCTGAACGACAAGAAGTTCTATCAGAGTCCGCCGTGGGCAATGCAAGTGGCCGTCATGGTTATCCTCATGTGCGTGCTCACTATCTTCAGTCCAGATAGTTCTCCGAAGTTCATCTACTTCCAGTTCTAATGGTCGCTGTGACGTCGGCGGT
>JBBQFO010000202.1:0-8195 GCA_038322035.1 Candidatus Obscuribacterales bacterium
ATTGTCACCCCAGCACCGACGGTAACAAAGACCACAACGGTTCGAACAGAAGTAACCCCTTAACTTCGGCAGACACAAAATCTCGGTGAACGCGGAGCGGCTTTAACCAGCTGCTCTGCTTTCGCATGGACGGCACTTGGAATTTTGCACAAGGGTTCGATTGATGAGACCACTTGCTGTATCGCGATGCAGTCGGTATTAAAATTGGTAACCTGTTTCTCAGTCCTATCAATTGCGACGTTATGGCGTGATTGATTTATTGACCAGATTGTCACTAGAAGCTTCATTAATGCACATCCAGAGCAGCACCGGATACGGTATCAGCCATGTTAAGGCAGCTAAATTTTGGCAGACTATTACTATCAATTGAATTATTCTCCAGAATTGCATTTGTGTGCACTCCCCTATACGAATCGACCCTGATTGGTCCAGCTCTAGTTGGCAGCAGCTGAAGTGGGGTGAATCGTGAAGGTTGCTGGGACGGCGAAAGATCGTAGTAGTTTTTTACGTCTCTTTCACACCAATTCAAAACGCGATCGAAGTGATTCGATGAAGGGGGCGCGAAGAAGGTTTGGTGTTTCAGTGCCATGCAATTACCATGTGGTTGTGATTTGAACTATAGAGTTCAAATTTGGCAAAGGTTTGGCTTGAAAAACTTGGCAGATTAAAAATGCGAGCTAAGCTGTGGTCGATGGTTCTTTCTCGGATGCCCTGTAAAGAGTGCGCATATCGAGTTTCCGCAGTTGCGGAGCTTTGATCGCCGTGGCCAGCACTACAAGGAGAGTCAGCGATCCACCCACAACTACTGAGCGCACTAAGCCAAGCAATTTTGCGGTTATTCCGGATTCGAATTCGCCAATTTCATTTGAGGAACCGATGAAAATGTTGTTTACGGCTGAAACTCTACCTTTCATGTCATCCGGAGTCATCAATTGATAGATGGTGCCGCGAAGATAGACACTGATGCCATCCAGCATTCCACTTACAGCTAATAGAGCCAGAGCGATGTAGAAATTCTTCGTCAAGCCGAATCCGATCATGCACAGTCCGAAACCGGCCACTGATACGAGGAAGATATGTCCAGCGTCTTTCGTGATCGGTTTATGCGCCAGATAGGCTGCTACGAAGAGTGCCCCCACCGATGGTGCCGCACGCATCACACCTAATGCTTGAGGTCCCATATGAAAGATCTGGTCGGTAAAAATTGGCAGCAGGGCGACGGTGCCTCCGAACAAAACGGCGAACAAATCCATGGCCATCGATGCCAAAATGATTTGATTCGAGAAGACAAATTGCAATCCCTCTTTGATGTTTTCCACCACGCTGGCTTCTTTCTTTGCTTGGATTTTCATGCGCGCTTTGACTCGTAGAAAAAGCAGAAAAGCTCCAAAAAGCAGTAGCGTCGAAATTAAATAAGTGGCCGGCGCTGCCAACCAGAGGAAGAGAATGCCACCTACAATCGGACCTGCCACCGCTGAGGCTTGCCACGCAGCGCTGCCCCAGGCGGCTGCGTTCGCGTAATGCTCACGTGGCACGATATCGCCGGTCAGTCCAAAGACTGCCGGTCCATAGAAGCCGCGCGCGAAGCCTGATAGCGCAATAATCAGGTAAATCAGTGCCGTCAACAAATTGTTGTCTTTAATTACCGCGGAGCAGCCTGACAACGCTCCAACGCAAATAACCAACGTGAAAATGCACCAGAGTGCAATCTTTCGTCGATCTACCAGATCCGCTACATGCCCGGCGTAGAGAGCCACACCGATAGCCGGGAGCGCCTCCGACAATCCCACTAAACCCAAAGCCAAAGGGTCTTTTGTGAGAGCGTAAATCTGCCAGCCCACAGCCATACCCTGAATTTGCAGCGCAATCGTGCCGAGCAGACGCCCCGCTAAAAGCGCACGAAAATCAGCAATTTTTAAAGCTGCATACGGGCTTGAATCCGTCATTAAATTGGCGCTTCCTGCCTGTCGTAGCCCAGCTAAACGACCGCTTTGCCCATGTACCGCAAAAGATCCCGGTACTGGCTCAGTGTATTCAGATAGTCAGAATGTTCTGCGCCAATTATGTCTTTTTTCATGTTCAGTGTCATTTTGAAAAATTCCTCTGCTTCGGAATTCATCTGCTGGGCGCGACACAACAGAGCCAGACTGTTCAGTGATTTGGCGACGACCATGCTTCCTGGCCACGCTTCTTGTGCTTCTGTAATGACGCAATACCTGAACAATTCGTAACTCTCTTCGTACTGTTGCTGTTCGAACTTTATTGCCGCCATTGAAAAAATCCTAAAATTGAGATTCTGCCAGCGATCTGCTGATTGTGCCTGATCGGGAATGGGCAGGTTTTTGAGCGCGCTCAGGTCGAAATGCCGCCTGGCGAGCTGAGATTCGCCCAAACGCGTGTAGACAAGCGCCAGTGCGAAATGCGTCAATCTTGTGTGAATGTGCTGGTCGCCGAGGATCTTCTGGTAAACCGCTAGCGAATATTCGATCAAAGCTTTGGTACTGTCGAATTTATGCCAAGCGAAATACAGTCCAGCCAGGAAATTTCTATGGGTGGAAGTTGCGAGCGAGTCCGCTCCATTGGCTTCAGTCGAAAGCTCCAGAGCCTTAATGTAAAACAGTTTGGCTAGTTCGAAATCGCCGCACAGACGACAGGCAACGCCGATGCGGTGGAGCGTTTGCTCATCTCCCTCTTGCGATTCACTGACCAAAGTCGGGGCGATGATTCGCAAATCGAGGAAAAACTGGCTGTCGGCCGACTTTAGCGTCTTGGAATCCAGCGGCAGCGCCAGCGCTGGTTGCTGCGTGAAACTGCCCATCATTTGTTTGGTGGACAGCAGGGTTGTAGCTAAGGTCTGTGCAGACATAAGCGCCCGTGGGGTTGATCTACCTCTATGAACATACCATTTGAGGGCGCAAAATATACACTCTGCGGTCCGGATGATCGATTGTCATTATGGGGTGGCGACGCCTTAATTGTTGCGCCTTCATGAATCATTCCTTTCGCTAGCGACTGAGCGGGTAATGACAAGGTACTATGGTCTAACGATGGGGTCTGGAGGCGGAATTTGGATGGTTCGATTCGCCATAAGCGAATCCCTGATTCTGAGCCGTAAGCTAGGTACGAATGGTAAGCGAGACGCTTTCGCAAGCAGATACTGAATTTCAGCAAGGCAACTTCGACGTTGCCGCGACACTTTACGCCGAAGCTGTCGCGGAATTCGATCAGGAAAATGGCGACCCGAAAAACTTTGCTGTTCTGATTCAGAAATTAGCTGACAGCGAATATGCACAAAACAAATTCGACGCGGCGCGTGAAAGTTATCTTCGCCTTGTTGCACTTCAAGACGGAGATGGTTTTGCTGCGAAGGACAAAGTTTCTGCGTTTTTGAAGCTGGCCAAAAGTGCGGATAAGTGTGAGGCTTACGACGACGCAGCGAAGAATTTTCAGACTGCTTATGAATCACTGAGCGCTTTGTCGGCAACTCATTTCTTGCGTCGATCTGTAATCGATGCTTATGCCGATTACCTGCGTGATCGTAGTGGTAACGCTGAACTCCTGGAAAAACTAGAAGACGAACTAGGCATCAAGAGAACAGACGCTGACACGAAGCCGGACATCGAAGAAGTTTCGCCGGATAGCATTGTCACTCCGATGGCGCCAAAGAGAACTGGTGGCGAAGAGTTTGTCGTGTTGAGGTCGCGTCTGGGCAAATTCAGTCGAAAGAAGTTATCTGAGCCAGAGCCGGACGAGAAATCACCAACTGTTCTCGAGAAGAAGACCGACAAAACAGTCGAGCAAGAAGTGGCGGAGCGCAAATTTTTGCGTAAAGGAGAGCAGAACGATAAAAGTTCAAAGCGCACCGGTCAGCGTTCCAGTTTGAGAAACGCCATGTCCAAAGAGCGTGGTGGCAAGCAAGACGGCGAAGCTGTTACGAATCAACCGGATATTTCTGAATCGGCTCAGTCACCTGCAGCTCGCTCTGGTCAAGGGAAGAGCGCTGCCACACGCACTGGCGAATTTGATGCATCACCGCCGAAGGAGCTGCCTGCAGTTCTAGAATTTTCGCCAACCGACGATCGTCCGGAACGCCCGCGCGAAATGGATCCCTCATCACTTCCAGAAGACATGTATCCGTCAGCGGCTGCATCTAACTTGGATGCCGATATTCCCAAGGGACAGCAAGATTATTTCTATCAAGATCGCGATCTGGCAAAATTTATTGGTCGCCGACCGAAACGTACTTTGAGAGCTACAGGGCATACCGGCGACTCTCAAATTGCCGCACCGTCACTGGCGGTGGAAGCAGTTTCGATGCCAGAGGCAACTCGAAGCTTTCTGCAACAAGCAGATGCTGTTAAGAAGTCCAGCGGCGTCGAAGAAGTTGCACCAGATGTAGTGCCGTTGCGGGCAGAGGGACGCGTTGAGACAATCGTCCCGACGTCCCAGAAAGTTTTGTCGACTCTGAAATTGATTTCGCCGATTCTTGGTGTCGCTTTGATGTTGGGAGCGGGATTTTATTTATTGAAAGGTCTGGCACCTCCTAAAGCTGGCGGTGCTCTGCCGGCATTTGTAATTGACCTGGTTGGTCGAAAGTTTGTCACTGCTGATGGTGCGCTTTCTCTGACGGTCGATCGATCGAAGGTTGTTGTTGTTAATGGCGGTGTCAATCGCGATGCACCGTTGAAGATCTGGAACGGCGATTGGCGTGATGAAATCGCGTTGCTGCAAGGTAATTTCAGTCATTCGCGCTGGCTTGTAGCCAAACCTGGAGTGCTGCAGGACCAGGACGGTGCAACGTTCTATGCGCTGGATGCTCCCGAGCGTAAAACAATTTTCTATTGTAAGACGGTTGCTGAGGCAGCTCAGAAATATTTCGCTGACAATAAAAAATTTCCATCTATTAGCACAGACTTGAGTGACGTTGCAAGTTATCCAAATCCCTATAGCGGGAAAGCTTCAGGACTTGTGGTTTCATCGACAGTCGACAATAAACGCGCAAATTCCAAACCGGATTCACCGCTCGATTTGTTATTGCAGTCGGGAGAATCATTTAAGAATGAGGCACCTTCTTCTCCGGGGGATGTGCATGCGCAGTCCGTTAGTGGGCAGCCACTCTTTTTAGAAGTCGAAAATACATACACATGGCAAACACAGTGCTTCTATGTACACGCATTCGATCGCAATAACAAACTGATTGGGGGAAGCAGCGCCAACCAGGTTTTCTTATTGACAGACAAGAATGGCAATATTTATGCACCCAACAGTCAGTCCCTGAGCAAGAATTTCGCTAATTCTGATGTTTGCCTTTCCCAAACGGAAAAACCAAAGACTGATAGCATCACGTTCAAATATCTGGTCGTACTAATCGGCATCTTTATTTTAATTGGATTTGTGGGGATCACATCACGCATGCGATATAGACGCTAGTCGAAGAGTCGCCTTTGTGTAAATGACTGATGGCACGGTCTAACAGTCAGTTTAGACTGGCTGGGTCGAGAAACTATCGTAATGTCATCGTCGTCGATTTGAGCCATTTTATTTAGCCAGGCTGGGCAGATCGCTAAATTATTTTCTTGCCACAGCAAGCAATGAAACCATCGGTATTTCCAAACACCCGCCTTGTTTAAATCGTAGACTACCTTCCAAAATTGCGTTTTTAATCGCTGTCAGCTTCTCTGGAGCCTGTGCGCGCAGTGTTCCTCCTGTGCGAGGAGTGCCCTGGAAAAATGCGTTGAACAGCGACTCTCCGTCAGGAAGTTTCCAGAGCATATCGATGTGGCGGAATTTGACATCTTCAAAACCGGCATCGTTAAGCCTGTTCAAGAATTCATACTTATCGCTGAATCGAAAAAATGCCGGTCCCTGAGGCAGAACTATGCTTGGATCGCCGTATCTAGATATGCTTTCAAGGACGCAGCGGAATCCAGCCGATCGATCCGGCGGTGCCCAGACAGTAAAGGATGCTGTTCCACCTTTGCGCAAAAGACGATGAGCTTCTGTCAGAGCGTTCTCTGGATGTTCGAGGTGCAACAGTCCGAAATTCATTATGTAGTGATCAAAATACTGATCGTCGAAGGAAAGTTTTTCTGCATCGCCTTCCACGAATTTGATTTTTGGATAGGTACTGGCAGCTCGCTCTACCATCACCGCGCTGAAGTCGACACCAGTAACGGTGCATCCTTTTTCTTCGACGGCAGCTGCTACATAGCCGGGTCCTGAAGCGACGTCGATCACGTTCGTTCCGGATTTGATGTTTTCCATAAGCGCCGGAATTGTTTGACGCGTCAGCTGTTCAAAATATTGATGATATTTGTCGGCGACCAATTCCCAACCTTCGTGCTCGAATTCTTTGAAGCTTGTCAATGTGCATTTCTCCTCGACTAGAGATGATCCTAGCATCGTGGCAGCAGCTGGCGAATCAGGCTGGGAACTTTGTGTCGACTCAAGTACACTTAGACGGTAGCCTGCATCCCGCAGCTGCATCCAGAGGGCAACTTGAGCGAGCATCGGCCAACGACTGTGTGGATAACTGGAGACCAGTGCTCCTTGCTTAATTCCGCTTTGCAGGGCTGTGACACCAGCAAGACCACAGTTCTCATGATTGAGTCAATTGCCAGAGCTCAGCAGCGCCCTTATCACAAACGGAAACTGGTGCTGATTTATTCGGTGATGCGACACTTTGCTGCCGAATTGGAAAAAATGGGCTGGACCGTTGATTACTATGCTGAACGCAAGAATTTCGAAGAACCACTGCAAGAGCATTTGAGCAAGCGAAAGCCGAAAAACTTTCGCATGATGGAACAATCGGAATATGGTGTCAGCGAGCGCATGATAAAAACGCTGGCAGGAATACCGTGTGAGGTGACACGGCACACTCAGTTTATTTCTACTGCTGACGATTTTGAATCGTTGCATAAAACTCCTGATTCCAGAATCACGATGGAAACTTTCTATCACAAGATGCGCATGAAGACTGGACTCTTGATGGACGGCAAGGAACCGTTTGGTGGCAGCTGGAACTATGACAAAGAAAATCGGCAGCCGGCAGGCAAAACGCAAAAGTTTCTCGAACCTATCAAGTCACTCGCTGATGATCTGACATGTGATGTTATCGACATGGTCAATCGACACTTCGCTACTCACATTGGTACCGTATCCAAATCGACCTGGAATCTGGCTGTCACTCGCGAAGATGCGCTCAAGGAAGCGGCAGATTTTTTTAATAACCGATTGGATTTGTTTGGTCCCTATCAAGATGCGATGGTTACAGGGGAAGTTTCGATGAACCATTCAATGCTTTCCGCTTACATCAACGTTGGACTTCTGCATCCGCTAGAGTTGGCTCGGGATGCTGAAAGTCGCTACTTGAATGGAACCGCTCGTCTCGCTTCTGTGGAAGGATACATCAGGCAATTGATCGGTTGGAGAGAATATATTTGGCGAGTCTACTGGAGATTGATGCCGGAATATCGCAATCGCAATTCGCTCGTCGCCAAAAATGCGTTGCCTGAATTCTTCTGGAGCGGTGAAACTGACATGAACTGCATGAGCGAGGCGTTGAGCCACGTTCGAGAGTTTGCTTATTCCCATCACATTCTTCGATTGATGGTTCTCGGTAACTTTTCATTGCTCGCTGCGTTGGAACCACTGGCGGTCAACGACTGGTTTTGGGCCATGTACATTGATGGATATGATTGGGTGATGGTACCTAATGTGATCGGCATGGTGCTTCATGCTGATGGTGGTTATGTCGGCACAAAACCATACGCCGCTTCAGCGAATTACATTAACAAGATGTCCGATTATTGCAAGAAGTGCAAATACGATCCCAAGCTTGTTGTGGGCAAGGACGCCTGTCCATTTAATTCTTTGTATTGGGATTTTTTGGCGCGCAACTATCAAAAATTTGAAAACAACCATCGCATGATAATGATGATGCGCAATCTGACAAACAAACCAGAACAGCAGATCAAAGAAATCCGACGCCAGGCCAAGCACTATTTGGATGCAATGGCGAACGGCGAACGGATCTAAATTTTGAAAAAAATAGGCAACAAAAAAGCCACCCAAATCGCTCTGCGGTGGCTTTTAAGATACTGCCTGACTGTCCGTTCGAAGGACTCAGTATTTATGCTCGCTTCAGTCAGTCCGTCACGTGCATCGGGCTCTCTGCTACGGTTTCTGGTCAGCGC
>JBBQFO010000203.1:0-8190 GCA_038322035.1 Candidatus Obscuribacterales bacterium
ATTGGACGCGTCATAAATCTTGAATCCAACACCAAGCTGCCCGTTTAAGCGGTCGAAACGCGCATCTAGGAGCAGTCGCTGATTGCCGTCCAATTGCTGAGCGTCAACCAGAACGTTGTTGTTGAAGGAATAAATCGTGCGTCCGACAAAGTTGTTGAAGGGCTCGAACCGATCGACCTGCACAGTGGTGGCACCGTAGGTGACCGTCAACTGGTACTCGAAGTGCAGGTTCGCGCCGTAGGTCTGGATGTTGAGCACCCGTCCAGAAGCATCGGTGCCGGTCACCACAGCACCGCCGCAGTTGCCCGCGGTGTACTCGACTTTCCACAGCACCGCACGGAACAGCACATGGTTGTGCAGATTCTGGCGAATGAAGTCAGGCGGCGAGTTCAGGTACTTGACCGAAGCCGGACAGTTGGGATTGCTCGGCTCGGTTTGTGGTGACGTATACGGTGGCACATACGGTGGTGGTTGTGGATCGACCTGCACTATAGGTGGTGGCACAGGTCGGTCAGGGATAGAGGGTCGAGGATGTATCACCCAAAAGGCGATAAGCGCCGCCAGGATCACTCCAAGCAGCCACCAGCAACCCCCTTTCTTCTTCGCCGGTGGAGGCGGTGGAGGCGGAGGAGGTGGCGGTGGCGGCGGAGGTGGCGGCGGAGGTGGAGGTGGCGGTGGCGGTGGCGGTGGCGGTGGCGGTGGCGGAGGTGGCAAGGTCTGCTTCACAGTCATGTGAACATCCACCTGAAGCTCCCGACGATTGTGATCGCCGCCTTCTGTGTTGGCCGAGTCAACCACCAGCGTCATCGAAGCATTCGCTTCTTTGTGCTCAGTGGTCGACAAATCACCCATCTGTTCCAGCGCCTGGTCGGTGCCGATGTAGCCGAAGCGCCTGAGGATCTCACGATACTCCGCGCTCGTCTGATCGGCAACACGCTTGTCCGCGCTTACTTTGGCCGCAGCACGAGCTTTCGCCAGACAGGTAATCACCTGCTTGCCAGTCTCCGCGATGGTGCCAGAGTTGTCGATGATGCGGTGCGCCAGGGCAGCTTTCTTCTCTTGCGCCCACTGAGCGTCAATGCGCATTTGCGCTTGCTCAGCGGTGATCGAATCCCTCGCCATGAGCCGCTTCAGTCGAACGCTGCTCTCCGCGAGCACCGCCCAAACTTCGTCGTACTCATCTTCTTGGTTGGATTCGAAAAGCAGCGGAACTTCGATCGCGACGATGTCGCTTTTGAGGCTCTGAATGCGCTGCTGACAGACAATGCGAATCGCGGGGTGCATCAGTGCGTTCAGGTCTTCGCGGGCCGATTGGTCTGCGAATACGATTGCACCGAGTTTCTTGCGATTGATGGGTCCATTTGGTGCGTCCACCAGGTCATCACCGAATCGTTCGAGGATGGCGCGGTAGATGGGGTTCGGCGAGTTGAGAAGTTGATGCGCGATGGTGTCGGTGTCGACAACAGGCACACCCAAATCTTCCAAACACCGACGCACTGTAGACTTGCCACAACCGATGGAAGCGGTTATCGCAAGCGTATAGGTCTTTTGAGGCTTGCTCATGATAAATCTCCAGGTAGTTGGAAACACGCTCAAGAGCGTGCGAATTAGGTCAACTGCGCGTTTGGGGCGAAGTCGAGTTAAATCGATGCAGCAACTTTGCTACACACGTGGGGTCCAGGAAAGCGTCTATCTCGTCTGAGATTTGCTTTGGGGTTATATAAATCCGGAAAAGTAATTAGGTGAGAAACAGAATTACACTAGCCAAGATCTCTATATGTTTTCAATAAGAAGACGTCGCGCGAATTAGTTGTGAGTAGGCATTAATAGCGCGGTTCGCGTTACCAGATGACAACCTGCAGTGATTCGAGATAGGGTTGCGTTGTCAGTATGCTCAATTTCGGATTGAGTCTTGTTGTCAACGGTTATGGCAGTCCAGGGTAGATTCAGTTTGCAAGACAGCGGCTCAGGCCGGTCTGGACACGGCGCTCCTTGACCGTCGCAGTTAATAAGTCATGTCGATCCAGCGGCATAGAAAGAAGACGATCAAGATTGCCGCGAGGCACATGAAACTCCATTCGACGTATGACAGGTTTTCGGGATCGATCATGACAACTATTATAAGCGCTTCGAAAGTAAACTCCTACGCCTTCGGGTTGGCTGGAAATTTTTTTGCGCTGATATAATAAGCGGCCTATCGTACCAAGAGGAAATGTGATGAGTGACAGACCGCAGTTGATTGGAATTGTTCTTTGCGAACTCGTGTTGCAAGATGTGCTGAGACGAGATGCGATATCCTGCGTCAACATCCACAGCGGAGTTGTAGCACCCGCCTTTCCTACACAGCTTCCACTCATTTACGCTTTCGCTCAATTGACCGGTGGCAAGATTGGATTCCAATACCAGTTTAAGGTCCTGGATCCAGAAGGAAACCTTTTAGGCAGCTCTCCAATGGCACAAGTAGATCCATTGCCGAATGAAAATATCACTCACAAAATCATCAACGCTTTCACTGGACTAACTTTTGACAGAGAAGGTGTCTACGGTTTTGCTCTAGATGTTGATGGCGAAACAGTTGGAACCCTGCCGTTCCAGGTTGTACAAGCTTCTCCGCAGCAGATGCAGCAGGCTTAATTAGCCGCAATCCTTAATTGACGCTAGCACCAGATGCGGTGCTAAGTGCTTCTACGTCCGGAATGCTTGAGTAATATCGTTTCAGCTGATCGACGATTAGCATCTGATCGTGAGTATTCGCCTGAATTTTTGCCTCGTTGTAACGCTCCCAAAGCGCGTCCCAATTGTTTGGTTGGATCATCAGAACTTGATCGACAATTTGTCTCGCACTCTTCAACTTCATCTGTTTTGCCAACCAATAACAGCCCAGTGAAACAGAAACGTTGGTCGGAGCGTTGCTCATCGCAGAGGATAATAGCAACCTCGCTGAAACTGGATTTGGTGGCATGCTGTACTTGAGAAAGTATATTGCATTGGTCGACAACACCTCGGCAATCGCGGTCTTGTCTTTGGATGAGACGGCTCGCTGTGTGGCGGTTGCGAAGTCGGCGTTGATCGCTCCTATGCGAGCAGGCAATGTGGAGGCGTCCGTGGTATCAAATGATTTCAGCTGCATCGAAGCGTAGAGTGCAGACTTGGCCAAGCTGATCGCTGAACCTGGCATAGAATTTCGCTGTTCCAATTTCTTTGACAGCTCCCGCAACAGTGATGAAGCGGACGCTGCGTCGTGATTGCGCCAATATTTTTCTTCTATAGAGTCTATATTCGAACAAGCTTCTTCGAATTGGTCTCCCCTCTTCGATCGTTCCAAAAGCAGCCTCTGGTGCCGGTAATCTATGGTTAGCTTATAGTTGCTCCAGAAAGGATTTCCGAGGATTGCCAGCGCACCGTTTACGATTATCCCCTTCGGTAGTCCTGATACCGATTCTGGTGCTACGGAGAAGACTGGGTTTTGAACCGTTAGTGGTCCAATCTTCAAGTTCTTGAACATCACCGCCCCGATGCTAATCTTCTGTCCATCAAGCCCTTCGACTTTTCCGACGGGCAGTAGTGATGATTTGATTAACTTTTTGACTAGATGTTCCGAAACGTTGTTGAAGGCAGCTCCGGTGTCGACCAGGAGCGTAATCGGCTGTCCTTCCAGTTTGCCTTGTACAACGAGCCCAGCAGCGCCCAGAGCTGGTTCTGTCGGCAAAATAATAGCGTCGTCGGGAACTTTGACGTCGTGTGGATCTGAGAGGCTGACCTCGCGATTTTCGTAATCTATGCACACTAAAAATCTTCGCAAGATGTCTGCACCGATTATGCCCACGGGCTTTTGACCAGGTAGTTCCTGGAAGCCGGGCAGGTCGCTAACTGCAACAGGAACATTATTCAAAGTTAGATCACCTAGCCCTAAGCTGGATAAAGTGATGTAGCTGGTTTTGATCGTTCCTGATCCAGTTGTCATTTTGTAGTCTGATGACTTGGCGATACCATAGGCAGTTGCGTCGGCCGCGTTCAGCACAGTTGTGGTGGCACCAGTGTCGAGGATCAAGGAAACATCTGATTTGCCGTTAATCTTGGATTTGATCATGATTTCATTGGCCCTATAATCAAAGGGTATTTTAATCGGACCTTGTTTTAATCGGGCGATCGGAGTTTCGATCGGCATTTCGAACATCGAATCGTTGCCGCCGGTAACAAGCTCAATGTTCAATAAGGTAGTCTCAGAGCTCTTCTTGCCGTCATTGTATTCAATTGTTGTGTATGGCAATTGAGTACCGAATGCACTTCGATAATCCGAATAGACATTCGCTTTGACTGTTCTCAAACCTTGTTCTAAGTCCGTTCCAGTGTATTCATTGCGGATCACAAGGTTGGTGACAGGGTCGATGCAGAAGCGACTCAGCTTTCCGTCACTGGCTCGAATCAGCAGGCTCTGGCATTCCTTGCCGTTGATCGTTTGTGGCTCGCCCAGCGCGAAAAATGAATTCCGCTCACCTATTTGCTCAAGCAATTTCAATCCATGCTCTACTTCTAGCTGGATGTGTTTTGCTGTCGTAGGGTCGGTTGGAAAAACATTCTCGCCTTGCTTAACCCAGCTGAGAGTCCCGTTGTAACCGGTAATAACAGATTGTCCCAAAATGTTCAGCTCAACTCTCGTTTTATCTCCTCTTGCATAGAGCACGCATTCAAAGCTGTTTTCAGCACCTGAGATCATCGAACTTTCTTTAATTGTCCCTTTGGCTTTGTACATGAGTTCGTTCAAGTTGTTGATTTTTTCGATGCCACCGTATGCATCTACGACTTTCTCAGCCAATTTGCGCGCCTGAGGTGATGGCTTGGCGAGGGACTCTTTTGAGTCTTTTGAATCCATGTCGGTTTGGATCGCCTGGGTCGGCGTCGACGCGAATGATGTAAACGTACTAAGGAGCAGAACAAGCGATAAATACCGCGACTTAAATGCCACTGGAACACCGTATTGATAAAGATGTCGTCATTATCGCAAATACGGCGCCTTTGATCTCGTCCATGTCAGTAATGGATGCGGGTAAATCTGAAACGCCTGAGCCGCGACCACTCTTGCGAGTAGACCGCGGATAGACGTTCAGCGAAACTTATTTGAGGAACACCAGCGACTGCGGAGTGAATCAGCGGAATCACTCCGCAGTCTGGGCGTTCAGCGTAAACCTGTTGAGGACTGGTTCTTACGATGCAGGAGCACCGATTGAACTTGGATCCATGCTCACGGGAGCTTGAGCTTGTGTATCTGTTGGACCTGTCATGCCAGTCATCGCTTGTGGATTTGCTTGAGCGAGCGGCATGCCCTGGGCATCTGTAGCGACGGGGTTGCCCGAAGCGTCAACCATTTGTTGGGCACCAGGTTGGGCGATTGGGTTTCCAAATGCATCGAGTTGCTGCTGTGATTGTGATTGTGCGGCGGTTTGATCCACTGTGCTGGTGGCGGCGACACTCTTGACTGCATTTTCAAGGTCGGTCAAGTTCTTCACGAATGCTTGATCTTGAAGAATTGATGGATCTGCTTTAGCGATCATCATAAGGAGTCGAGCACCGTCGAATTGATCGCCGGACTGAATGAGCTGAAATGCCTGCTTGACGCCGGCTTCAATTTGAGGATTGCCGGATGTCGTTAACTGGGCTGGCATTGTGTACGCGGCTGATGCTGTCGGCTGTTGCGAACCATCAGCTACTGGTTGCTGATACTGAGATGTGTCGGTAGGTTGTTGAACTTGCTGCTGCTGCGACGCATCGGCACCAGGTTGTTGATACTGCGAAGCATCAGCTGGTTGTTGAACTTGCTGCTGCTGCGATGCATCGGCTCCAGGCTGTGCCTGCGCTGCCGCGGCTCCAGGTCCTTGCGGCAATACTTCAGACATTGTCGTGAGGAAATTTTGATTGTTCATCAAGTCAGGATTCATAGTGGATGCCTGCATCAGACCGAGAATTCCTTCCGTCGAATTGCTTTGAGCTGCCTGTAGAGCTTGCATTGCAATCGAATTTACGTCGCCTTGTCCTGCTCCACCCTGCTCAGTGTTCATCGCTGTGGTATCACCGGTAGCGCCGTAAGCAGGTGAGTCGCTTGGAGGAGTAAACTGACCTTGGCTTGAGTCTGTTTGAGCGCCAGTTGTTGCACCAGACTGACTTTCCACAATTTGCAGCTGTTGCAAGAAGGCTGGGTTTTGCACCGATTGAGGAGACTGTTGTGCAGCTTCAAGCAGTGTCATGATGCCGCTATATTGATCGCCTTGCTGGAGCTTCATCAGACCTTGCGTCGCCAAGTCTGAGCCACCACCGGTTGAACTAGCGTCTGCAGGTCTGCCCGGAGCATTGGAATAGGAAGCGGCGTAAAGGTTCTCGTTCACATTTGGATTTTGAGCACCAACTTGACCCATCGTTGGGTCACCGGTCTGGGAGATCTCAGTTTGGGAGTATGGGCTCGGCATGTAATTAATTCCTCAAGGCACAAAGAATCAGGACGCATAGGATCTTGCGACATTCGTTGATTTAGCAAACCGAGCGGAGAAGGCTTCGGAAGCTTGGTCGGATATGAGTTGGGCGATTCAATGAGGATGTTAGATCCGTGGTTGTCCCTTTTCAATACGGTAATTACGTAGTCGAACCTTAAATCGAGCAGCTTGCTGCATTGATTACCAGGGATAAATGAGGCAAGTTGCTGGATAGATTGCAGTCAAGGCGATAAAATCTTTGCGTCAGCTCCATAAATAGGAAGTGCAGCGATGGGCAAACAAGCCCTCAAACTCCTGGCCGCCAGAACAATCGAAGAACTGCGCTTGTGGCGCGAGAAGCTGCCGGTCGGAAAGATTGGTTTCGTACCGACAATGGGGGCGCTGCATGAGGGGCACATGGCACTCGTTCAGGCGGCCAGCAAAACCTGCGACCACGTTATAGTCTCCATTTTCGTCAATCCATTGCAGTTTGGTCCCAATGAAGACTTCAGCAAATATCCGCGGGTTTTGGAGCAAGACCTCGGCTTGTGCGAGAAGTATGGAGTTGCCGCCGTTTTTCATCCCTCGGTCGATGTTATCTATCCCAACGGTCAGGTGGGAATCACCACCGTCCAACCCCCGATCGAGCTCATATCTGGACTGTGCGGCGCGTTTCGTCCAGGGCATTTCGTTGGAGTGGCCACCGTGGTAAACAGTCTATTGAATATCGTTCGTCCTGATTATGCGTTTTTTGGAGAGAAGGATTATCAACAGCTGCAAGTGATCAAACATATGGTCAATGATCTGAACATGCAAGTGCAGATAGTCGGCGTTCCTACAGTGAGAGAAAACGATGGACTGGCCTTGAGTTCGCGCAATGCATATCTTTCGGATGTGCAGCGAAAGTTGGCACCACAAATTTATAACGCGCTCACGGTTGCTAAAGATGCAATTCGAAACGGGTCTTCCATAGCGGATGCTGTTGCTGCTTGCAGAGCCAGGTTGTCCGCGCTAGAGGGAGTGACCGTGCAATATTTCGAATGTAGCGATCCCGTCACGCTGCAACCGGTGTCCGATCCGAAGGCACCATCCATAGTGCTGGTGGCTGCGAAGTATGGTGACGTCAGATTGATCGACAATCTTCTCGTCCATCCCTAGAACCTCAGACTGTCTTTCAATTCTCGCCCGATCCGAGCCAGTCGCGAATTGCTTTCTGATTGCAGCAGATCCCTGATCGTCGGTGCACCAACGGCCGCTTCTTGCAGAAATTGTTTGGCGAAAGTCCCGGTTTCGATGCGCTTCAGGGCGCTCTCCAGGCTCGATACAGTGCGGCTGTCAACTATCTCCGGCCCGGTTATCGCGGAGCCGTATTGCGCGGTCGTCGATATTGACCGACGCATTCCGTCGATGCCCTGGTCGAAGAGCAAGTCGGCAATCAATTTCACTTCCTTTAAACAGGAGATATAGGCTAGTTCAGGTTGATATCCCGCTTGTACCAATGTATTGAAACTTGCTTTGATTAGCGCAGGAACGCCGCCGCATAGTACGGCTTGTTCGCAAAACAAGTCGGTGACCGTCTCTTCTGCAAAGGTCGTTTTGACGACCCCAGCTCTCGTGCAACCAATTGCCCGGGCATAGGCAAGACAGCGCTGCCATGCTAATCCCGAAGCATCCTGCTCGACGGCGACTAGAGCGGGCAATCCCTTACCAGCTTCGTACAAGGTTC
>JBBQFO010000204.1:0-8148 GCA_038322035.1 Candidatus Obscuribacterales bacterium
ACGATTGGTGCCATGCATCCGGTGATCGCATCAAGTACCTAATCGTTCCGGATAAAGAACACGCCGACATCTATTGCACATGGACGTCCGATCCCCTGGAAGTGACCGAAAATGGCACTCTAAGCGAACGTGGTTCGGCAAAAATCATTGTCAAAGGAAGCCTGATTGAGCGTGCAACTTTAAAGATTTTGACTCGACCAATTCTCGAAGAAGGAGTTTTGAGCGAAGACGAAATGAAAAAGGCCTGCCTGCATGAAGTCGGGCATGTATTGGGGCTTCAAGGACATTCAACGAACAATCACGATGTCATGTTTTTTACCGTTGATACAGCCACTGTTTGGCCTGTACTTTCGCGTCGAGACAAAGCGACTATCGTTCGGCTATATCAAAGCTATCCAATCGCACCCTCGAAGCCAACTCCATTGGGAAGTAATGCCACTCGAAGTGCACTAACAAAACCAAAGCTGCCAGTGAAATAAGCGCTATCATTTTAAGCAGCCCGGAAGCAGGCAATGCAGCCCCATTAAGACGTTTGGCACTTGAATACTTAATTCGATGTAATTCCCCAACGCTTGCCATCAAATACACTGCTATTGACGCATACGGCGAAACGCACACTGTCCGAAAAAGAGCACCACTTTTAAATGAAGTCATTTCGACAACAACGATCATCAAAGACTGACGCGCTAGTTTTGTCGACAATCCTGGCGATTGCTTCAATGCAATTCGCTCCGCTGCATGCGCAGACCCAGACTACTCATCAAGCACCTTCAGCCAATTCGGCTGCACCTAAATTGTTGAAAGGTTCGATCGATTATGTCGTGCCTCAGGGCACAACGATCAAGCTAAAAATGGCCTCCGTGCCAACAACAGGCATGCATCTCTTTGACCGAGATCTGGACGGCAACTTGTATCCGGCAGAACTTGGACAAGAAGTAACCTGCAAGACAACAGAAGATATGTACATCGATGACAACAAAGTCATTCCTGAAGGCACTGTCTTCTCCGGCAAAGTCTCGCAGATCGCAGGTCCTAAGCGTCTGCATCGAGATGGTTCGCTGACTATCGCCTTCGATCATTTAACAACGCCAGATGGCAAGATATTCGCTTTCAAAGCCGACGCCAACAACTACGTCGCTTCCACCAAAAAATCCAAGATCAGAGAAGCTGGTCGCGTAGCGGCTCATGCCGCTGGTGGAGCCATTGTCGGTGCATTGGTCGCCTACCAAATTTGCGGCACTAGAGGAACTCTGGCAATGCACGGTTATAACATCGCTGGTGGTGCCGCTGGTGGTGCCCTTCTAGCAACCGGATTCGCCTTGATGGACAAAGGCAAAAAAGCAGTGCTTGAGCCAGGCGATAACCTGAACATGCAAATAGACACGGACCTACTTATGCCGGCAGCGGTTGAGCCTGTCGCCAAAGCCGGTTCTCAAAACATCGAAGGGCTGGGCGTTGAAATCAAGAAATCCAAAGTGATCAAGGATGGGTTAGACGGCTACCTTGTCCGCCTGGATGTTCTGGTGACGAATGACAGCGACAAAATATTCAACTCCATCGACTTATACATGGAAGACGGAAACGGCAATCGAAGTCCATTGTGCAATGGCACCGAACTCGACATGGAAAGCACCGAGTATCTTTTCGCGCTCAAACCGCATACTCGCAAAACAATGCGTATGAATTTCCAGAGCGAGTATCCCAAGTTGCAACGACAACTTGTTTGGTTAGACCACAAAAGTCGTCAGGTTTGCTTCAGACAGAAGCTTCCTACCAACTAAATTTCTCCCAAAATTTCCCATTCTTGGCACTGCTTACTTGCCCAGTAGATGGTAAGCGCCAAACAGGTGCGGAAATCTGTCATTTTTGCCGTTTTCGAACCAATTAGTGGAACTACGTAATTTCCCGTATTGACGAAAGGTGAGGCAGGTTTCATATTATAGACATCGACACGGAAGTACCAGCCGTCGATAGGTTTCAAGATTTACTAGATGCATTGCGATGCACCGCCATCGGTATCGCGCATCCAGTCCCCCGATCTCCGATTGGTCTGCTTTGATGCAGACTCGGATCGCCGTGGCATCTCACAAACGCACGAGAATAAGCCCTCATGCCAGCCATTAGGAGTCGCTCTACCATGCGACCGGATATGACAATTAGCTCTATAGCCTCCGATCTGATCAGCTCGACGGGATTGATTAGCGGTGAAGTATTGGTGCAGGCGCACATACTAGCCAACAAGCATAACATTCCTTTTGGACGAGCTTTAGTGATGAGTGGTCACCTCGGAGAAGGTGATTTAACCTCGCTCTTGCAAGCATCTCAGATGGTCAAGCAAGGCGAAATCACCAAAGAAATGGCCGTGCCAGTCGTTATTAAAGCAATTTCTGAATGCCTTCCTTTCTTTAGCATCGTGCAAAAGGTCGACGACTATCCACGCAGAAAACTCGCCGAGTTGTTGATCGATGCCAAAGTGATGTCTGAAGATGACCTGGATAGCCTGAACTCGCAATGCGAAGAGAATAATCTGCAACTCGGAAGATTGCTAATTCTCACCGAAAGTCTGACCACGAAGCAACTGAAAGCAGCGATTGAGTTGCTAGTTTTGGTCAGAGGAAAATGCGTTTCGCGAAGAATTGCAATTCGTGCTTTTAAGCACATTTGGGCATCACATATAACCGTATTAGAAGCGCTCACGCACTGCAATGTCGACATCCCAGCTGTAATGCCGAAGGTCGGAGAGCTACTGTGCGAAGCAGGTGTTCTTAGCGAAACCGAAGTTCTCAACGCCGCTGAAATTGGCATCGAATCAAACAAACCAATCGGCGAGGTATTGTTCGAACGAGGATTGGTTCCACCACTGGTGCTGAAAGCGGCGCTTCGCTTGCAATGCATGATCTTGAGTGGAAAGCTTAACTCCAGTCAGGCTGAGGAATTGCTGCGTCAGGCGCACTCGCATCAAGTTTCTGTCGAAAAAGTTTTGGAAGAGCTCGGTGAGTTCAAGAAAAACATCGTGGAATTCTTGAGACGCTCACGCAAAATTTCGGAAAAAGACTTACGCACGGCACTCGAATCGTATCCAACTCTTATCGACGATCCCGCCAGCGCCCTATTAGCCAATCACGCCATCGATTTGAAATCATTGAAAATTGCCGTACACTCGCTCAATCTTGTACGCACCGGAACAGCGAATATGGATCAAGCCATTATGGTTTTCCATTATTGCTTGAGAACTGGAACCTCAGTCAAAGAAGCACGAAAAGAATTGACTTGGAACAGCTCGATATCAGAGGCGCGCAGCATCATCGCCAAGATCGCAGAAGTCGCGTAACTCGCTCAAAAAACTTGGTCGGTTTTCTCTCTAACCGCGTTCGTTTTCTCCTGGCGCTTTTCTTGTTGCTTGTCGGAGCGGTACGCATGCCAGGTGCCTCGCGAGGCGGGCCGTGTGATTACCCACTTTCCACTCATCGTCTTGCCGTC
Organism: Candidatus Obscuribacterales bacterium; assembly: GCA_038322035.1. Lineage (GTDB taxonomy): Bacteria > Cyanobacteriota > Vampirovibrionia > Obscuribacterales > Obscuribacteraceae > PALSA-1081. Next base: position 3,481 of record JBBQFO010000204.1, read on the forward strand.
GTTGCTCATCGTGCCTTTGTAGTCAATCGACGGCACCTTAATGGTAGTGTACTGTTTGGTAAATTGAACATCTGGAAACGAGAAGCTGCCGACGATAACGGCGGCACCCAGCCACTCGTCATCTACGATTTCGCCCGACAGCGCGCCTTCAAGATCTTCAAAATCTGCATCGAATGAGCTGCCTAAATCGGTATTAGCCGAGTAGGTGTAATGTCCCCGCCATTTCCCGTCGATTTTATGAGACGTCATAACTCTGGTGGTCAAAGTAGTATGTCAGGACATAAGATAACACGACCAGGGCAGGGTTTCGGCTTGAGGCAACTCCAAAAGCATAATCTGCTAATCTAGTGGAAGTTTGGCGGACCCCTTCGAAACTCAGCACTAGTTCTGGTAGAAAAACCTATGATGAGCGTTCCTTGCCCTAAGTGTGGTGCAGAATCCGATGACGTCGGAAGCAAATACGTTTGTGGACAATGCTATTGGGTTTTCGACAAAGCTAGCACCTTGGGAGTCGCTCCGATACCATCCAGAGTCGACATACCAAAGCCCCAACGCCCGACAATGTCGAGAGATCCGCAAGCTCCGCTGCCGAATCTTCAGCCTGCTCCGGCTCCGAGTCCTGCGCTGAGTACTGCTCCGGTGGCGGCTCCAACAGTCTGCCCGAAATGCTCAGGTAATTTGGTGGACATAAGTGGCAAGTTTGTCTGCGAGAAGTGCTTTCACTCCGTCGATATACCAGATGCAGCACAAAATCCGAGAGCCTCAGGCGTTCAGCCGGCGACAGCACCAACTACATCTGCACCGGGATCCAGTCCAGCGCCCGCACCTAGACCAGCACAGGTTCCGGCACCAGCTCCTGGACCTACTCCAGCACCTAGCGTGACAGTCTGTCCAAAATGCTCAGGCAATTTGGTGGATATTAGTGGAAAGTTCGTCTGCGAGAAATGCTTTCACACAGTCGATACACCTGACGCACCCCCAACTCCTACAGCTCCGGTCCCTAGCAACCGCCCATCTGCACCGGCGCCACTCGCATCCGCCGCGGCACCACTGGCGATGTCATCACCGGCGGCCGCAAGTGGTGCCGTCTGTCCAAAATGTTCGGGGAGCTTGATGGATATTGGTGGCAAGCAAGTGTGCGATGTCTGCTATCACGTAGTCGACACACCGAGCGCCGCACCCGCAGCGAAGTCTGCCCTTCCATTCGCCAAGCCAGCACCACTAGCTTTTACACCCCCAACAGTTTGCCCAAAATGCTCAGGCACGCTGATGGATGTTGGTGGCAAGTATGTTTGCGACGCTTGCTACCACGTGGTCGATACACCAGGATCTTCAGTGACTCCGAGCAAAAGCGGCTTTACTCCACGACCAAAAACGGAACCGACTCAAGAAGGTGAGTTGTCACCACAGATGATTGGCGGCATTGCGCTGATCCTGTTGTTGGTTCTGATGATTGTGGTTCTTGCGATCAGACACTAATTAATTACACTGACCACACCGATTCACAATACAGACTGCTGCATCACGTCCAAGGGAAGTTCTCTGTCTACAAAAGACATCAATGCGACCGTCAATGTACGGAATTGGTTTCGAAGGAAAAATCCTAAAAACAATCGAAATTTTCCCCACCGCAGCTGAAGAAAAATTTTCTGCGATTTCGATCCGAACAATCCACCCAAAGTAAGTAAATGGAGTCCGCTAAAATAGCTTATCCGTAGCTGCGGATAAACTGATTAAAGATTTCAGGTGTCGATTCAAATTTAAGGACGAGAAGTGAAAAGGCTATTCGTCTTTCGGCTGAGATTTCGACTTTGTCTTCGATTTAGGCTCATCTGCGGCATCGTCTTCGTCGTCAGCATCTTCGACGATCTCTGCGCCTCCGCCCTTCAAGTTCGCCTTGGCTTGAACGATCTGCTCTTCGATTGAAGCGATGTCGTCTTCGAGTTGCTTGTATGCTGCGAAATCTTCTTCGCATGCTTCCAGCACTTCTTCGCCCTTGAATGTCGAATGCTCTTTGTACAAATCGAAAACGCTCTGCCCGATTTGCTTCAGAAGCCGCTCTTTCGCTTGTTTCTTCTGCTGGATCTCGAGTTTGTACTTAGTGAAATGCGTAGCGAAATTGGCGGTTCTGCCAATGACTTTCAAGTCCGCTTTAGCCTTATCGATAAAACTCTCTGTCATAAATTGTCCTTCTTTTTCGGCGCTGTTGATACAAGATACAGCAATTCTCCATCAGTCCCGGTTTTATACCCAGTGGATGCCTGATTCTTTACTGACACATTTAATCTGGGCCTTCAAACTTCATACTTGCCTGGAAGACCAAATCTATGCATAATCACAGAGCCCACTGATCTCTTTACAACGCCGGAGGCAAACCATGTCCTCTCAGTCTGACGCGCCCTCTTGGCGTTCGACCGACGATACTCCGCCAGTCGACCCATTCGCTGGCGCTAGAAGCGAGGTTTGGAGCCCCACCGAGCATCGCCAACACGATCAATCCCCGAGCATCCTGGACACCCTGACAAAACCCGAATCCATTATAGGAGAAGCCCTAACCGTAGGCGGTATCGCCAGTAGATTTTTGCTGAAAGTTCCATTCGCATCAAAAATGTCATGGGGCATTACGGCAGCTGGACTAGCTCTCACCGCATTTTCAATAATGGAACACAACAAAGAAAAGACTTAGAAAGCCACCACCACCACAGGCGGTGCCTTGATTTTACCAACAACCGGAGCACAGAACGAAAGTTCTGCGGATTGCTATGCCTCCAACGGAAGTTACCGACCATACCAAAAAAGATGTTCGCGGCGATGATCCAAATCGCAACGACCATGTGCAACAGGAAATTGATAACGCTCGAAGACAACCTGCAGATCCGAAAACAAAGGAGACTGCGGACAAGACAAAGGAACTAGTCGAAAACGGATTACTACCGGCTTGCACGATAGGCGACAGCGGCTCAGGAGACAATGAACCAGCAGTCAACTGCTCAGACGGCAAAGCAAATTCGGAAAAAGGAAAACCCGGTCATGACGGAGGAACCACAGCCGGTGAAACGGCCGGTGGGCTTGGAGGTGCCGTCGGAGGCATCTTCAATAAAGGCGGGGAGATAAAGAATGCTGACGGCTCAACGATGCACACGAACGGCGCCGGACAAGTTACGGACATTTCGTACAAAGACGGTTCGAAACGAGCCTTTTCTTACAATGATGATGGCACAGTCAAAGAAGCTACTGAAAAAGATGGCGTCTGGCGCAAAGGTGATGATCATAAATTCCATCTGTATGGAGAAGACCAGAAAGACAAAGGCGGTGTCGCCAGCGACATTTCCGTCACTCAAGATGGCAAGGTTAGCATCGACTATGATCAAATACCGGTCGGGAAATTCAAAATACCGGTCGATGGCACCACAACTTACAACACTGATGGCTCCTCAATTTCAGCAAATCCCAAAGGTGAAGTTACTGCGGTAAATTATGCCAACGGAACGTCCAGAACTTTCAAGCGCAATGACGCCGGCGAAATTACAGAAATCAATGAAACCGATCACTCATCATGGAAACATGAGGGTGATGGAAAGTGGCATCAATATAAGGATGACAAATCCACCGGTCAAACCAACGACGCGGTACCTACTATCACTGACGACGGAAAGTATTCTTTCAAAAGCCCGGACGGCACCGTCAACGTTCGCAATTTGGACGGGTCCAGTGAAGTACAAAAACCCGACGGCAGCTCGACAAAGACTGACGAAAAGGGATTACTGAGCGGAAGAACGTATCCCGGTGGTGGCACAAGAACGTTTGAGCACGACGACAAAGGCAATCTGACGGAGCTTAAGAATCCCGACGGCAGCTCGTGGACGAAGGACAAGGATACATGGAGACACTTCGATTCATCGGGGAAGGAACTCGATAGCGCCGGTTACTCACCGCGCGTTTTTGCAGACGGATCATTTAGCGTTGCATCGGGAGACGGCACCGTATATAGCGGCAAAGCTGACGGCACTGGCGAAGCAAAACGTGGTGACGGCTCAACTGTCCAATACAACAGCGATGGACGCGTCACCTCGGTCAGCTACGCAGGCGGCGCCACTCGCTCCTTCACTTACTCAGGCGACAAACTATCAAGCTTCACCGACACCAACGGCAAATCATGGAAGTTGAACGGCGACCAATGGCAGATGCCGGATGGCACCATGACCGATCAGAAAGTTTCGGTCAACAGCAACGGCGACATGACGATTGGAAGCGATGACGGCAACAAGAACAAATATCTTACTAACGGTTCAACAATTAACACAGACGGTCAGGATCGAGTCACTCACGTCGGTTACCAGGACGGCAAACAACGAGATTTCCAGAGAGATGCTGACGGCAATATCACAACAATCTCCGAAACCGACGGCAACAAATGGAAGAAAGAAGATGACGGAAAGTGGCATGAATACGGCAAAGATGACAAGTCGACTGGCAAAACCAATGATGCCAAACCGGAAGTAGATGACCAGGGCAACTACAAAATATCGTCGCCAGATGGCACATGGGAGTTGCGAAAGTCTGATGGCTCGACCGTCAAATCTAACCGCAAAGACGGAAATGTAACTGAGATCGACTACGCAGATGGAAAAAAACGCGAGTTCGGATACAACGACAAAAACGAACTAG
>JBBQFO010000205.1:0-8113 GCA_038322035.1 Candidatus Obscuribacterales bacterium
ACGAGTGGGCTGTTTTCGGCGCCACTACTTATAGTGCCACCAATGAACTCCGCAAATTGCAGCAGCAGAGTCAAACGCAGTTGTTCAATCAACATGTCGGACTTTGATTCTGAGTTACCGGATTCGTAGGTGGCTGAATCGGCTCTAAAAGCGGGCAGACGAGACTTTGGCGTTGGCTTCGCATCCAGCCGAGGGCTGCACAATTTCAGTTCATCATTTAGCCACGACAGCTCAACGGACTTTTCGAAGTGAGCAGTGCCAAGATGCAGACGCATCATTCGCAGCGAGGCAATAAATCGCTGTAGGGACACACTGTTAGGTTGAAGTTGAAAACCGAAAACATTGGCCAGCCAATTGAGAGTCAAGGACGGGTCTGACCACTCAACCTGCTCGTTAAGTGCTTCAAACCAAGTAACAGCTTGCTTTTTAGTCTTTTCACTCATGGAACACATTGCCAACCACGATTAATCGTGGTAACGTTACCACGTTCAACCGTTATACCACATTTTAGCCGTTGGGGCCAAACTTTGGACCCCTGCGCCAGTGTGCGCCTGGGAGGAAGTATGGAAAAGGAAGTAATGGAATCGCCCGCCTTGTTTTTAAACCCTTTAGACATGAATGTCAGCTCGGCGTTCCGTATGGCGCTGCCACTGGTCGCGACATCATTGGTCTTTTGCCTGATCGGCGCGGTCGACATGGCACTGGCTGGCTGCAAAAGCGCTGCCGCTCAGGCAGCTGTCGGTGTCGCAGATCAATGCATCTTCGCCACAATGCTTGTTGGAACGGGGTTGTCCGCGGCGACAGGATGCTTCGTCTCTCAGTCAATCGGTGCTAAGAATCTGGGTCTCGCTCGTCAATACGCAATCGACGGAATCGTCTTCGCCGCTTTGTTCGGCTCTCTTGCATCATTAATATGCTTTTGTTCCGCAGAGACTTTGATCAAATTCTTCGGTTGCTCACCCGCGTCCCGCGTTGTCGCATTGCCATACCTGCAAATTTGCGCCTTCGGCAATTTGCCCTTCATGGTCGTGATCGTGCAAGCTGCAATTCTGCGCGCCATCGGAAAAACTGCAGACTGTTTACGAATGTGGACTCTGATCGGCTTGGTCAGCATCGCTGGTGGACTGGGTTTGTACATGGTCAATGGACTTCCTTGCTCGCAGTCGATGACATCATTGGCGGTGGCTTGGGATCTCGGTGCGCTAGCAGGAGTTGTATTCGCAAGTGTCATCCTTTCCCGAACATTTTTCAGTCGAGCAAAGTCATCGCTGTGCAACCCTAAAAGGCTACCAAGCCAAGCTCACAGACTACTGGAGTTTAGTAGAGTCGGCATTCCTGTTCTTCTGTCCGAAGCCTGTTCAATTGCCTCTCTTGCAGCGGTGTATGCGATTATTGGCAGACTGCCCGGCAATGAAAATCTTCAAGCTGCGTACACGGTCACATTAAAGATAGAAGAAACATTTGGAATTCTTCCACTCGTTGCAATGTCTACTGTTAGCGCCACACTAATCGGACACCAAGTTGGCGCAAAAATGTTCGCAACTGCACGAACGCTAGGTTGGCAACTAGCAATTGCCAGCACTGGCATAATGCTGATCTGTGGAATCTTCGTGCGAGAAGCTAGTCCCGCACTGGCAGCATTTTTCACTGCTGACATGACAGTCCTCTCAGCAATCGGAATCGGCACCGCCAGTGCGAACGTTTCAATGCCACTGATTGCATTCACCTTCGTCCTATTTGCGAATTTGGAAGGTGTCGGAAAAACGACACTTCCACTAGCGGCTCAATTTGCAGGATACATCGCTTGTCGCATCCCACTTGCCTATATTTTCGCAATTCACATGGACCTGGGATATACCGGAGTTTGGCTTGCGATTATCGTCTCCAGAGTAGTAATGGCGGTCCTCGCACTGCTCATCTATCGCTGCGGATTTACTGCAGATACGTTATCCCCATAACAAGTCCGGAATAATCTAGAGAAACCTCGTTAGTAATAACTGTTTCCCCCTATTGAATTTCAAACTACAGTTTTCTTCGCCGAATCGAACAAGACACCAAACTCGGCAAAATATATGTATGTTGAAGCTTGAATCCCCGTTAGGCGATTCAAGTCGTGCGCGTACTCTTGCAGCTGCTCATGATGCTTTGCAGCTTGCTGGATCAACTTCTCTTGCTTGAATTTATCGGTCTTGTAGTCAACGATCGTCCAATTCCCAAATTCATCCTCGATCAAAAGATCCGGCCGCTTCGTCGATGACAGATCAGCATCCAATAACAAGTATGGCATTTCGTGAAAGTGTCGCTTGGAAGTTTTTAGCATCGAAGAAAGCTTGCTGCTATGGAAGATTTCGAGCAACCTCCTTCCTTCCGAAACCAGCCTGGCAAGAGCGTCTGGATGGGCAACTACATCGCCCTGAGCAAACGCTAGCGATTCGACAACTTCCTTGCTCAAGCCAGCAGATACAGAGGTAACGTGCTCCATTAGCGCATGAAAATAAGTACCGGATACGGTGGCGCCAAAAGTCTCCACGTTCGAGCCCGGAGTCACCCGCGTCCAATCTGCCCACGATGACGGTGCTTCGATCTGTTTTGCGGGAATCGCTTCAATCAGAGTGTAATCGATGAGCGGGGCGGCGCTGGGTGCTGTAGATACAGCTTTGCCAGAAGCCGATTTTGCCGACAAACTGTCGACGGTAAACTTTGCTTCGTGACGCGCAGAGTTGACTGTATGAACAGATACCGAATCGTAGTTAACTATTTCTAGCTGCAGCGATTCATGAATCCACTTCAAAAACGATTGCGAAGCCTTTGGTTGCGGCTGAACAAACAAGGCAAGATGGTCGCGCGCTCGCGTCATCGCCACGTAAAGCAAACGCTTCTTTTCAGCCAGTTCGAACTCGGTATCAAGCAAATGCGTCAGACGATACCAACTAGGTTTAGTGTCATCTTCCGTATCACGTGAGGTGTTGATTGAAATACCAAAGTCGCGATGAAACTTTAGTTTTGTAGCTTTACTAGTCGCTGGCGTTCCAAGCACCGGAAGCGCAACGGCCGGAAATTCCAGACCTTTAGAACTGTGGATCGTCATTAGCTTAACGACGTCACCGGTGTCGAGTGGAGCATCGGATTGTTTCACTTTGAACTCGCGCATAAGCTTCAAACTCTCGGCAAACTCAGCGCACGACAGGCTCTCGTTTTCAGTCGCAAGGTGAACAACTTTCCATAGATTGCGGGAACGTTGATGTCCATTTGGCATCGTCATCAAAACAAGATCGTAACTTGTGTTAATCACAATTCGTCGTAAGAGATCCGCAACAGGCAGCACCGCCGCATCTTTAATCCAATTCGACAAACATACTTTGGCACCGGCAATCGTCTCGTAGCCCGGCTTTCTAAGTTCGACGGTATCTTTCAATCTCTGCCACAAAGACCTACCAACACCACCATCAGATGCGATCAAATGCAAAATATCGTCTGTGATTCCAAACATCGGCGATCGCAGAATGCCAATCAAAGCATGACTATCTTGAGGATAGGATAAGAACGAAAGTAAATTTTGAACATCGTAAATTTCCTGGCGCTCCAAGAAACCCCGCCCACCGAGTGTGACGTAGGGTATCTTCTGCGCTGCCAGTGCGATTTCGATGTCGACAAAATCTTGATTGCGCTGAACTAGAACAGCGAAATCGCCAAATTGGATCGGTCTAGTGCCACCGCTTTTCACCGAAACGGCTGTCTGATTTTGCACATTTTGGCTAATCCAGTTTGCCACTGACTCGCCCTCAAGCTGCTTCACTTCTGCTGCCTTGAGCTGATCTCCAGCGGTATTGAATTCAGGTAAAACAACGACTTTTACTCGTTCACTATCCTCGGGCTCGACACGAGCAGCCGACAACGCTTCGAACTTCGCTTTATAAACTTCGTCCGAACCGTCCATGACGTTCTCGAACATTGCATTAATGAAACCGACAACCGATGGATGGCTTCTAAATGATTGAGATAAGCTCAAAATCGAGTCAGCATCTGCGCTTGAGAATTTCAATTTCCAAGAATTGAAGGTAGCGACATCGGCTCCCTGAAATTTATAAATCGACTGCTTGTCGTCGCCAATCAAAAATAGATTAGTAGCATCGCTGGCGAGCAACTTGATCATTCTGGATTGCATCACGTTCGTATCCTGGAACTCGTCAACAAGAATGGCTCGAACAGTTTGATGGTAATGCTCTCGAGCGGGCGACTGATCTCGTTCAAGGGCTGTTACAGCCAGTTCAATAAGGTCGTTGTAGTCGAGTTTGAGCAAGGACCGCTTTTCAGTTTCGTAGTGCTGCATAGCTCGCTGAGCTAAACGAATGAACAGAATAATCAGGTGAAACGCCTTGAAATCTTCATCATTCAAATCAGAAGGGATCTTCTTGGTCAGGTCACTTGCGATCGTCTGCACTTCTTTCATTGCAGCTTTGATTTCGCTGGCATCTCCATTTTTCGGACCGTATCGACCGACCTTAATCGAGGCAATTTGGCAAAACTTCGACCACCGCGCCTCGTGCTCGCCGTCGCCAACAGCAAGTTCATTCGTCAGCTGCACCATGACGCCGCGTAACCGCTCAAGCTCATTTGCTGCGTCACGCCACGGATTTTGTTCGACATACGAGAATGCTCGCGTCCAAACTTTGTCGCGCAACGCAGAGTCGATTGACCCTTTCTGAAACTCTTTCAGGCGAGTCTGTGCGTATGAAATCAGCTTCTGTTCAGTCAACTCACCAATGGCGCCAATCGCCTCTTTGAATTGTGTGGATGACTTCATGCACTGCTGCATCCAATAGCGCAAGTCTTCGATATTTTGTTGGAGCAGTAACTCGATCTCCTCAGCATTGTCATCGATAACTTCGCGAAATGCGTGATCGATCGCATTGCGCAATAACTGCGACTGCCCAACATCATCAACAATTTCAAACTGCGGATCGATAGCAGCATCAACTGGAAATGCTTTTAGAATCGACTCGCACAGAGAATGAATGGTAACAATTCGAGCGCCGTCAATCTCTGTGTAACACTGGTTCCAGCGCGCTCTTTCCTCTAGATCGGTAGTGATCTGCAACTGAGCAATTTTGGCTTTCAGTCTGGTGCGCATTTCAGCCGCGGCTTTGCGCGTATAGGTAACAGCCACTATATTTGATACCGACATCTCTGGATTACATCGCAAGAGTTCGATATAGCGTTCCACTAAAACGTGAGTTTTTCCGGAGCCAGCACCGGCACTGACCAGCACGTTGCGGTCGATGCTAGTTACAGCTCGTTGTTGTTGTTCGGTCAAACTCGCCATCTATTCCGAACCTCCATTGTCAGCCTCAGAACCATCGCCAGTCATCTCTTTGATGCGGCAGATGGTGCGATGATCGCAGTTTGTGCAAACACTTTTACTGGTCGGCGCCACACTAAAGTCTCCAGCAGAAATACCAGTGACAATCCGTTTGACATGTTCTTCAGTAACATGCAAAAGATTGACTGGAGTTTCATCAGCGCCACCGTAAGTTGTTCGGCGTTTTTTTCTTCCATCGAAATAGTGTGTGCCAATCGGTGCTGCCGCTTGCACACTCAAATATTTCGCTTCAATCGCCCTGGCGCCCGGCAGAATAGATTGTTCAACCGCCAGCGCGTAGAGCGGCAGCTGGATGTTCCGACCCTCCACCACATCCGCATCGCTTACAGGTGACGAACCTTTCTTGTAATCAACCACCCTGATCCGCGGGTAATCCTGCAAATTCTCAGCAACATCGATGCGGTCGATTTTGCCAAAGATGGCAATCGACTTTTCACCATCCTGTATTACCAGCGGCGGAAACGACTCATCGCCATCAAAACCGAACTTCGCCTCTACTAAGGTTGGCGCGAACTTATCGGGATCGGTCTGCGCACTTGTTAGTTCAAATTCAAAGAAGCGCTGCAGTCGAAACTTCAGTTCGTTTTTCTGATAGTACCAGAACTCACTGCGTCGCAACTCTCGTTTCTCTTCCAACCAGACCAACGCTTTGTCCACGGCGCCATCGAAGGTTTCTCGCACCGTATCATGATCCGCAAAGGATAAATTCATCCCTTGACGCTGCAACTCGAGGTAGAAGAATTCCAGGGCTTTGTGATACATCTCGCCGATCGCTTTAGCATCAAGCTCGTCTTCGGGTTCCTCATGTGGAGTCGACTTGAGGACTTGCGAAACCCAATAGCGAAACGGACACTTACCATATTCGTTTAGCTTTGACGCGCTCCAACGCAATGGCACTGCCACGGAAATCGCTTTGGTATTAACATACTCTGTCAAATAACCATTGAACGAACTGGTGGAGTGATTGTTAGCTCGAGCCAGCGCCACCGAAAGTGGTGCACCCATCTTATCTCGCAGATTTTCGATTTCGGGATGGGCAGGCAAGTCTTGCGAACCCAATTGGGATCCCAATTTCCATCCATAATGCGCAACCAAATCACGAGCTGAAAGGGGTGCCAAGTTCGAACTTGTGTAAGGAGCAATTGCTGGTGAAGAGTGTTCGAATTCAGAGTCGCCCTCTGTCAGGAAGAACGACGGTGTTAGCTCTTCCCCACCCATGTCAGAGAGAGGACAGGACAGATAGGCCTTCGTTTCAGCTCTCTGCACTAGAGAGTTGAATAAGGCAAACTCGAAAGCTGGGTGGAATCTCGGGTTTTGAATGTTAACATCGAATGTCGCCCACTTCGCGACTTCATCACTGCTGACAAAACCGCGCTGACTGGAGCGTTTAGGGAATTCACCATCAGCCAAGCCGGCGATAAATACTTCTTTGGCCAATTGGTTGGGAGCAAGATCCGCCCCGCAAATCACGACACTATTGGCAGTGCGCGGTGTTTTCCTGAAGTTGCTTTTCTCTATCAAATGACTGAGTCTGCCCAGCAGTTTCACGATGGATTGTTCTTGTGCGCCGAGGATATTCTCCTCATGAACTAGAGAGGCAATCAGGCGTCTAATCTCAATCAACGCCCTTTGCTCTTCGAGGACGTCGAATGGCTCACGTTCGGGGTTTGGCTCCGGATTTATCAAACAGGCTTCAATGACATCTTCAACCCAACGCACGAACTCATGATCCGTTGCGACAGAAGGAGGTGTTGCAATGTCGAAGAATCGAAATAGAATTTTGCGTGCATCAGGTCGAGGTCCATCGACAGAGCTATGCCAAACATCTTCCCACTGTGCACGTGAAGCAACGACGTTCATGCGCATCGAGGCTTTGTCTAGCCCTTCGATGTCTCGACGAGTCAGCCCAATGTTTTTTTTATTGAAATATGGACTGCTGAGAATTGCAATCGTATCTGCTCGCGAGAATTTATTGGCTGCAAGATTGAACAGCTTATTTAGAAACTGCACCAGCGGCAGTGCCCGTAAAGAGATTGCTTCGTCGATGAAGTAATTTAATCCAGCCGAATCAAATGCACTGGCAATGGCTGCCCGATAGCTCCGGATATTACGCGACACGACCAGATAGTCGCTCGGCACGCGCCCGTCTTTAAGAATGCCTGTTTTAATTTGGCGAGCGATGTACTCCATTTCGAATTGTCGATCGATGGCTCGAAACTTAATTCGTTGCCGTGACGTTTCTGTCAGACCAGACATTTCCAATGTGCTGACATTGGAACCGAGCGTTCGCATCAAGTCGTTGTAGCTAGCCTCTTTCCAAACGTACTCTTGAAGGAGATCGGCTTCCGGAGCCAAATAGTCGAAACAGATTTTCAAGGCGTCGCTGTGTCGCGCTAATCCGGCCAGCACTTGTAATTGCAAGCTGTTAAATCTGTCGAAACCATCAACCGCGATCAGTCCAACATCCATTTTAAAAGTGTCGGAGTATAAAACTTCGCGGGCGCGAAATGCGAGTCCCTTCTCATCTTCAAATCCAGTTTGCGCCAATTCGGATTTATATGCCGCATAAATTCTTGCTAGCTCCATGTAGCGAGAGTCGGATTGCGAGGTCTTTTCCAGGCGACGAATTACATCATCTGGTGTCAATGCAGCACGTTCGAATTCATCTATCAAATCAAGTACAGATTGATGCGTACCTGTGAAATTCACCATGCCGGCGATGTGATTCAAATC
>JBBQFO010000206.1:0-8097 GCA_038322035.1 Candidatus Obscuribacterales bacterium
CCTGCTAGTTCTACAATTGACCTTACGCATGAGGAGCTTTATGAATTTTCAGACCAGGTTGCTGCTTGTCGGCATGATGTTGTCCGTTGCCGGATTCGACTGTGCCAGTTTCGGCGCACCGGGTGCTCCTAGCGCACCGGCTGCGGGAAAAGCAGCTCCAGCCGCTGTCAAAATCGACCCACGCTGTGTAGATATTCTGCAGAAGCTGACCAACACATATAAGTCGGCGAGCACCCTGGAGAAAAAGGTGATCGTGGACATGCAGCTGCAGTCCAGTAACGGTGACAAGCAAAAACTGCCCGCGCAGTACAACATTTCGATTGCTAAACCGAACCGATATTCAGTTGAGCTTGTCTCCACCCGTGGTGGCAAGGCGGTCTCTAACGGGAAGCGTTCTGAATTCTACTACAAGCCCGAGAATCGCTACATGATCGACCAAGCGTTGCCGACCATGGCAGAGAATTTTGAAAAACATGAGTTCCGGTATGTCACGGCTGGCTTGTTGAATTTTGCTTACCCGCGTGAATTGATGGAGATCAATCCATACGCCACGATCATGAAAGACGTGCGCCAGGTGCAATATATCGGGACTGAAAAGGTGGATGGGCTCGATTGCGATCGCTTGCGTATGACGCAGAGTGATTTCAGTCGCGACATCTGGGTGACGAAGTCGAAAACACCAATGCTGCTCAAGGTCGAGCCAGACATGACGGCTGGCTTGCCCGAGAAGGCTAGAAATGCAGGCAATAAAATCTTCCTGTCCTTGGTGTACAAAGACCAGATTCTCGGCAAATCCATGAACGATGGGCGTTTCGATGTAGCGCATCCAGCTGACGCGAAGCATGTGCGGGAGTTTTTCCATGAGGAAGGTGCGCAACTGATTGGAAAAATGGCGCCGGACGTAACTTTGCCGATGGCTGATGGCACTAGCATCAAACTTTCCAGTCTGCGAGATCGCTTGGTGGTCCTGGATTTCTGGGCGACCTGGTGTCCACCTTGTGTCATGTCTCTGCCGATTTTCACAAAAGTGAGCGCGCAGTTTAAATCCAAAGGCGTGGTATTCATCGCGGTAAATAAAGGCGAGCCCATCGCTACAGCCAAAAGTTATCTGAAGAGCAATCATATAAATGCCACTCTGGCTGCTGATCGCGATGGACGAGTGTCCTCTGCTTTTGATGTCGAAGGAATCCCATGCACTGTATTCATCGGACGCGACGGCATCATCAAAGGCGTGCACGTGGGCATCCGCGCCAGTGGTTTGGCAGAAGGGTTCACAGAAGATCTAAATAAGTTTATCGCAGGCAAGAGTTTGAAGAGGGAAGGATGAGGCGCAGTCAAATCAATCGCGTCATTAGCGAAGCAATCGAGCTATTTAACGAGAAAGGCGTTCGCTTGCCGCCCTGGGCGTATTGGAAGCAGAGTGATTGGAAATCCGTTGGTCACGAAGCGGACGAAATCCGCAGCCATGGCTTGGGTTGGAATCTCACTGATTTTGCCAGCAATGATTTTGAAAAGGTTGGATTGTTGTTGTTTATCGTGCGCAACGGACACTTCACCCATAATGAACCGATAACAACCAAGACCTATGCCGAAAAATACATGGTCGTTCAACCGGGACAAGTTACGCCGTGGCATTTTCACTGGTGCAAAACGGAAGATCTGATCAACCGCAGCGGTGGGCGACTGCAAGTGGAACTGGCTTGGGCTGGGGAGGATGAGAAATCCTTGTCAGATCGCGAAGTAACTGTTCAAGTTGATGGTGTTCAGAGAAAGATTTCCGCGGAAGGCATTATCCTTCTAGACCCCGGTGAGAGTGTCACTTTAAGCCCGCGCATGTGTCATAAATTTTCCGGCTATTCGAAAGACAAACAAGTTCTTGCTGGTGAAATAAGCAGCTTGAACGATGACACAACGGACAACTGCTTCCTCGGTAAACCTTTCGGACGGACCGCGATAGACGAAGACGAACCGCCCAAGTATCTGATCAGCTCCGACTACGCAATCACCCGCTTATCAGGCCTGATCAGGGAAAGTTAGGTGATCTAGACGGTTGCGCCCACTTTCATATTTTCGACCGCTTCCGTTATCAGTCCGTTCAGGTCCTGTGCACTGGTTGGGATCGCGGCGATGCCCATTCTGACTATGATTTGCGAGTTGTCCCAACCGTGTTCCTGGTTGTTATCCGTGATTAGTTTTTTAATTCTTTCGGCAACCATCGTTCCGGATCCGATCTCAGTATGTGGCAACATCAGCGCGTATAGAGTGCTTCCGAAGTGCCCGAATAAATCGATTTTCCGTTTGGCGTTAGTAACGCGCTGTCCGATCTGTTTGATGTGTGATACCGAGAGCGGTGTCGTGCCCTTGGTCGTGCGCATCGTTAAATCGAAAACCGCAAGCGTCACCGGAAAGCTGCAAGCCTTGTAGCGGTAGTATTCTTGCTCTAAAAAATACATCATCCACCACTGACTGAACACCCAAGTCTCTGGTTGTTGCAGCAATTCGTGGTACTTTCGCAAAGTGGCAAAATCGCGAGCGATCGGGGCGTTAAATGGCTCTGAGTCAATGACTTCAACGGTGGCAACTGTTCCTAATTCTCCAAACGGAAAAGGATCGTTGGCGGTCGAGTTGAGAGCGTGGAATGAAAAATCAGGAAAGGCCGGTACGGCAGGGTTAGTGTCAGAACTTCCCGACAAATTGCGAACGTGCACTTGGATCAAAGCGACGTCGTCGCCGAGGTAACTCCAAGCGGCTGTGCCGTCCGGCATGGTCAAAGTCCAGTCGGGCGGTATGCCCTGGTCGGCAGGACAGCCGACGGTGAGAACGAAACCTGGTCCGTTGGCGCTGGCTCTCCAGCACAATTGAAATTTTCGCCCTAGCTCAACCTTCGCTGATTCCAGTACCTGGTAGAGGTCGTTTAATGTGGGGGAGCTTTCGAGCTCTGCGACAAGGACAGTATCCGAACTGCCCGGCGCAAAGTCGTTCTGTGCGGCTGAGTCGTCGCCGGAGTTGGTTGATTTCGTTTTCTTGGGCATCTGGGTTCTTTGTTGGGGTGGTAAAAGCTAGCTGCATTTTGCAAATATACCCGCTGCCAAAATGAAAACCCAAGCTGAACAGAATTTCGTGAACTTGTTGAAGAAATAATTCCCGAACCAAAATCGTTTTCGCCAAATCTTTGCCAAAAACGCCAAGTATATTGTGAGCATGGACCTCGAAAAACGAGTCCAATCGAGAAACAAACCCCTCATACAAACCCCTGGTGGAGGCATCGTCATGCAATCACGTAATTTTTGCTCGTCTTTGAAAACAGCTCTGCAAGCCGCCTCCCTGGTCGTTCTGGCAGTCATAGCCATGAACCCTGCTGATGCCGCCAGCAAGAACTACAGATTGCCAACCACAACGATGACGCACATGGCTTACGCTCCGTCGCTTGGATCGCGAAACGGTCTACCTGCGACCTGCATGGATAGCTTCGTTGCCAACGCTGTAAAAGCCGGACGCGGTGATGAAATCTACGGAGACGAAGGAATCGGTGCTTCGCCACCTCCTTTCTACGAAGGTTTCACGGCTAATCATCGCATCAATGCTGGCATCGTCGGACAGCAAGACGCAGGTTTGACCACCGGTCATGGTTCGTACTTGCCAGATGCCTGGGGCCGTGACGAGTATTTGGGTCAGGAATGGAGTCAGGGCGGACAGAACAACAATGGGTACAGCAAGATTTCAACTCCTGATATTCAAGTCGTTGCATCCTATGACATTCCGCCAGTCGCACCTTCTTTCAAAAACCAACGCTTCAATAATTCTGCTGCCACTAACGGCGGTGGCTCAGGCGGAACTTTCGGAGCTGGGAATGCTAGCTCGCAAGGTTCACGAGGCTACAGCACATACGGTAGCGGCTCCGCAAACCAGGCAGATAGCGGATTCTAAGTAAATCAACAAATTTAAGCCAAAGCAATCGGCGAGTGTTCAATACACTCGCTGTTTTGCATC
Organism: Candidatus Obscuribacterales bacterium; assembly: GCA_038322035.1. Taxonomy (GTDB): domain Bacteria; phylum Cyanobacteriota; class Vampirovibrionia; order Obscuribacterales; family Obscuribacteraceae; genus PALSA-1081. The sequence goes on from JBBQFO010000206.1 coordinate 3,991, forward strand.
TAATTCCTCGCACGTGCGGACTCACAAGAGTTTGGCGATCAGCAAAGTGTCATCTCGGATATTGCAAAAAAATGCCTCCGTGCTCGTATAAGCAAAGGAGGCATCGGTCGATGGTTGGTTGATGTGACTATTTGATCATTCCATCAGGGACGCCGCTTGGATATTTCTCTTTGATTTCTTCTTCGATTTTTGTGATCCGGTTGCCTGGATTTGGATGAGTGCTGAAGAATTCAGGTGTTCGCGATTTTGCTACGTGATCCAATGTCTGCATCACTCCGATCATTGCGCGGGGATCGTATCCCGCATCTGATGCGAATCTTACGCCAAGCTTGTCTGCTTCCAGTTCATCGTTGCGTCCGAACTTCAGTCCTACAACTTGTCCGATCAGCGCTGCTACAGCTGCAGTGTTTCTAGTTGATGGGTCGTTAGGATCGTATGTTGCCATAACAGCGGCGCCGGTCAATCCTTGAGTCAATTGTTGCTTAGCTATTTGCTGTGCAGAATGTCGAGCGGCAACGTGACCGATTTCGTGTGCCAAAGTTGTTGCTAATTCGCCTTTTGATTTCAATTTCCTGTACAGGGCTTCAGTGATGAAAACTTGACCACCGGGCAGTGCAAAGGCATTTATGGTGTGGTTATCGGCTAGCAAATGGAAGTCGAATTTGTAGGGAGTTTTGCCTGCGGCAGTCTTGGACACGATGTCCTGCCCGACGGCACTTACCGCTGCGCTCGCGGCAGAGTCGCTAGAGAGCCCACCATATTGTTGCTCCATCGATGGAGTGGACTGTAATCCAATTGCAATTTCTTGACCCGGCGTCATGCCGAGATGCTGTTTCGTCTCGGTAACTGGGTTGTAACTGGTACTTGCAAAATAGCTGATGACTGAGAATCCTGCGATCAGCAACGCAATAATCAGTCTGGGACTGATTGTGAACCCTCGGCTTGAACCTACTTCTTGATCTGGCATATCTCTTGTTAGCAATCCTATTTTTGGTGAGCTCGACTATAACATCGCTTTGAGGACGTGGATCCGTTCAAAACTGTTGCCGTTCGTTTGAATATTTTTTGTATATTCGAGAGGCAATTTTTAGCTCGCGCAATGGTGGCGCAGCGTTTTATAAAATCTATAGAATTGGCTTCCGGAGACAGTTTCCGTTAGACAACGTGAAGCTGATGTTAAGGATAGCGGCAGCCTCGCTAGCCTAATAATTGGGCAAGGATGATGATCCACCCGACGTTATAACAAGTAAAAGCCGATCAAGCTTAGTTCTATAGAGATATCTATGACCTGGTTGTTAGAGTCCCTATGTTCCCCCCTTCCCCGTTTACCTTTCAGGCATATATCTAGCTTCCCGCCTGCCCTTCATCTCAGCACCTTTCTTCTGCGCACTACTTTTCGAAGTCGCAAATCATTGACCAGATACCAATATCAGGGGCTCTACGCACTGTTATCGGCTTCTGGCGTTGATCTTCGCTTAACGCCTAACGGCAAAAAGGAGACCTATGACTAAGCAAGAGAAAAAGCGCGTTGCACGTACGGGGCAACCGCTATTGAAACTCCACGTTCTCGGCGCCGCAGGTGCTGTGACCGGTTCCCTCAATCTTTTCGAGTACATCGAACGCGACCGTGTCACACGCTTCCTCGTCGACGTCGGTCTGACCGTGGAAGATGCGCGAGCTGACTTCATGAATCGCCTGCCGGATGGCCTCAAGCCCGCCGACATCGACTTCATCATCATCAGCCACGCCCACATCGACCACTCCGGTTTCCTACCCAAGCTCGTCAAGGACGGCTTCTCCGGACCTGCATACCTGACGCACGCTTCTTCGGACCTGCTTCAGTTCATGCTGCCGGACTCGGGTTTCTTGCAGGAAGAAGCAGTCAAGCGTGTCAACGCGCGCATTCGCACAAATCTTCCTGCCACTGAAGGCGGTGCAAGCGATGGGCTCAAGGCGCCTGGCAAGACTCCGCAGAAACAGCCGCTCTACACGCAGGAACACGCCAAGCACTCGCTCACGCATCTGCGCCCACTCACCTACAACGAGCGTCACGAGCTGGTTCCTGGCGTTGCTGTCACATTCACTGATGCCGGTCACATCCTCGGCTCTGCCGTGGTCAACCTGGAAATCGGCAACGGCTCGGGCAAGCGCACCTTCTGCTTCAGCGGCAACATCGGTCGTTACGACATGCCACTCCTGTCCCAACTTGAGGCTGTTCGCTCAGCCGACTATGTGATGGTCGAGTCGACGTACGGCAACAAGTTACACCAGAGGCGGGACCGCTTCCCCATCCTCGCCGACATCATCAATCGCGCCTACGAGCGTGCCCTGCTCAAGCATCCGAAGTTCGGCTGTGGCGTGATCATGATTCCGGCGTTCGCCGTCGGTCGCGCTCAGATTTTGATGAGCGATCTGCGCGAACTCATGGAGGATGGGCGCATTCCGCAGATGCCGGTCTTCATCGACAGTCCGATGACGATTCGCTCTACGGCGGCGCATCGCAAGCACCAGGCTGCTTTCAATGCTGAGACGCGGGCGCTGTTCGAGGCTGGGGTGGACCCGTTCACCACGCCTGACCAGCATCTCTGTCACGACTGGAAGGAGTCCGTTGCACTGCTGGAGCCGCAGAGCAAGCCGATCATCGTGATTGGCTCGAGCGGAATGGCAGCTGGAGGTCGCATAGTGCAGCACCTGCAGCATCGTCTGCCGTCGGGTCAAAGCACGGTGCTCTTCGTCGGCTACCAGGGCACAGGTACGCTCGGTCAGGCGCTCGTTGGCAACCTGAAGGAAGGCAACGTCAGCGCTCGTCCGACTTCCGTTCGCATCGGCGGCAAAGACGTTCGCGTCAATGCCACGATCGAGTTTATGCCGGACTATTCCGCTCACGCGGATTATTCCGACACCATCCGGTGGCTGCGCGGCTTCCAGCGGCGTCCCAAGAACATCTTCCTCGTGCACGGCGACCCCGAAGCGCTGGAAGGATTGGAGGGACACATAACGACTTCGCTTGGCTGGAACGTCATCGTTCCCAAGGCGAAGCAGGAATTCGTTCTCTAGGCTCAGCCTGAGTCGAGTTCCCGCCTAAGACTCCCTAATGAGCGAGCCGTTCTTGGCTCGACTCTTCGAACGTCAGATTTGGCGACACAACCGTCGCCTTTCAAGGAGAAAATTCATATGTGCAAGAACAACGCCACCACGACCGGCCAGGGTCAGATCACTCATGGTTCCGGCTGTACGTGCAAGCATGCGGCCACCGGCGGCTGCGGGTCTCCGGCTCGCCGCTTCCTCTCCCAGGTGCATGAGCAGCCGCTCGGCCTGGTTCACGTCATCGACCCGTCCTTGATCCAGGTCGGTCTGCCCAACGGCAAGGGAGTCTTCGACCTCGCCGAGCAAGCCTGAACTCGGTCTAATGCAGGCGCGTCTAACTAACGTGTAAACGTCTCGCTTGAACCCACGCACAACCCTTGTGCGTGGGTTTCTTGCGACTGACAGCGACCTTCCTTAAGTCAGGACCCTTCCGGGGTTCTGACTTTTGAGAAAATTTTACTATAGTATAGAGTATAAAATAAAAGGGCTGTCAATCTGCAGTTCAAAGTCGTGCACTATGTTCAACTCCTACCGTCCGGTGATAAATTCTCTTTGTGACGCATTGACTCGCCTAATTTGTCACCCCAAGTGGGGGTGCCTCATTTAAAAAGTCACTCCCGAGTCTCCACAATTTGGAGCCCGATATGGGCGTCGTCAGCAAGTCAGAGTTGTGCATTCTGTTCAACACCTACAAGCCGGTGCTTAATTTGATGCACAAATTTATGCATCAATTTAAGCACCGGCTTGTAAGGACCCAAGGGAAGGGAAATTGAGCCTGCAAGAGGACTTCCGCAGAGACCCGCCTGAACCCGTCTCAAAGTTCGATTTCTTTTCGATACGGGCTCTGTTTTATTTGCTCTCTCAAAAACTGCCACCAGTAAGCCTTTTGATCCAATTTCTTAGGATCTACCGAATTGAAAAACTGCTTTGCTTTCTTCACTTCGCCAGCGTAATAAAACGCGAACACTGTATCGAAAAGTTCGACTGGAATATCGCTAACTCTTTGAAATTGGTTCGAAT
>JBBQFO010000207.1:0-8090 GCA_038322035.1 Candidatus Obscuribacterales bacterium
GAGATGCGGACTTAATTGGACTTGAATTTCGTTAAAGTCCCACTAGAAGAATTGCGGAAAGAAGTAAAAGCCAGCATTAAACAAATTGATGATGGGCAGGGGGTTCCGCTCAATGTTGTTCGTGAACGAATCTTGAGAAAACGCACCACCAAACGTTGAAGGCTGGAAGTTTATTCGGTCGGTCATTCCAATTCTGCGTGTGGCACTTCAGATAGCTGGTCAACTTTGTAGTTAAACGTGTACTGCAAATCCAAATAGGCGGCGGTGAACTCAGGCGGCAGCGGTTTGAAGGGCGCTGAAGCTGTTATCGCATGCATCGCGGAGTCATCGGTATCTGATTCGCCCGAGCTACGGAGCAATTTTATCGAAACCAATCGACCATTCTTTCGGATACGAAACATAATCTGGGCACTGCCGGTGATATCATCCACATTGGGAACCCACGCATGTTTAATGCGACGGTGTATGTCACGTAAGTAAGCTACAAGCAGCGTTTGTGAGCCAGTGCCGCCTTTGGAATGACCACCATTTTGGGAAACTTCGCTGGTCTTGTCATTTTGTTCGGTGATCTCCAACAACTGAGCCGGTGCAACCTCTTCAAGCACAGGCTGAGTAGCTTCGACTTTTGGTTGCAGTGCTTTCGTCACTTTCTTGTTTTGTGACGCTGGAGCGGGGCTTGGTTGCCGCAGGACAAAGGCTGGTTCAGCAATTTCGTCTTTTTGCTGATTGGAGTACGTGCCTGGATTGTTGAAATTCTTGGCACCAGCTGCGGTGGTAGTTGCTAGCAACGGAACGGGCTGCACAGGCGACGGCTGAACTTTGATCGAAGGTACGACAACAACAGGTTTACCTTGCACAGATACGTCCCGCGCCGGTAGATTGGTTGGTTTCGTGCTCGGCAAGATGTCGTGACGGTCCTCATAATCATTCGGCGAGACGAGAACAATGTCGATCACTTGCCTTTTCACAAGCAATCTTTCAGGAACAGGCATTCCGTGTGTCAGAATCCAGCCACCTAGAAAACCCGAAAAAACAGCCACTGTAGCGGCAATTGAGCCGGCCAGAGTAGCCCAACGATTCTCCCCGATCCGAAACAGACTGAGTCGATGTGACGAGCGCGACAAGGAAAGCCAGGCGGTCGTGATAATTGCGCAAAGAGAGAACGAGCAGATCCAAGCCAGTGCTTCTCGCGTTTGTCCGCTAGTGACGAAAACCCCGATCCACACAAGGCTTAGCGCAATCAGCGTGATAGCGGCAATGGATTGTCGCCCCGACTTTAATTGATCGGGACGTTTGAACTGTGAACGTAATATGGCACCATATTTGGTGTCGGCTATCAGCGTTTCTTTTTCCGCAACCGGAGCGAAATCAGACATAAGTAATCTCAATCAAACAGCCGTTAGAAGGCGGCCCACTGATGTTAACACGGTACATGACATGCCCACATAAGCCCACACTCATGTTCAGCCGGTCAAACGAGAGCTTGCAGGCGAAAGGCTAACTGACGATAGATTCGTGTCCCAGCCAGTTTTCTTAACTCCTGAAAATCTGCGATAAAAGGCTCCAGACCTAATCGGATCACGACTGGCAGGCGCGCCGTCCAAATTTAGCGGCAAGAAACGGTTAGTATGTAGAAAGCACCGTCTCGACCACTTTCGTGGTTTATCAAAATGACCAACTGGTTTACTTCAGATCACCACTTCGGACATGCAAAGATCATTGAATACTGCGATCGTCCCTTCGAATCCGCAGAGCAAATGAATGAAGCACTCGTCGAACACTGGAACAAGCTGGTTGGACGCGGCGACACCGTGTATTATCTCGGCGATTTTTCTCTCAAGACAAGCGCGATGGAACAATACGCACCGCGGCTGAACGGTCACAAAATCTTGATCGCTGGAAATCATGACGGATGTCATCCCTGCAACCATAACGGAAAGCTCGGACAGCTGAGCCTTTACAAAAAATACTTCGATCAGGTTTACGAAGAATTCGAATGGCAAGGTTTGCACATGCACCATATGCCATACCACGATGAAGTCGATCATCGATATCCTGAGTTCAGACCAATCGATGACGGGCGAATTCTTCTTCATGGACATGTACATCAGCGTTGGACAACAAACGGTCGGCAAATAAACGTCGGCGTGGATGTTTGGGATTACGAGCCGGTTCATGAAGATCAGATTCGCAAACTGGTGGGTCAAATTGAGTCGGAGACGAGCGAAATAACCGGCAGTTTTTCATAGCGAATCACACGCGGTTTCCAATTAGGTCCGGCTGAACACCGCATATGGTGCCAACGGGAAAACCACCAGACGCGGGTCTGATGGTTCCAAGTTGTTGTATAAAGGCACTCTGGACGAGTCCGAGGATAGCCTATGCAGCAAAGCTGCCCGGCATAACGCGCTCCTTTTCGGTTTATTTGCCCATTGCCGCGAAGTATACGGCGCAGGCGTGGTCGATGTATTCTCGCGATAGACGTGGGTCTGTTTGCAAGAATGCGCAGAGGTTGATGACCTGGTCTACAACGTCGCGAGGATGGCAACAACGCATGTTGCGCCTGCCGCTGCGATACTGCGACTCAATCAAGTAATTAACCGCTTCTTCGTTGTAAGGCACACCAGTGCGCTGACAATATTGCAAGAAGATCCATTTGAATTCGTCTTCAGTTGGATTGGTGATATTGATCTTGTACGGAATACGTCTTAAGAACGCTTCTTCTACAAGGTCTGATGGATTCAGGTTTGTAGAGAAAACCAACAACTGTTCGAACGGCACTTCCAGTTTCTTGCCAGTGTGCAGAGTCAGATAATCGACCCGTTTTTCCAACGGTACAATCCATCTGTTCAAGAGTGATTTGTGGTCAATACGCTGTCTGCCAAAGTCGTCGATTAGCAGCAAGCCGCAGTTGGACTTCAGCTGAATCGGTGCTTCATACAGCTTCGTACCGTAGTCGAACTGCAACTCAAGCATGTCGATTGTTAGTTCACCACCCACGACTACGCATGGTCGCTGAATTCGAACCCAGCGGTGGTCGTAGTCTCTTGGATAGTTTGCAGCCGATACTTGTTCGTGGTTGTGCGAGTCAAAGATTCGAACAATCTGACCGTCAATTTCAACGGCATACGGAATGAAGATGTGTCCTTTGAAGCTTCGCACGATTCGTTCTGCGATCGATGTCTTACCGTTGCCGGCTTCACCGAACAAGAACATCCCTCTTCCCGAGTTAATAGCCGGACCGACCGAGTTGATCGTGCGGCGGTTAACCATAATGTCTGAAAAGGCAACTTCCAAGTCGCGCGGTGTGACTGACTCTCGACGAATCGTCTGATACTTCAGTGAGTCGATATAACGACTCCACGGAACTGGGCAAGCACCAACATATGAGTTGTGATCGAAATAAGTTCTCGCTCTGTCACGACCTTTTTCAGTCGGCGTGTATTCATAGTCTGCGAGACCGCCTGAAGCACGGACTTCAACGAGCAGTTGCTTCTTCAGAACTTCCAGAACTTCTTCGACGATCTTGAACGGCAACTGAGTACGAGCTGCAATTTCTCGACCTAAAGCGAAGTTGACGAGGTAAATGTCCTTGAGAATCAACTCTTCAAGGAAACCCTCTTTTAAACCCGTATCCTGGATGGTGGCTGGATATGGAGGAACGAATTCCTGCTGTTGCTGCGTACCGGTTTTAACCTGTTGAACCATAATGCTTTCTCTCTTGTGGTTACTCGCGAAGTACTAGTGACTCCACTCTATCGCGTAGACCGCGTTATTACTAGCTTTATGCCCAATATTTGCTCAATTGTCATGGTGCTTAGTGCGAACTATCGTATGAATTTGCTCGCTGAGTTTCTTCATTTGACCAGCTCTCATCTCGGCTGCGTCATCACAACCGAAGCGGTCGGCACTGTATAGCTCCATGAAGTGCTTGCAGAGCGGCTCCAAATCAGGATGCAATGTAACTCCAGGAACATACAGCTGATCGTCATTGAAGCGCTGCATCAGGTCTTGAGGAGTATCAGTTGGCAACCGATGAATCTTTACACGGGCTAAATCGTCGACCACCTTTAAGTAGAGGAGCGTTGAAGGCTTAGGCTTTTCAAGGCTCTTCGTCTTCGTTGCCGCCCTCGCTTGTTGAACGGCGGTGCGGATTGCCTGAAACAGCAACATGACCGCTGGAACAACAATAATCAACAAAATCAATTCATGCCAATCAAATGGCTTTTCAGGAACTTTCGGCGGCTCAGGCTTCTTCGGAGCTTTTGGTGCTTCAGTACCAGACCCAGGTTTATCAGTCGCTCCTTTTCCGTCCTTTCCAGTGCCAGGTTTAGTTGAATTGCCATCGGTGCCGGTGCCGCCATTTTTACCACCTTCGCCAGTTCCGGCAGGAGTGGTTGCTTTCTTCTCTGGAGGCGTCGAAATCGGCGGCAATGGTGCTGGCGCAGGTGTCGAGTTGGCGAACCGATCTTGCAGCTGCTCCATTCCCTTCTTGATATTGCCCATGAGGGAATTGTCTTCAGGCGTCGGCTTAGGTAGAAGTCCAGTCGGCGTAGCGTCGAACGGAACCCAGTCATAGCCTGGTATGTAGACCTCCCCCCAGGCGTGACCGTGCATGTTTTTGATTTCGTGCATGCCTGTGCCGGCGTTAAAATCTCCCGGTGAAAAACCGCCAATCGATCGAGATGGCAACCCGATCGAGCGGCACATTACGACAAATGCGGTTGTAAACGGTCCACAAGCGCCTTCTTTGGTTCTAAACAAGAAGTGATAGGCAATCTCCTCTTTGTTCTCAGCTTCCGACAAATCCGCTGAATACTTGTAGCTGCGTCTCAAAAAACTGCAGATGCGGTCGGCTTTGGTGAACCAATTTCCATCAGTGCCAGCCACTGATCTAGCCAGCTTGGCAATTTCTGGATTGATGTCGGCCGGCAACTGCAAATAGTTGTCGAACTCTTTGCTAATGCTTTCGACATTCTTGGAATCAAAAGGAGCTTTTCGCATTTCATCGAGATCGTATTCAGGAACTTGCGATACGACACGATAGTGAGTACCGGCTTTGATTGGCTCTTTAGTGCGAATCGCTCCAAACTGATCGACAAAAACTGGGTCATTGGGATAACTCAACTGCTGCGGAATCGATGCGACTGGAATTAAGTGTCCAAGGTTCGCTTCAACTTGCACCTCTTGGGTCAACTGTGATGAGTGCATACCCGGTTCAACGAACAGCGCAGGAACGCCTGCCAGTTCCTGATATGCGCCCTTGTGCTTCGAGCACTTCGAAACTTTTCCTGGGCTGCTAATTGTCCATTCGTGTCCGTCGTACTTGTCGAAACAGACACGCCGAAAATATGTATCGCGACTGCTCATCACACGCATGATCAACTCATCATCGTGCTCCGCTGAATCTTTGTTGCGGAAAACCATAGATTTGTCTTCTTGTTCAGGAGTCTTTTCACTTGGGTCGGGCTTGGCTTCAGCCGGCTTACCAGCCTTAGCATCTACGCCGCCTTTGGCACCCTTGGCTCCTTTCGCTCCCTTGGCACCACCAGGTTTGTCGCCTTGAGCGGTCCCCGGCTCACCTGTATCCGCGCCTGGAACGCTGATGCCGTCTCCACCATCACCTTGACCTCCAGGTAAGAGATCAGTGCCGCCAGGACCAGATTGACCCGCACCAGCCCCAGTGCCGCCACGTCCGTTGCCACCAGACCCGGTGCGACGACCAGAGGCACCGCCTGTGCCACCCATGCTCGTGGGCAGTCCCGACAGTCCTGGTATCGTGCCTAGAACGCCAACTCCGTTAGGCGACTTCACCCAGGCAAGATTGAGCGTTTCACCATTTTGAGCGCGCCTAATATTGTTCAAGACCAAATCGAAAAGAGACTCGACGCGAGGCAATGCCAGAAAAACGAATATGCTTAAAACCGGCAACATTGCTAGCGATAGAAAGGCATTACCGACAGAAACCTTCTTTTTGACGGCGGCTTCGCGCAATTCAGTAATCTCGGCACGCTCAGAAGAAGTGCCGACAGCACCGGCATTTTGAGTGCGCGAAACGGCTTCGTAATAAAGTAAGCTCGCAGCCAGTCCAATGTAACCGAGAGTGATATAAGCGAAAAGCGCATCGCGAGCTATCACCGCAGTGCAAGCGAAAAGACCCAGACCAATCAGCGCCGACACATTGATGTCTGACCTAGCGCGCAAGTCAAACGTATGCAAAGCCTGCAAACCGGTCAAAACATGAATAAACGGCACTAACGCTTGAATCTTGCCGGCAGAGTATTGAACAAAAATCTCTTCGAAGAAATTGCCCAGAACGATCAGCAGTCCGGCAGATGTGATAAAAGTCAGCCAAAACGTCTTCTGATGACGGAATTGATAGCTAACATAACTCCCAGTCAGAGCGCCCCAGAGGTAAAAGAAAGTCAGCATAGACGAACTGTTTACATACAAGCAGGCTGTGATGATGCACAGCACTGCAATACCGCAAGCGACTATGCGCAACGAGATCGAATCTTCAGGCGGCTCAATTTTTATTTCTTTCGCAGTCTTTGTCTTTGGTGCCTTCGGAGGTTTAGGTTGCCTAGGCTCTTTGGACGGGTTTGGAAGCGTTGGAAGGGTCGGAAGTGATGGCATCTTCATAAGCGAACAACTTCCTCTAACTGCTCGATCACGGTTATAACACGTCCGGTCGATTTACCGGATCCGCGTCGGTTGACGATACCGCCTTCGTGGACCGGCATGTGCGCTTCCTTGGTGCTCTGAGCTTCTTGTGACAAAGCGGCTTCCCAAGTTCGAGGGATAACGGCGAGATCGACTGTTTCAATAATCAAGTTCGAGTCTTCTGTTTCGTTGGCAGTTGGTCGAATCGTCAAAAGCGCTGCGTGAGTGGCCTCACCCAGGCTAGTCGACTGCGGTGCCGATGTCTTACCTTGCTTGAGCGGCTCAACGCGGGCAAGCAGGTGACCAGAGCGATTCAATCCCGGGGGCAAAGAAGGCATGTCCTTCATAAAATAAGGCAGATATTTATTTTCGCCATCGAGAGTTGGAACCACCAACAGATCGGGTGCTCCACCGAGCTTGAATCCAAGATTCATCAACGAATGAACGATCGACACGGCTAGCTCGAACTGTTCTCGGTTAACCCAATTGGCACGCAAGTTTAGAAGAATATCGTAACCAGGCAAGCCTTCAGCTTCGAACTCTCGCACCAGGAGCCGACCCACACGAGCACTTGAAGCCCAGTGGATCAAACGAGGGCTATCGCCGTGCACGAATTCGCGCACTCCCCGCACCGATGACGATACCGCGTTAGTGGACTTACGACTGGCCACCAAGCCCATCGGAGAATCAGTTGCAGACCTGATTTTATAAAGGAAGTTGCCTTCGATTTGCACCATTTTCGGGTAAACGACAATCGTCGGTCGATCATCTTCTTCTGATTCGGTGCGCAGTTCAAAAGTACGCGACCACCAGGCCAATCCCAGCGGGAAACATGAATAGATCTCGATGCCATGCAGCTTGTAGACACCGCGTCGCAATGGCGAAGTGGCGGCAAACACCCATGATTCAAAGCCGACGTGCTCAACAAGCATCGGTTTCAAAACACTGCTTTTGCCGTTATTTGCGACCAGGTTTGCTCGCACGAGCAACCATTTGATCGGGAAAAATATGGAGAACAACTGAGTATGGGCGCGCCTCTCAAGAGTAATCTTGAGAAGAACACTGTCACCGTCCATTGAGTTGTTAGGCAAAGAACACAAAGTCTTCACGTCCAGAACTTGCAACAACGGCATCGTCAGACCGAGCAAAATCGCCGAAATCACTCCAGCTGCAATCAAGTAGAACCATTGATTCGTGGTTTCACCGGCGAACAAGTAGAGCAACGGCACAAGCAAAGCCGCGATAAAGACTCGTTGTTCTAAATAAAGAGCGATTTTGGTATTGGCACTATCTCGAAACCCAATGCGAAGGGCTTTTAAGCCCCATTCCTCGCCCTCGGGAGTGGCAACAAATTTAGACCGGAACTGGTACTTGTTCCAGAACCCTTTCAATAAGGTCTGCATGGCTAACCCGATTATCTCTCACTT
>JBBQFO010000208.1:0-8032 GCA_038322035.1 Candidatus Obscuribacterales bacterium
TCGTCGACTCGCAGCTTTGCTCCAGACTTCTTTCATGCATTGCCTCGCGACTTTGCACTTGTCTTTCGCTACACTTCACCACCGTCAGGTTGTGTGAGGACTTTCACCTCTAGTTGTTTAGCATGCCCAGCACACAAGAAAGAGCGCGTTTGACACGCGCTCTCCAATTAAATCAAGCAATCTGCAGGTGCAGTGGCTTACATGTTTTCGATGATGTGGCTTGCGAATTCGCTTGTTTTCACTTTCTTCGCGCCTGGCATCATTCTTTCCAAGTCGTAGGTGACGGTCTTGTTCAGGATTGTCTGGGCAAAACTGTCGTTGATCAACTTGGCTGCTTCTGACCAACCGAGGTACTCGAGCATCATGATGCCTGAGAGAATTACTGAGCCTGGGTTGATTACGTCTTTGTCAGCGTACTTAGGAGCTGTTCCGTGAGTGGCTTCGAAGATTGCGCAATTGTCGCCGATATTGGCTCCAGGTGCGATTCCGAGTCCACCAACCTGAGCTGCGCAAGCATCTGATAGGTAGTCGCCGTTCAAGTTGGTTGTAGCCAAGACTGAGTATTCATCAGGTCTTGTTAGAACTTGTTGGAACATCGAGTCAGCAATGCGGTCCTGGATCAACAAGCGGCCGGCAGGAGTCTTACCGTCGTGGTCAGCCCACATTTTTTCTTCGCTGATCGTTTTGGCAGCGAATTCTTCTTCAGCGAGCTGGTAGCCCCAGTCTTTGAAGGCGCCTTCGGTAAACTTCTGGATGTTGCCTTTGTGCACCAAAGTTACTGATTTGAGGTTATGGAGCAAAGCGTATTCGATTGCTCTTCTAACCAATCTTTGTGAACCGAACTTGGAGATTGGCTTGATGCCAATGCCTGAGTCCTGACGAATCGTCTTCTTAGTCTTTTCGTTGCCGAAAGATTCGATCAATTCGATCAATTTTTTCGCTTCAGGAGAACCTGCAACATACTCGATTCCGGAATAAACGTCTTCAGTGTTTTCGCGGTAGATAACAACGTTCAGTTTTTCCGGATGCTTGACTGGAGTAGGTACTCCTTCAAAATAGCGCACTGGACGAACGCAGCAATAGAGGTCGAAAATCTGCCTCAATGCGACGTTCAAGCTGCGGATTCCACCGCCAACTGGTGTGGTCAAAGGTCCTTTGATACCAACACCGAATTCTTTCAACGCTTCGATTGTGTCTTGCGGGAGCCATTCTTTAACTTCGTTGTTTGCTTTTTCGCCAGCTAATACTTCGAACCAAGCGATCTTGCGGTCGTTGCCGTATGCCTTTTCAACAGCTGCATCAAAAACGCGCTGTGATGCTTTCCAAATGTCTCTACCAGTACCGTCGCCCTCGATGAAAGGAATGATCGGCTTTGCTGGAGTTACAGGCTTTCCGTCCTTGAACGTGATTTTTTCACCTTGAGGAACCTTCAGCCCGTTGTAAGTTTTATCGATTACTTGTCCCATGTATTTTCACCTTTTTAGATCAGGGTGACAACACCCAAATTTATCTCAAGACGGTAGTCAGACTATCAGTCATCCGTCACGCTAGTGACTTAGATTAACAGTTCAAATGGGCGGGTTAGCAAATGATCAGTTTTTACTAAGTAACCGCTGCAGTGCGTCAGGCATGGCATCCTGTAATCTGGTTACTGAGCCGGAGGTGTTATGGCTGAGACAACGACGCTGCCCGAAGAATTGCTGGCAAAACGGCTGATCCTGCCCGTCAAGATGGATCCAGTCACTCTTGTTGGAACCAAGCTGAGCCTGAAACCTCTTGATGTCGCGAGGGATGCCGCGACGCTCTTTGCTGTCTCTAATGGCTCAGCCATAACCATGGACGATGTCGTCATCGAGCCCTACGACCCTGAAGCGCTCGTCTGGGAGTATATGAACTCATCGCCGTACCGTAGTCAGGATGCGTTCAAAGGTTATCTGGCACCGCTTGCACACAGCGAAAATGGTCTTGCCTTGTGCGTCTTCGATGAGAAAAGTAAATCGCAGGTCGGTGTGGTGACTTACATGAACAACCATCCAGAACACCTGAAAGTCGAGCTCGGGAATATTTGGTACAGCCCGGTCGTTCAGCGCAGAGGATTCAATCCTGAGGCCACCTACCTGATGCTGCGACATGCCTTCGGTTTAGGCTATCGTCGCGTTGAATGGAAATGCAACGCATCGAATCAACGATCGAGAAATGCCGCCCTGCGAATGGGGTTTAGGTTCGAAGGTATTCAAGAAAATCATTTTATAGTGAAAAATAAAAATCGCGACACAGCCTGGTTTAGGATGCTCGATCATGAGTGGCCATCACGTAAAATCCTGCTTGAAGAAATGCTCGCCAGTCAGAAGTAGTACTACAGGTGATGGCAGCGCTGAGTTACCATGGCCAGAATTTTCTTAAATCTGCTTGAAATTGTCAAAAAAGCGGAAGCCAAGGCAACAAATCGCTGTCAGTTACACTACCATTTGCACCAACGCCGACACAGGGGGAAATCATGCCAAGCATCATTGAAACAGCCAAAACCGGACGCGCAGGATGTCGCACATGTAAGACACCAATTGGCAAAGGTGAGTTGCGTTTCGGTGAGGAAGTTCCGAATGCATTTTCTGCCGGCGAAATGACTTACAACTGGCACCACTTAGCTTGTGCAGCAAAGAAAAAGCCATCCGCACTCAAGGAAACTCTAGAAAGCACCGACCAGGATGTGCCGGACAAAGAAGAGTTGATGAAAGCGATTGAAGTCAACGCGAAGACAGAGAAGCCAACAGTGTTGCCATACGCTGAGTATGCTCCGACAGCTCGGGCTGCCTGCATCGGTTGCACTGAAAAAATCGAGAAAGGGCATCTACGTGTTGCGATTGAAAGCGAAGATGACGGTTCGCCATTTCCTCGCAGCGGTCCTCGTTACCTTCACATCGCTTGCGTCGGAGAACATGCTGGTGACGATCCAAATGAGTTCTTCGAGAAAGTGAAAGCTAACAGCAAGAATGTCGAAACTAAAGACATGCAAGAGCTCGAAGCCGCACTGCAAGCGTAAGGCTAGAGTGAAACTAGTAGAGCACGACTTAAGCTTAGTTAAGCAAGACTAAAGCTAATTGACGCGCGCGGTCTGCGGTTTGTCTGCAGCAATTGGAATTTGCGCAAATTCGGAATTTTTCTTGACGTTAGCCAATCGTTTTTCTAATTTCTTGACCGTAATTCCTTCGCGGATCGGGCGAGGAATCGGGATTCCGATGTCGCAGTAGGATGACAGTTCAAGATACGTCGACTTGTTAGGTCCAGGACTGAGGACCCAACTTCCTTCTAGTGCTTTGAAGTGATCTGAAGTGACCATTTCGTAGTCGATTCGCTTCAACGGCACTTCAGTAGTGTGCATGGTGCTGACTGCAGTTCCGATGATCGGCAAATGGTGCAGCTTTTGCTCAGACACCACATCATTGACGCCCCGGCTCAGAACTTTTCGATAGACGAGATCTTGATCCGCGCCTTGTTCGTTGTGGATCGACTGCCAAACGATTTCCGACGGCGCCTGGATCAGCAATTTTGCTTTCACCCAACGATGGCCGTTCGGTTGTTTTTCAGTCCACCATTTGAAGTCTGTAGGAGATTCTGTCGCACACGCCGCCGGAATGGCAGAGATGGCCAAAAAGGCGATCAACATTGAAATTTTTCTGTCAGGCATCCTAGTCAGTTCCCGTCCTTCTTCGTCCGTTGGTGGCGAAGAAGCAATAATGGAAGCGCTTACCGTCCGGTTGGACACAGCGACCTTTAGTTTATCTCTTGACGGCGTGTTATTGGATTGCTTGCAGATAAACATACGCTAAGCATCAAATATCCGCTGAGTGTAGCCCACGACGCTACGGGCCCACCCGGGGCTCCTGTCCATAAATGCTGGATTCTGGGTACATGGGTGTAGGACAAACCGAAGGCACAGCACAAAAAGAAACACCGAAATGGGAAACCCGGCTGAGTTGCCGCGAAGTGAGCAATCCAAAGAATCCGAGAGCCACAACAGCTTCCTCGGCGATTTCGTGCATTCTGCTGCGTATTCGGCTATTCAAGAACCAATCAATGGAATTACCCAAATAGCCGACGCAGTTCTGCAAACGAAACTGTTACCAAAAGTGCAGTTCGTATCCGCTCCAGAACAAACACAATTCGGCTCAGCCAACTGGCATGCACAACAGATCGGTGGAGCTGTCGGCATGCTCTTGCCGTTTTTGGCGGTCGGCAAAGGTGTCAAAGGATTGATGGGTATAAGCACTGCTTCCGAAGCTGGTTTGCTGTCGCAACAAACCATGATCGGGTTGACAGTCAAAGAGGCGGCACTAACCGGTTTCACATACGATGCAGTGCTAAAACCAAGCGAGTATAAACCGGGCGACCTGACGAGCTTTTTGGGGTCACGAATGCTGAATGGAGCTACCGGTGCTGCCACGTTCACAGCACTGTCATTGAGCGGTTTGGGCATAAACGGGCTGGCTGAAACGAAGCTCGCTCAGCAAATGCGAATCGGAACACTCTTAAAAAATGAAGCCGTCGCAGGTGTTTTGTCTGGTCTGCCGGCAGGCGCTGTGAGCGCCGAGTTGCACGCGCTGCAGGCTGGAAGACCGGTGCCGACATTGCAAGATCTAGGTCAGTCAGTCTATAGCTTCTCAATGGTTGGTGGCTTCCTTGGTGCCGGACATTCGATCAACCGCTATGTTAACAGCGAGGCTGGCAAAACCAACTACGAGCAGTTATCTTCGAAGATCCAGGAACGAGTCGACCAGCTAAAGACGGGGTCCAACAACGCGATCGACAACATCGGCAGCGTCTTGTTTGCCAAGGGCGGTGTCAATAGCATGATGCCAGCTTTTGCTATGGCATCAGGAGGTGGTTTCGAAACATCGATGCCCACGCGCATCAGCGAAAATCTGCGGCCCACCACCACAATGATGATGATGATGATACAAGGAAAAGAGGGGGCGGCAGGAAGCACGACACCGGAGGTGGTGCGAGCCAAAGTTGAGGAAATCGCCAGCCTTGAAAGTCGCATTAACCGCAATCATGATCATCAAGATTACGTCCAGAACCATATGCGTGCCTTGATGAATACACTCAAAAGTCAGGGTAAAGTCGGCAAAGAGTGGAACGTATATCCAACAGAAGCCGGTTCCCCAGCTGATGCAATCGGGGCTGATTATGTACTCATAAACAGCAAGACTGGCGAGTTTCACATGCTTGACGCCACATCGAACGACAGTAAATATTCCAAACCAGAGGATCACAATGTAGCGTTGATGCGAGAGCCTGGACTGATCTATTACGAGAAACCATGGTTCGATCAAATGGGTAAACTTCGAACCGATCCGACTGAAGATGCGACTATACGAGATCATGTCACTCAATTCCAAAGTAACCTGGCGGCGCAGTTAATTGACCTGACCCACACACCTTCACTCTTAAATCTTGGCGAAGCTCCACTTCCAAGCGTGATCAAGCTTGAAGATCAAACGGCAAAACAATCGCAAATAAATTCATTTATCTCCTGGCTTGAACACAAAGCTACTAGTGCTCCTGAAGATGTCGACGCGCATCAGTTTGAAGATTTCGCCAGTACACTCAAACGCGGTGCAGGGAAGCATGCGGATAAGACGGCGGCGACGCAATTTTCATTAGAGTTGAATCAACGCGTCGAAAAAGCGGCTGAGAAAGTGGTTACATCTTTGGCAGTCGCAGCGGAACTAGGTCGCACAGTGGAATCGATCAATAGCGGCGCTGCAAAAAGCAACATCAGGCACTTCCAACAAGGAAATCGCATCAACCTTGAACGAGATGGAGTGATCTATCAATCGAAAGATATGGGAGACGTTCTTGTTGAAGCGCGAGGGCGGCTTCTTAAGACCGACGTACTAGAGCAAGCGATCAGCAAAGGGCAGATGAGAGATCTGCGAGCCAAATATCCCAATCTAACTGACGAAAGAATTTTTGCCAGAGTAAGTAACCGCATCGTCAACCTTTCAAACGAAATCAGCACCGGAGGTCTACTGCCGACCGGTCGACGGCCCATGGTCGATGAAGTGGTCAATCGCTTGCGCAGCAGCACTCCGGGCAACCTATTGGGCGAAGAAGTTCCCGTTCCACAAGTGGCAAAGGCAGCTAAGATACCCAACAACATAAGAAACGCGGCATCAAAATTTGCTGAAGTTTGGAAGCAAGAAAGTCTTCCTGAACACACACCAGGATCACAGCTTGATGCAGACTATGTCGAGCTGGTTTTTGACGCGCTGATGCAAGCTAGACCTGAAGCGGAACGAGGGTCTCTTACGGCTTTGTACGAGGCTTACAAGCAGGATGATCCGATCGCTGCTCGAGCTATCGAAGAGGCGCTGGGTAAGCCATAATATGCACCAAGATTGGTGCGGTTATTCGCCTGGTTTTTTTACTTTGGACCAGAGTTTGCCTAGCCATCCGGAGTTTTGTTGGAGGGCAGGATCTACTGTGTCAGAAGGCGGCGTATAGGCCACTTCTTTTAGGGCGGCTGGGAAATCTACCCCGGTTTTTTGGCAATAGTGGAGAACGGCTACTGCGTGGCTGATCGTTAGAATATCGTCGTCGACAAACCCTTGCGCTTGTACTGCCGCTTGCAAAAGTTTCTTGTCGATTACGCCTGTAGACAACAATACTTCTCCGAGACTGACATTCAACTGACGGCTGACGCCCTCTGCTTTCGCCATGTCCTGGGCTGTTAAACAACCTGCTTGCTGAAGAATTTCAATGACTGCATTGGCGCGAGCAATTTCGTCTTCTTTCGTACTGCGTTCAGCGATGATCGTTTCGATCGAGCAGTTGCGCGCGTTTGCAGCTTTCAAAATATCAGCGGCTTGAACGCCTGTAAGATTTCCCTTTGCCACCATTTCTTGCAGCTTGAGACTTTCATTGAGCATCACTTCTGAAATCATTCCCGCAGCGACCAGAACTTGACCGACCGGCTGTTGTTGCACTAATCCCATTTCGATCGCAGAAATTTTGTCGCCTTCAGTAACTAGTCCGGCAGACATGAGCAAATCGCCGACGCGAATATTGGCTTGCGATGGTTTGTACGCACCAACTTCTTGTAAGGAAACTTCGATCGTTTGATGCTTGCGCGTTGCTGCGCGCATTCCGCTTACTGCCTGGTCTTTCGTGATCTTGCCGTCGCGCAGGAGCACCTGGGCGGTCAATGCCGAAGTGAGAAGTGTCGACGGAATGGCTCTGGCGAGAACCAGACAGCGCCCTAGCGGTAAGTTATTTTCCTGACTTTGCGTCATCGCCTCGGCGAGATTCTCTCTCGTCACGGCGCCAGCCTCTAAGAGCAGCTCGCCAAGCTCGCTGCCGGGCATGCTCTCTCTCTGGGGTGCTTTCCACCCGAGGCGCGTAAAGGCTTCTTCTAGCGGAATACAGCCTTTAATGGCGACGTTCAAAGCGCGTATGCCGAACTCGGCCGAGATCACTCCCTCGCGCAGTAAAGACTGAATTTCAATCGCCGTTTGCAAATCTCGCTCAGTCAGCTCGCCGATGCCCATTAGCACTCGGCCAAGCGGAGTCGCGGACTTCTTGGCGACTTGCAGCGCTTCAAGTAAGACCTCGGGTTTGATTACATTAGCTGCAACCAGCAATTCGCCGATTCTTTTTGGTCCGGCGCGTCGTTCCCTTGCAATCTCCATGCCTAACTCTTAAGACCCTTTATGTTGTCCAACACCAATTCAACGCCAACTGTGCGCCTTTGCGGCTCTCTGCAACGTTTCGCTGATCATTAGTCTATCAGGGAGGGTGAATTCCCACTAGCAATAGCGAAGAGCCGTTTTGTGCCTCTTCAATCTTATGCCCCGTAAAAGTAGAAACAGAAAGATATTGGCCCAGAATTTGGGCCAATATCTCTCAAGAGCCAAACTAATTTCCCTAGGTCAAGACTTGTTAGTAGTTGTCGTCGTAAGGAACAACAAAGCCTTTGCCCTGGAAGATCATGCTGTGACTGCCGCTGTGTGGGCTTGGATAGCCTACGAAT
>JBBQFO010000209.1:0-8003 GCA_038322035.1 Candidatus Obscuribacterales bacterium
ACTGTTTTCTCATTCAATCGGCGAGGCCAAGGCAGAATATCGATTTTTAGCACGGCATTGGCATCCCGACTGCAAATCCACCCCAGGTGCAAGACGCGTTTTTATGCACATCGTTCAACTCTATAAGGACGCTTGCAAAAAGATGGTGAGCGGCAAATGGAACGAGCCTTTAGAAAAAGTCGAAGACCAGATAAAAGGGCTGCGAAAATTCAGACTTGTCGATGGCACCGTCAAAACCTGTAAATACCGCACCAGCAATCCGTTCGAACTCGGCACGATGTACGTCGCGGACAATTCATTGGTTTTCGAAATTGACCATGAATTCGAGCAGCTCTTCAATCAAGGACGGAAGCGCATCCACATGCTTCCACTCAAAAATAATTCGATGATCCTGGAGATGTCGAAGTATCTCCCCCAAATCAAACACGAGTTCAAAACAAACGGCACAAACATCTTGGTTATCCGTAAAACGCCCGACCAGCTCTTGTTGAATGATGTGCTGAAACATTCAGGTGGAAAACTGACACCAATCAATCACGTTGGCTGGATTCTAAATAACCTTCTGAACCTCGCTTGTTACTTGGAATGGGCCGGCGTCACCCATAATGCCATCTCGTCAAATACTGTCGTAGTCTCGCCGCTTCGGCACAGTGCAATGTTGCTTGGTGGTTGGTGGTACTCGACGAAAGTTGGAGAGCGCCTTTCGTACGTTCCTGAACAAACATTGGATTGCATCCCGCCCGACATCCTGAGAAATAAACGTGCAGATGCGCGTGTGGACTTGGAACTAATAAAATCAATCGGTCGAGAAATTCTCGGCGATGAAAGCGGAGCGCAACTACCATTCGATAAAAGTTTGCCACCGGATTTGGTGGAGTGGTTGCAGCTGCCGTCCAGTGGTAGCGCATTCGAAGACTACAAAACATTTAAACGAGAAGTTCTGCCAAACGCATTTGGCCCGCCCAAATTCGTCAACATGAACCTCGATGCAGATCAACTCTACAAGGAGATTTAATCATGGGTACATCAAGATGGGATCCCGAAGATTGGGACATTTATGCCACTCGCGCTAAAGCAACAGCGTCGGTAGATTTATTTCGAAGCAGAACGATTCACGAAGAGCTGGACCCTCGAAACATCGTCGTCAGAGAGTCATGCGATTCGGCCTTAAATCCTCTATCTACTCCGATCATTGTCGCCGTTGATGAAACAGGTTCAATGGGCATGCTGGCAGAAACGCTGATTCGCAACGGACTGGGCGTTTTGATCGAAGAGATATATTCGCGCAAACCGGTTACGGATCCTCACGTTATGTGCATGGCTTTCGGCGATGCCTGGGCTGACCAAGCGCCACTTCAAGCCACACAATTCGAATCCGACATCCGCCTCGCCGATCAGTTGAGCAAGTTCTACATTGAAGGCAACGGTGGTGGCAACAATTTCGAGAGTTACAATCTACCGTGGTATTTTGCTGCTACTCGCACCAAATGTGATGCGTTTCTTAAGCGCAACAAAAAGGGTTACCTGTTCACAATAGGCGATGAACCGCCAGCACCAAAACTGCAAGCCGATCACGTCAAAAGGATATTTGGCAGCGGACTTCAGCGTGACATCTCGACGCGAGACCTGCTCACAATGGCTTCCAAAACCTGGAATATTTTCCATATTATGATCGAAGAAGGAAGCTATTACAGATCCGCTCCTGACAAAACAAGACGCGCTTGGCGCGATCTGTTAGGAGAGGGTGCGATCACATTAGATGACCACACAAAACTGGCGGAACTAATCGTTTCGATTCTCGAAGTTCAAGAAGGAAGCGACCTCGCAACGGTCGCGGCTAGTTGGACCGGCAGCACGGCGCTGACCATTCAGCAATCACTAAGCGGAACCAAGTCAAACAAATTGTCAGGCATAAAAGGACTGCTGAAACTCTAAGGGAAAAGGTGCGCACTCTTCCCGAGTGCCCCAACCATATGGTGCGCGGACCTCCTGTCCGCCTCGGACTACAGAACGGAGGATTTAAAATGAAAGCCGGCAGAGTAATCATCGGAGCGAACTATGGTGACGAGGGCAAAGGTTTGTTGACTGATTACTTTGCCAGCCAAGATCCAGACCACTCGCTAGTTGTCAGATTCAATGGAGGCGCGCAAGCTGGACACACCGTCGTTTCGCCAGGTGGGCGCCGCCATGTCTTCAGCCACTTTGGCAGTGGATCGTTGGTGGGGGCACCAACTTTTTTGAGCAAATTTTTCATTGTCAATCCGCTCATCTTCGTCAGGGAGTACGCGGACTTACAAAATCTCGGCGTAAAACCCAGCGTAATCATAGACGGCAACGCAATGTTAACGACGCCTTTCGATATGTTTATAAATCAAACGATAGAGCGACGCAGAGGAGCCCAGAGACACGGAAGTTGTGGTCTGGGCATAAACGAAACTGTGACAAGGAGTTTGCGCTCTCCGACTTTCAGACTGCGCGCTCGCGACATGTTGCATCCGACATCTCTATATCGAAAGTTGATGGAACTGAAGAGCACATGGTTTCCTCAAAGACTGAAGGACTTCAAAATAGATGCGCAGTCAGAAGAAACAACAAGGTTTTTGAATAACGTAGAAAAAATTCTGTCTGAATTCATAAGAGATACGCAAACACTTTTGGAAATTGCATCGATTAGCGAAGCGTATCCAAGCCACAAACACATCATCTTCGAAGGCGCTCAGGGTCTTATGTTGGACGAAGATCGAATCGACCAATTTCCGCACGTCACCAGATCTAAAACTGGACTGACAAATGTGTTGCACCTCGCTCCGAATTTTGGAATCGGTAAGTTGAACGTAACCTATGTCAGCCGCACGTATTTAACGCGCCACGGTGCTGGTCCATTGGCTGGCGAGTGTGATTGGGTCTTTCCCGACAGCACAAACATTCCAAATCAATTCCAGGGCACTTTGCGTTTCGCACCACTTAATTTGCAAACTCTGCAACAGAGCATTGAATATGATCTGCTGCGTGCGCAAACCGCCAAGAATTACATCTTTGCCGACATCGCCATGACTTGCCTCGATCAGGTGCCCATGCCCAACGTCAAAAACATATTCCTACCTGTAAATCATGTTTGTTACGGTCCGACAAGGTTGGCTGTGAAATCAGCAATAAGTTGCGCCGTGCGATAGGATGCCTTCAGTCGAGCATCTATTCTTTTTGATCAGCGTGGTTAAACTCAGCAATACAAGCCCATGCCAACTATAGAACTGTGCAACGGCGCACGGATGAAACCTTAACGAATCGTATATTTTCGAATTGAGCGACCGCGAATTTTATAAACTAAAAGTGGAGCTACACGCACTGGAAGGTAGATTGAATATGATACAGCGCAATAAACATGGCAAAGCTTCGCCCGCCCCTTGGCTCGGCGGTACAGCTATCGGTGTTGCTCTCGCATCTGCGTTTTGGATGGGACACGAATGGCATCCCAATACAGAAGCGCCATCTCAAACGACGACAAGCACCACATCTGTTGTGAGCAAAACTGCGGGCGGCGTTCTTGCTTTAGCCGAGAACACAGTCGCCGATATCGCTTCGAAAGTAAGCGACAGCGTTGTGAACATTGATACCAGGCGTAATATCACGCTCACTTCTGCTTCGGGACTAGACCCTATGCAAAGCTTCATGTTCGGACCAGGCATGGGCATGGAACTTCCGCAACAGCATCCAAGAACCTTCGAGCAAAAGGGAACTGGTTCAGGCGTAATCTTCAAATCTGACGGCTATGTTCTCACCAATAATCACGTGGTGGGAAGTGCAGATGTCATTGAAGTGACGCTCAACGACAAAAGAAAATACAGAGCGAAGGTAGTCGGAAAAGACAAATTCACCGATCTAGCTTTACTTAAAATAGACGGCGTGGACAATTTGCCGGCAGCGAATTTTGGCAGCAGCAAAGAGTTGAGACCGGGTGATTGGGCAATCGCAATTGGAAGTCCGCTTGGATTCGACCACACCGTGACACTCGGAATCATCAGCGCCCTGGGACGCCTGTTACCTCCAGGACATAACGAGACAAGCAGTCTGGGCAATGTACAGTTGATTCAAACCGACGCAGCAATCAATCCCGGCAACTCCGGCGGACCGCTGCTAAATATCCACGGCGAAGTAATCGGAATTACAACTGCGATTAGAGGTGACGCGCAAAACATCGGTTTCGCCATTCCAGTTGATGTAGCTAAAGACGTAGCGCAACAACTTCTCGACAAAGGTTCCATCGCACGAGCTTACATCGGCATCTACATGCAAGACTTGAACGAGCAAATCGCTCGCTCACTGCACATCTCGCCAACCACGAAGGGAGTGTTGGTAGCACGTGCCGCCGACGGAAGTCCTGCCGAAAAAGCTGGATTGAACCAAGGCGATGTGATCGTAAAAGTTGATGGACAGCCAGTGGCAAACTCGAAAGAAGTGCAAGCCATCGTGCGCAAACACAAACCAGGAGACAACGTCGAGTTCTTGCTCGCGAGAGGCGATCAGCTCGTTGCGGCAACAATCAAAATTGGCGACTATCCAGAGAAAGACGATCAATAACTCCTCTCTAATGTTTCAATAAAAAACAGAAGCGACCTTCAAAAGAATTTGCTTGCTCATTAGGGCATGTCATGAGTTAATAGAGGGCGATGATCACCGAAGCCCCGAGCAAGATCACCCATATGCCGGTTACGCACGCCTATGTGCGCACTCGGATGATTTGGCAATTCTACATCCTGGCTGGGCTTTGCTCGTTTGTTGCGTCGTCGCTTGGTCCGATGATGCCGTTTTTGAAGGGCGAGCTCAATTTCAACTACACGATCATGGCTTATCACTTCAGTGCATTTGCGCTGGGTGTTTTAATCTCGGGCGCTTTCGGCGAACGCGTCATGGCCTTTTTGGGACGTAAGAAGGCGATGTGGGCAGGACTGGCTGGCGTTGCTGTCGGTGTGGCAACACTTCTCCTCGGCACTACTGCAGTGGTCACGGTATTTGGCATTTTTCTGGCCGGCATGTGCGCCAGTATCTTCGGCCAGGTGATCGATACGGTCATTGCTGAGAGATTGGGTGAACAACGAACCATCGCCATCACCGAAACCAATGTTGTGACAAGCATTTGCGCAACGATTGCACCAGCAGCGATCGGAATATTTGTATCGACTGGAGTAAATTGGCGCGCACCACTGGCGATGCTCTTAGTGTTTCTTGGAATTGCGTATATGGTATTCGGGCGCAATCAAATTCCGGAAGCGAAAGAAAGCGAGGAAGCTGAAGCTCATGGGGGCGGCAGGTTAGCGAAGGCATATTGGGCTTACTGGTGCGTCATCCTTTTGGGCTGTGCCAGCGAATGGTCGATTGTTTTTTGGAGTCCTGACTTTCTACAAAACGCGGACAGAATGCCAAAGCCTCAAGCTGCTGCGGCAGTCAGTGCCTTCTTCGTAGCCATGATGGCAGGAAGGATCTTAGGCAGTGCACTGGCGCGGAAAGTGAATATCCGAGTTCTATTGCCTGGCGCATCAATACTGAGCTTATTTGGATTTCTCATTTTTTGGCTGGCGCCCAATTCAACCATAAACGTGATCGGACTTTTTGTCGCCGGACTCGGCGTTGCAAACATGTACCCACTGACGCTTTCGGCGGCACTAGGTGTGGTGCCCAACCAAGTTGGGCTGGCAGCTTCGCGCATGAACATGGCGACAGGCGCAGCGGGTCTGTGCGCTCCGCTGATTCTGGGTGGCATCGCTGATCGGGCTGGTATCTACCAAGCCTATTCAGTCGTAGCGGTGATGCTTGCAATTGCGGTGGTCGCTGTATATTGGGCAAATAAATTAGCGGTTAAAGAGCACTTGCGTTTGTTAGACTTATAGCGAGTCAGCTAATCCAAGGACTGCGCTTGTGTCCGAACTCGTAAAAACTGCTACTTCAAAAATTTTGCAGGTCGCCGTAAGCCTTCCCAAGACCTTCCTTGTTTCGGGTCGAGAAGTTTCAACGGGGATCTTCAAAGAAAAAATTGATGGCAAAGTGCCATTGAAAACTTTGAATTTGGATGGTGACGAACAGGCTGATTTGACCGTTCATGGCGGCGTCGACAAGGCAGTCTACACATATCCTTCGGAACATTATCCGTATTGGCGCGCAGAATATCCAAATAAAGAGATCGACTACGGCATATTCGGTGAGAATCTCACTACAGAAGATTTGCTCGAAACAGACGTTTGCATTGGCGACGAATTTCAGGTTGGTACAGCGGTTATTAGAGTTTCACAGCCGCGGATACCTTGCTACAAACTTGGCATTAGATTCGGTCGACCTGACATCATCAAGCGCTTCATGAAAAGCGGTAGATCTGGAATCTATTTTTCCGTTGTCAAAGAAGGTGTGCTGGAAGCTGGTGATCAGATTGTTCGTATCAAGAATGATCCCGATAACATTACGGTTTCGGAAGTTGCTAATTTATTCAATCAACGCACACTCGATCCGGTGCGGATCGAAAAGATATTGCAATCCGGACTGGCGGATCAAATGAAGATGTTTGTTTCTAGCCTGGTTTACAGAGGTTGAACTCAGTTACTGCAGGAAGGTTACGTGTCCGTCTTCGATGTGACGAATGGCGCCGACGATCTTCACTTGCCTGGAATCAAGCGCAGCCTTGATTACCGGGCTTTTACTCAAGTCTGCAATTGTGTTCCTGACGTTTTGCTCAGTGGCGCGAGTCAGTAAGTCAATTTTGGAAGTCTTGTCTTTCTCACATGTTACGACTGCAGGTCGAATCATCTTGATCAACTCCGGCAAGCTACCAGGGAGTGCACCGTTTTTGATCGCAGCATCGACTGCACCACATTTAGTGTGACCAATGACTACAATCGATGGCACCTTCAAGACAGCTACAGCGTACTCGATAGAAGCAATCTCGGGAACTGCGCAAACATTTCCGGCTACTCGAACGACGAATAGATCGGCGAATCCTTGATCGAAAATAATTTCGGGCGGTACGCGCGAATCGGCACATCCAAGAATCGCGGAAATTGGTGTTTGACCTTCAAGTGCCGTTGCTTTGCGCCGCTCCGGATCGATGCGCGGATGAGTACTCTTACCGTCTACGTAGCGAGCGTTTCCGTCTTTAAGAGCCTGGATTGCAGCGTCCGGCGTCACCTTGGAAAGTGCACTTGGAACAGACGTGATCAAAGCCAGGGCGAACAGATTGAGAAGGCATGTTTGTTTTTTCATGGCGTGATTCTACAAGATGGAAGCGATCCGTTTCTTAAACAAGCGTTAGTTGTTTCACGCTTGATGGTTGCTCAAGATTCAGAAGAATTTCTTTCCTTGGCAGTCCGCCACCATATCCGGTGAGTTTACCGTTGGCGCCTATGACGCGATGGCATGGCACTATGATCGATATTGGGTTTTGTCCATTTGCTAGACCCACAGCTCGACAGGCTTTCGGGTTGTCTATGCGACGTGCCAGCTCCGCATACGAAATCACTTCTCCAAAAGGAATGTTTTGCAACTCTCGCCAAACTTTTTTCTGGAATTCAGTGCCACTTGATTTCAACGGCACTGTAAACTTTTTCAAGCTGCCGGCAAAATACGCCGCCAACTCCTTCTTCGTTTGAGGGAAAGGTTGAGCAGAATCGTCACATTTCAAATTCAATTCAATAGCCGAGAACCCCTTGTGGTTCTCCATGTAGAGTCCCGTTAAGGACGTTCCATCAGACGTGAGCGTCAACGGTCCAATTGGACTTTCAATTCTGCAAAAGAAGGCTGTCATTGTTCACTTTCTCCAAAGATTTCCATAAGTGCATCGCGGCGTACGAGCGCCACGGTCTATAACGTTCGGCATGTTCGATAATTTGTTTGTCGTTTTTCAGTCCAAGAGCTTTTTTGATGCCCAAATCCGAATAAGGAAAAGCATCCGGCCAAGACAAGGCTCGCATCGCGACGTACTCCGCAGTCCAATCTCCGATACCGGGAAGCGCCTTCAATTT
>JBBQFO010000210.1:0-7873 GCA_038322035.1 Candidatus Obscuribacterales bacterium
CGCTTACAGCACTGTAGTAGATGGCGCGGTACGCAATTTCGAGATACATGTTCCACCTAACTATGATGGCAAGAAAGCAATTCCGATCATGATGATGATGCCTGGAATGGGCGGCAGCATCGAACAGATGAAGCACGAAACCGGCATGAACAGAGCGGCCGATCAAAAGGGATTCGCCGTGGTGTATATGGAAGCGTTGCCGAAATCTTTCCCCGGTTCGTTTGGATTATCAAAGGCGAACGGTTGGAATTTAGATCATGGTTCGCTCACCGAAAAAGCCCCAGGCTATGATGACATGAATTACGTAAAGCGAGTCAGCACCGAAGTTACCAAAGACTTAAATGTCGATCCAGCGGCGAAATACATCGTTGGATTTTCAGAAGGTGGTGGCGCAGCGCAGTATGTTGCTGAAAGCATGCCGAACACATTCGCCGGAGTTGGCTCTGTTCATGGAACGCGTTTGAAGTCGGATCCAAAGCCAAATTTCGGCGAAAAAACCGCATTTGTAGCCGTTCTTGGCGATGACGACAATATGCTTCCGCTGAACGGCGGACACGGTTGGTTCGATCATGGATTGCTTAAAGGCTTCACGACAATCACCATGGGAAAAGTCTCTGAGTCCGAGCCGCTCTCACAGAAAGCAGCTTGGGCACAAGCAGATGGCTGCGGACTGCCAACTGTAACGGACGATGGCAAGGATAAGAAGACGGAATACGTCTGCCCTGGAACGCGAGTCACTGAAATCATACGCCATGGTGGCATGCATGCATGGGACGGACTAGGTCAGAATCCGAATAATCAAATTACGAAAATACCTGATTTCGGTTGGCCAATAATCGGCGTTCCGAATCCAGCTGAAGATACGACTCGTGATGTGCTCAACGCGCTTATGCCATACAGAAAAGATGGCAGAGCCGTCAACATGAGTAGAAATCTTCTCGACCAGTAGACGAAGCAACAACAACAACACCACCAACCAATTAAAGTGGGCGCCATCCAAGGCATGATGGATAGTCTGCGCAACCGTAAACTGTTTGTCCTGACTTTGGACCCTTTCGCACTGTGCGCTGAACCATTCCTTGTCCACACTTCGGACAGGACACGGGAGCAAACGGCATGCTCGTTTGAGGCTGCTTCGCTTTATTAGAGGCGGGACGGACAGGCGCGGCTGTGGCGGTTCTAGACGCTCCTGCATTGCTGCGAGCTGACGAAGATGGTGAATAGCTTGTAGAGGAAGAGCCAATTCCAGCATTCCACTTACTCTGAGTTTGGGCACTACTAGTAGTACCAGAGCTGAAATGAGAATTGATATTCAAATAATCAGTGTCTTTAGGTCGCGTCTTCGGAATGGAAATTTTCAGGTAAGCGAGATCTTCTTTGTCGCGGCGGAACTCTGCATATGCATGTGCAACTATCGGATCTTCTCTCTTCTCGCGAGCATTGATCGCATACACAGCCTGAGTCAGATCCGTGGGTCCCGACGTTAACGTCTTGCGGAATTCACTGCCCTTCTGATCGATTTCGAACTGAATCTTCTGAATCTCCTGTTGGTCCATGTCATTTGGCTTTTGATCGTATACAAATGATTTTTCCAAACTCTTCCGCCACTCGAGCAGCGGAACGGAATTGTTTGCACCGAATCCTGGAACTTCAAGAACCTTTTCTTCTGTAATATCCAACGCGGTTTCAATACCGTACGATGCAAGTGCGGTTTGCCGCGCCAATCCGACATGGCGAATCTTAGCTTTTCTGATTTCCTGGCTTTCCAGGTACTTAATCATTTGAATGCCATGGCGCTTGGTTTGATACAGAGAAATTTTCATATGCTTTTCTCTGTCCAGATTTTCCATCTGTTTCTTCGCATCGGCAAGTGAAGACTTAACGGCCAATGCTTGAGTAATGCCGCCCCTCGTGCGCCATGCCTCAATCGATTTCTCAAACTGTTCTTTTGAATGGAAGTATTTTTCGATGAAGAACTTTTCCGAACTGATTTTATTGAACAACAGTTTTTTGATGGCGAAGCAAATCACTGCGCCCCAGACAAACCACAACTTTGGTAAAGCGAATCCGATTACGGCAGCTAGAATCAAGGAAGAAACACCGATCGCTTTCGATTTATAAATCTGAAGTTTTGCTTTCTTGGCTTCCGCGCTTGGAACGTACTTGATTGTTGGCACGACCGGCTGCAACTGAGAAGGATGCGGTAAAACGACTTTCTCGATCGCGGACCAGGCCATTCCCAAGCTGAATGAGGCTGCGCCGGGATCGAATGTTCCAACACCACGATTGAGGAAGTTCGGCAAGAACAACAACATGCCGAGCTTGTTTTCCATGCGGCACCATGGACACTCGGATGCAGCTTGCGGGTACCAGTGTAAGTTGTCGGCGTCGCATTGAGTGACCGCTGATTCCAGATTGACGAGGATGTTAATCCAGGCTTCAGCTGTCGGTCGTCGCTCTTCATTTGGATTGAATGCTTGTTCAAACGCATCGGCGACTTCGCGTGGAAAATCAGCTAGTGAGGCTGCTCCCGGAGGTCTCGTCATGCCAACATCGCGCATTCTCGAATAGACGAAACGATGTTCAAAGATCGCTCGCTCCATTGGCATGTCGCCTTTCGCGAATGCACCAACGAATGGATGTCGTCCCATGAACAGCAGTTGGAAAATTACAACCGCAAGACCAAAAGCATCATGATTCGCAGTTCGAACAACGCCGCTTAGTTTCTTGCCCTGCAATTCTGGTGGCGTGTATTCAGGCACTCCCACACGACAGAGAAATTTGTTGGCGCCGTCAATAATCTGGAAACTGTCAGCGTCGATGAGCGCAACTTTCGCTTCATCAGAAATGAGGATGCCGGAGTGATTGATGTCACCGATCACACATCCAGTTCTGTGAACAGATGCGACGGCGCGGCTGACATTCGCTGCGGTGCGGATCAAGAATCGGAAATCGGCTTTCGGAAAGTGTTTCTTTCTTGCGCCTGGTGAATAGAGCTCAAAAAGCGGCTTGTGCCCATTAACTCGCTTCATGACGAACCCGGCAAAACGTCCGTCGTTGTGGCGCGCAATTGCCAGCGGGAAAGCAACCCAAGTCGATTGTTGGGCAATCTTCCGATTTACGATGGACAGAATTTTCGCTTCACGCTGCTGAGTATCTGACGATGTATAAACTTTCAAAGCGCGGTCGTCGTTTTCCAACGCAAAGACTTCACCTTCGCCACCGCGCCCGAGTCGCTTGCCGAGTTGAACATTTACTCCGTCTACAACTAGTGATGTCATTGTCGGTGCACCGCCAATATCAACGTCTTGTCATCGTCAGTTCGAGCGTTGACTGCATCACTGTTCAGATAAGTACTAAGTTGCTGCGATAGTTTCTGGTCGAAACCTTCTGCGGCGGTCGAGATAACAGGTCGAATCATTCCATCAAAAAAGGGTTTGAATGGCTTTTGCGCCGCCATGTCTAAAGCCAATCGCTCAACGCCATCAGAGAATATAGCCAATGCGGTGACTGGAGTATTCAACCTGGATATATTCAACTTCGGTTCAGGATCGTCAGTAAGGAAAAACGTCGAAGACGCATATTGACCCTGACTTGGCCAACTCAACGCCGTCCACTCACTTGTTTCACCGCAGTGAGCAACTGCACTACCATCGCCGATGTGTGCCACCAAAGTACTTTCGCCAGTCGAAATCATCAAGATTACGGTGGCTGCGAAATCACGCGGCCGCAAACAACGAATTTGAGCTGCTTGCGAAATGCGTTCGCGAGCAGCGTAAATCCAATTCCAGAGATTTTCATCAGAGGGAAGCTCTGATTGCGAAAAATCAAACTGTCTTGCCTGTGTGATCAAAGTGCGACAAATTAAAGAGGCACCTTCGCCACCCATTTGAGCGCTGCCCGCACCATCCGAAACAACTGCTATGAGAGCCTTTCCGCCATTGGCGCCGTATGAACAGCTAAACGCGTCTTGCCGCCGAACGTTCCGTGCAACGTGAGACGTCCCACGACAAGATGCAGCTGCCCATGTCCAGCTATTCATTGATCAATTAGACAACTACCGCCCAACCATTTGGTGAAACAGGATTCGCCAGAGGAACGGCTTCACCTGGATTCGATCTCGAAACTGAACTGAGCGAAGTCGAGAGCCAAGCAAAGAGATCTTTGAACGCTAATCCCTTGAGCATCAAAGGAGTGCGCACTGACAACTTTGCCAAGATGTCCATGTTTGCCGGCTCTACACCAGCTGCGTAAAACATGAATTCCTTCTTGTCTTCGCCCATGCGGATTAACTCCGCGGCGCGCCCCCAACTATCAGACGGCGCACCATCTGTGATGAGGAATATCCAGGGTCTATAGTAAGCGACCCCATTGGTTTTATAGAGCTCTTTTCGTTCTCTGAGCAAATCAATGCCGCGCTCGATTGCAGCGCCCATTGGCGTTAATCCATCTGCCTTCAAAGTCATCGGGTGAAAATTCGCAACAGAGGTAAATTCGTTATGCACGCGAACTTGTGGACCGTATGAAACGATCGCTATTTCAACTCGTTTTGCCGCCAAACTATCTTCATTCAACTCAGCGCGGAATAACTGCAGCGCGTAATTGAGCTGGATCAGCTTATCGCCAGTCATGGAACCGGACGTGTCGAGCAGCAATAAACATGGACAACGAGGCTCGGGATTTTCAGCGAATTCAACGCCGCCAAAAGGCACTTGTTCAAAACTATTTTCAGACACGTCGATTTCTCCCCAAAGTACTTGAGACGTAGGATAACAATAGCACGAAAAGCGCTCGGGGTCCGGTTACCAGAGTCTCATTTAATTTGCACCAGTCACCGCATTTGATATCGCCGTGGACTCAGGCGGATAATCAAATGGACGAGACGGTATATACGACGCATACAATCATGGTGGCAAATTATCAGACGGCTTCAAGAGAACGCCACTGATTAGTTAAATGATTAACGGACACACAAAACACTTACGGATCGTCCTGACGATTCCCAACTAATCCAAAAACCTCGAACTTTCCGGAGTAAATCCGGTGTACGACCGAACAAATAAGCGATAGATTACTAACGCCAGAGCTTTTTCTGGTTTTGGAATCACTTACCAACAATTCAATTAGCAGCAGGAGATTTTGAATCTCCTCAATTCGCTCGCTCGAGCATGGCACCGTTATTGGTGTCATATAAAACTTCGCCATCTAGAGGTCTACACATATGCGCGTTCCTAAACTAATTATATTTTTGCTTATGCTCGTTGCAGCAGTGATTTCCTACATCGTTGTAGCTGTTCACTCGGAAATCGAAATGCTCCACTTGTTTGATCAGTCCGACAAAAAACCTGACGCAGCAGCATCTACAGAAGCACCGTCCACAGATAAAAGCGTGACGACCACATCGGACTCGGACTCGGACTCCAGCTCAGTCCCCGACCCCGAATCGGAATCCGAATCAAAGTCAGCACCGCAGTCCTCAGCGACATCCGCGGGCACACCAGCAGTATCCACAAATATTGAACCAAAGGATACGTATTCAAGACTTGTTGCTCCGACGATCAAAATCAAAAACGGTATGCGTCCAAGATTAGACGTTGCATTCTGCATAGACACAACATCTTCGATGCAGGGAGAGATCGACACAGTTAAGGCCAAAGTCAAATCAATGGTGACAAAAATCGCTCAAAGCAAACAGCGCCCAATCGTGAGAGTCGGCTTGGTGGCATACCGCGACAAGGGCGATGACTACGTGACCAAAGTATTCCAATTCTCAGAAAACATCGATGCCGTAGTTAGCACGATTTCCGATTTAGCCGCAGAGGGTGGAGGTGATGGACCAGAAGCTGTCGACAGAGGATTGCACGCAGCTATCAATGACCTTGGGTGGGACAACAGCAAGAAGACGGCAAAGTTGCTATTCCTGATTGGTGATGCACCACCGCACAGCGATAACCCCACCTATGATTGGAAACAAGAGTCACGAAGTGCAATCGCACATGGTATTCACATCAACACGATAGGATGCGATGGATTGGAAGGATATACCGATAACGGCATCAACCTATTCAAGCAAATCGCCCAACTTACCAACGGAAATTTCGAAACGCTTTCTTATCATCAGGAAATCGTCGATACGAAAGGCAAAGCCGCAACGCTGATCACATCTGGTGGCAGATCCTACGTCATGAAATCAACGGACAAGGAAGCGTGGAAGAGCGATATAACCACACTTGTCGCCCGTGGCGCCGCTGCGCCATCACTGCAAGGTGCAACCAACGGCACCATTGGAGTACAGGGCAGCGACGCGACATACATCACCGGTGTGAATACTGCTGGAACAGTGCGAACTGACAACAACTTAGATGCCGTAATGCTCAAAGGCGCAGAATCAGCTGTAAGCAAACTTGGATTCTGAGGTGTTACCTGGCTCCAAAGGCTGGAGGCTGGTGATTCTGTGAATATTTGTTGGCAGAGTACAAAGTTGAATTCGAATTCGAAGCGGTCGAGTTCGAAGTTGTGCTCGAAGCGGTCGCGGTCGAGTTCGCGTTCGAAGCGGGATTGGAGTTAGCTGGCAATGACGTCTTTGCAATTTCCTTTTGCGTCGAAGGGTTGGCCATCTCATCTGCAATCATCTGTTTCAATTCGACTCGCAGCGACGTTGCAATCGCTTCGCTATCACCTTGCTCCATTTTGTTTTCCAGCAGCGACGATAACTTATCGGCTGGAAGCATAGCCAAAAGTTCGTCATCAAATTTTGCCAGTTCCTGCATCAGGCGCTTTTTCTTTTTGACTTTGTTGCGCAGCGGGTTTCCTTGATTGGAATCCTTTTCCTTTATGATCGTCAGATTCGTCAAAATTTTCTTGTCGACAAGATTTTGCGTGGCTTGCATCGCATCAGATTTAGAGGGTAATAAATTCGACGCACCCTTTTCCATAATTTGCGCAAAGTTGAAATCAGCTTTCTGATCTTTATCAGAAATCTTTTGCTTTTCGCTGGTGTCATCCAAGGGCGGCTTAATAGTAAGCACCTACTCTTATGGAAACGCTGGTTCAGATCTCGCAGGGCAATCGCGACCGCAAGCGTAGAGAAAGAATCCGCATATGTCAGTGGTGAAATTACGAAACGAGGATTCGTCAAGATTTTCCATCGCCATTTCGATACCGCATATAGTGTCATTCGCTGCCACCGAGCAAGACGCCTCTATGCCCGACTGGCGTACCAGATTGCAAAGACTTGCTTAGCATCCGTGCACCTGCACGCCCCATGCTTTACCCTTATAGCCTACTCACAGTTTCAAGGAGCACTTTTATGCGCCATCCCGACGTTCCCGAATCTCTTGAAGGCTGGTGGATTCTCCACCGCATGTTCGCATTCGACCGCCTGGCTTGGGATGAGCTTCCGCAAGACCAGCGCATCGAAATTGTGCGACAGGCGACCGCAGCGCTCGAACCGCTCAAGACAGGAGCGGATACCGACGTCAGCCTGGCACAGATGATCGGTCACAAAGCAGACTTGATGCTCACGCATTACAGCAAGACCTTTGACGGCTTGTCGCAGGCCCAGACCATTGTTGACAAATTGCGCCTGTCTGAATACCTCACCCCCTCCACATCGTACGTATCGGTGCTTGAATTGGGCTTGTACGACGCGACTGGAAAGATTCACGCAGCGCTGACTGAGAAGGGCTTGAAGCCAAACTCGCAAGAGTGGATTGCCGAGTTTGACGAAATGGTCCAGGCTCAACAGCACGTCCCGCACAACGCCGGTCGATTGTGGGCGCGAGTACCACAACGCCGCTTCGTCTGCTTCTATCCTATGGATAAGAAACGCGGCGATAATGTCAATTGGTACATGTTACCGTTCGCAGATCGC
>JBBQFO010000211.1:0-7855 GCA_038322035.1 Candidatus Obscuribacterales bacterium
GACCACAGCGTCATTCATATTTTTATTCATCGCTGATGCTGTTTTTGCTGAATCCAGTATCTTCAAAAGCCGGTCGAAATCAGATAGAGCACGCTCTTTCTTCACTTCGGCAATTTTTTGAGTGACTGCGTCTACTTTTTCAGTGTCGGCTAATCGTCCAAAAATTTCTGCTTGTTGCGACAGCGTCTTCAAGTATTTTTCCTGACGATCGCTGATGAACTTAGTCTCTTTCTCGGCTTCCAGTAGACATTTTGCTGCTTCCTGGTTGTGATCTGCCTTGGCTGCAGTATCAGCAAGAGTCATGTAGACGTTCCAGCGAAACTTGTGATAAGGCGTGCCATTATCTGACAATGGACCTTTCCAGAAAAACAGATAGTAAGAAGAAACGGCAGTAATAGTCAGTGCC
Organism: Candidatus Obscuribacterales bacterium; assembly: GCA_038322035.1. Lineage (GTDB taxonomy): Bacteria > Cyanobacteriota > Vampirovibrionia > Obscuribacterales > Obscuribacteraceae > PALSA-1081. The sequence continues at coordinate 407 of JBBQFO010000211.1, forward strand.
AGCACAACTGTAGTGGGGAAAACGAACGTCGGCTTTTTCACCGCCGGCTTCATTTGTGCCTGTGGATGAATTGTAATGTTGCGAATTGCGGGTCGCTCAGTTGCAGGTAAGTCGTTGATTATCTCTGAGGCGCTCTGGTATCGATCTTCTGGATCTTTCTGCAAACAGCGGAATACAACTGCTTCTAGACCTGGAGGAATGTTCAGTTCAGAATTTACTTGCTTGAAAGTGATCGGCATTTCGTTGACGTGTTTCGTCATTGTCTCGAAAGACGTGTCACCCATAAGTGGTGGCACTCCGCTCAACGCTTCGTACATCAAGCAGCCAACAGAATAGATATCAGAACGCAGATCTGGAGCGCGTCCCATGCATTGCTCTGGGCTCATGAAAAGCGGGCTGCCAAAAACTTCACCAGTTTGAGTAAGCGCTTGTCGAGTCTCTCCATCTTCGCTCGGCATCAACTTGGCAATTCCGAAATCTACTATTTTCAGAAGTTGACTGCCATTTTCTTGCGGCATCAAAACCAAGTTGCTCGGCTTCAAGTCTCGATGGACGATGCCCTTTCGATGCGCGTGTTCCAGTCCGTCGCAAAGCTGCACCAAAATGCTGATCGCTTCTTGAGGTGCAATGCGTTCTTGCTTTTCAAGAACATCTTGCAGAGTCGGACCTTCCAAACAGTCCATGACGAAGAATGCCTGCCCCTCTTCGATGCCAAAGTCATACACAGTGACGATGTTGGGATGAGAAAGAGAACTTGCTGCTTGTGACTCTTGCTGGAATCTTTGCAGTGCTACCGCATCTGCAATCAAATGTTTGTGCAGAACTTTGACAGCAACAACGCGCTCCATGTAATTATGCCGGGCTTTGTAGACAACACTCATGCCGCCTTCGCCAAGGATGGAGGTGATTTGATATTTCTTGGCGAAAGTTGTGCCGATCATGTCCTGGCGCAATTCCATCAATTCGCCACCGTCTTTCGGACACTTGGTCATGCCGCTGGCAAATTTATCGCCGCATTTGATGCAAAACTTTGAGAGAGATTGTTGTTTTCTAGTTTCGTGATCAACCATTACTTGTTGGCCTTATTGACGGGCTCTGGTCCACCAGGCGGTGGCGCGGCGTCGGGAGTGGCGGCGATGATTACACCCTGGTCGGGCGCGCGCGACAATGTAATGACACCATTGAATCCAGGATAACGCAAGTTCTGCGGGCTACCGCCTATGACCTGATCGATAGCAGCTGTATATTGCCCAAACTCTCTTTCCGTCGATTCTTTCGTTTTTGGGCTAGGTTTCCCCAATGCTTCGTAAGCGAAATCGAGAGCGTGAGCCGTAGCTAGAGTTTTCCCTGCTTCGTAGTTGTCGCCCAGGCGCATCACCATTGATTGTCCGATTACGTGTCCATTTACGACCGTTATCGTCAGACCACCCGCAAAGCCAGGCGCTGCTTGCATTGTAGTGGCGTCAAGAGACATGGAATACATGTAGTAAGTGCGATTTTCTTTTTTAGATTCGCTTTTGAACTTAAATCCTTTCGCAGCTTTAACTTTGAAGGAGGCAAAAGTTTCGCCCAATCGAGCTTCCGCCAAACTGCAGTGAAGCAGAGTCAGCGCCATTGAAATTGTTGTAGCAGCTAGGATTTTTGTGACTTGAATCAAACTGTCGTAAATCCAAGGAATCTAAAAGGTAGCCGGTTGTAGCTTGAGAGCCTCGTGAACCTCGAGCTTAGATACGTACTGCTCGATGTCTGGCTCTTTAAGGATACCGCGCTCAGTGACAAGCCCGCTCAAAAGATTAAACGGAACCAGGTCGAACTGATGATTGAGCACCCGAATGCCTTTGGTCGTAAAGTCCCAGACCTCGTCAGACGGGCGTTCGTGCTTTTCGAACTCAAATAGTCGATCGTCGTTGACAATCTTTTCGGTTCCCGACAAGGCGTAGAGGGGAATACCCAGCTCTCGGCAGGCAACTGCCAGTACCCAAGAGCCGACTTTATTGACGACACCAGGGCTGCCGACACAATCGCAACCCATAAAGGCTGTGCTGCAGTTTGGAAGAATCAGACCCATGGCATTGTCGAATGTGTGAATCACTTCGATGCCACCTGAGGCCAGTCTGGAAGCCAACTTCCGCCCTTCCATGCTGGGGCGGGCCTCGGTGCAGGCGACGCGGAAATATCTTCCCTTCGCTCGTGCGTTCAGCAAGGCGCTGACGACTGTTGAACTGAAGGAATAGGCGAAAATGAGCTCGCCTGGAGGAATTAGATCGAAGACTTCGTCGGCAATGACAGCGGCGCTGTCGCAGAGCGTCTTCTCAAAGTTGTCTAGCGCTGCCTGACAATCTTGTCTGATTGCGTCGACTGAAGTCGACTTATGGACCGCTAGGAGGACTGTATTGCACAAGTGAAATATTGGCGCCATCGCCGGTTGAGCGTCAATTAAGGCTCGTGCAGTCTCGGTCAGGCGTTCTTTCAGTTTAGTGGTTGATTCGGCCGCCGGTCCGTTCAGTTCGGCCTGAAAGATGGTGATTGCCCGCAAAGCAAGCTCGGCGGCACCAGACATGAGGTCGTCGCGAATTGGCTTTACAACGTCGATATTTTGGTCAGACTTGTCCATGAGCAAGCTCCTGTAGAGGATCTCCGTGGATAACGTGCGGTTGATCTTCTCTCTAGTTTATAAGCTTTTCAACTCTAGATCTATCCAGCCATTTGCCTGGCGGCTGCCCTTTAGGTCAATTGATTGCAATCAGATCCGTGGCGGTGCCTTTCATTTCGTCGTTATTGAGTCTCTACAGCGCTTTCAACTCCCTCAGCAGTTCCTTAGCTGAGGCAAATCCTGACATTCGATCGATTATTTTGCCGTCTGCGTCCAAAATGATCAAAGTCGGCAACAGATAGATGTTGTGTTTCTTGGAAAATGCCTGCCCTTGGTCGTCATCGGCATCTACTTTGACGGCGACAAAATTTTCTTTGATCAAATTTAGCACTCTGGGATCGCTGTAGGTTTGAGCGTCCATCTTTTTGCAGGGGCCGCACCAGGTCGCATAGACATCGACTAGCACCATTTTCTTCATTTCTCTGGCCTTTGTGAGACTCGTTTCAATGTCAGTCTGCCACTGCATTTCCTGGCGAGCCTGGAGGCGCTTTTCCAAATCGCCGATTCTCGATTCCACTGATTTTTCTGGTGGCGCTTGTGGTGCGACAAGAAAGGCTGTCAGTTTTTCAGTGTATTTGTCCGCGTCAAGTCTAAGATCTGGTAGGCGGATGGAATCGAACGCTCTCAATTTGACAAATTGTTTAGGCGCTGCTGTTTGCTCGAAGACGTCGTAACCACCAGAGTCTTTGGGATTCGAGGCGGCAATCAGCACGGGCGAATGTGCTGCTTTTAGAATCACTGTGTTATCGAGCCCGTCGCCCGGATACATAGAACGGGGGATCAATTTCATGGCCAAGGCGGACGATTGATCGACATGAGCTTTTAAGTCAGTCCACGGATCTTCGAGGATAAGACCAGCACACTGTGCGGTTTTACTGATTTGACAGCAAATTGATGCGCCAATCCCTCGGCCCATCAAGATTAGCTGTGCAGGGATTATTTTTCGTTCTTTGATCAAATAATCAAATGCCGCTCGCCCGTCTATCAAGGAATTCTCGGTATCAGATTTGGTGCCGGGCTGCGAGAACTTGCGGTAGTCATAAATCAGCACGGAGTATTTTGCCTTCTGCAAAAGCTTGATGTAGCCCAGCTGCACGGGGAAACGCATGCCGAAGAGTCCATCTCCACTAAAGAGCACCGTTTTTGTAGCATCCGCTGTGGAAAAGAACCAACCCTTCAAAGTGATGCCGTCCTTCGTTTTGAATTCCACATTTTCTGGAGTTGAGATGCCCAGTTTGTTGAAGTCTTCGGCTGTGAATTCAGTGGTGAGATGCTCAACGATGGGCTGAAAGTAACTGCGCTCGCCTTGCGATACCCTCCCACCCGTGTAACTGCCTGCTTCAGACGGGTCTTGGAATATTGAATCATTTAAAAATCCTGGATTGATGCGGGGGGCGAATATGCAGAACAAGACGATGCCACCAAGACCCAAGCAGGCAGTGGTGAAGCCGACCATTTTGGCCAAGTAGGCAAACCTCTTTGGATTAGCGGGTGTGTCACTCTTGAGCGCTGCCTTTCCTTTTACCACTTTATTTCTCGCCACCAAATAGAGTGGCATGCCGACAATCCACAGCAGAGCGCAAAAGACAAAGACGAGTAGCGGATGAAGCGAAAATACGGTTCTATATCGTTTGATGCCCAGCTTGGCTGAGTCCCAGGCTGCCCAAACGCTTGTCGCCAGTTGAAACCAGAGCCCCAACTTGAATATGTGGTGGTAAGTCGTAAACAGCCACTGGTCTAAGAAAACGAAACCGAAGTCGATGGCGACCAGAGCCACAATTTGTAAGGCTACAGGCATTGAGTTTCACCCATTTGCTGAACTCTCAGTTTCGCATCTACTCTGTCCATGGGTATTCAATGTTTACTTCTTCTGCTGTTTTTCAGCTTGTTCCAAGTCGGCGGCCGGGTCGCCAGTCAAGTCTGCTTCCAAAAACTCGCGTGTCTGAGGTAAGACCAGACTCAACTTCGTTTCCTTGTGGAGTTCGATTTTCAGTTGGTTGGCTGAGCAATTCAGGACGTGACCGCCCTTGTCGCGGTTTTGGGATATAAAGTGCATGTGGTAGCCCGGCACGTTGATTGATTTGGCGTACTGAGGCGACCAAAAGCCGACCATGGTGCCCTCGATCTTTTCGTAAGTGAACTCTGGCTGCACTGCGGTGGCCTGAACCAGTGGAACGCCCTCAGCTGTTTTGCAAACGGCTCTGACATGCATGCTGTCGAAGCTGCCCTGCACTCTGAGAGCGTAAAAGATATTCGCTGATTCTCTTGCTTTGTCGAACTCGGTCTGAATGCGTTTGTAGGATTCACACTTATAGATCGTTTGACTGTGACCTGGCGAAAATTTGGTGACAACGGCGAATGGCGTTTTCACGTCATCTTTGACTATTTGCACGGAACCGTCCGATTTGGCTTGAAATACCTGACCGTCGACGACGATCATTTCGCCATCAAGATCTTCGAAGGTCCCTAAGCCCAGATCACCATGCTCTTTTAGTGTGGAGATTGGCACGGACCCTCTATAGATGCCTTCTACGAGCGCAACACTCGTCGATACTTGGAAAATGGTATCAGGGTCATTTTGAAAAAATTGTGCCAGCGCTTGAGAAACGATTTGGCTCTGCGATTTTTCTCCGAACTCCACTTGCCTTCTTAGAGAATCCCAGAGGCAGTCAGATATCTCAACTTCTATTTTGTGCATCTGTGCTCCGAGTATTTTTTGCCATCAAGGTTGCACGGTTGCGATCTCAATGGCTGTGGAGTTGTGCTTTTCAAGGAATTCAGTTTTTGATTTTTCGGTCAAGTGATCCCAGGGCAACGTTTCACTTGTGGGGATATCTCTGAAGGCGTAATAATCCAGTGTCGGGAAATCTTTGTTCTCTCTGAAAACCTTTTTCCAGGCTCCCAGACCGCCACCGGCTTTGGCAACTTGGATAAGCGGCGCGGTCAAGCGTCTGTCTCCCCGCGATATGACACCCTGTATGTCGCTCCAGTTATGGCTTTCGGGACGTACATCGATGCCAACTTTAGCTAGGTTTTTGCGGATGTACTCCAGTCTCGCCTTGCAATCTTTCATTCGGCCATTCCATTGATATGGAGTTTGTGCTTTCGGCACAAAAGAACTGACACCAAATACGAAGCGCAAACGACGATGCTCCTTTTTCAAAGCTTGCATCAATCTTACAGTCTCGTCCAAATCTTCTTGGCTCTCGTGCGGTAATCCAACCATGCCGTAGAATTTGACGCTTTCCAATCCGCTGGCAGCAATCAAAGCTGTGGCGTTGCGGATCTCGGCCTCGCTCAAATTCTTTTTCATGATTGCTCGCTGTCGTTCCGAGCCTGATTCTATAGCTATGGTGACCGACTTCTGATGCAACTTCTTCAGCATTTGCAGGACAGTATCACTGATGGTATCAGCGCGTATTGAGGCGATCGAGATATGGATCTTGTCTCGCTCTGAAAGTCGTGCTGCGATCTCGTCAAAATGCGGATGTTCAGTGACGCTCGGACCCAGCAGTCCAATTTTTTTTGTGTGCTTTAACCCCATGTCGATCGTCTCTATAATCGTGTCGACATTTATAGGACGGAATGGTCTGGTCAAAAAGCTGGCCAGGCAAAAGCGGCATTCTTGCGGGCATGAGCGCACTATTTCAACTAAGAATGTGTCACCCCAGGCGGTATCATGGCTGAGAATTTTTGTGTGCGCTACATAATCTTGTGGTGGCACATATAGTTGCTTGAAGATTTTGTCAGGCACCGCCGATAGTGTTTGCATACTCTCTATGGGACCCTGAGCAGACGAGTATGTATAACTATAGAGTGCAGGCACATAGACCCCAGGTATGGTGGCAAGATCTTCCAGCCGGGCTTGTCTATTTTTGAGATTTCGCGTCGATTTCCAGGCGCTTAGAAGGGCGGGAACGACCGCTTCAGCATCGCCCAGGAGGATCAGGTCAAAGAAGTTTGCAAACGGCTCCGGATTGGCGCTGAGCACGGGTCCACCACCAAAAACAAGAGGATCTTCCTCTCTCCGTTCTGTCGAAAGCGCTGGAATGCCATGCTTTTCGAGGATGGCAAGTATATTGATGAAGTCCAGTTCCCAGGAAACCGTAAAGCCAAATAGCTCGCCCCCGGCAGCCCCTGACTCTTCCATGTCTGTGAAGCCGCGTTTGACAACGACGTCATGGTCCTGGTCCATAAGCCACCAGACAAGCTGGAAGCCCAGCCCAGACATGCCTACAGCGTATGTGTTGGGATAAAACCAAGATACGCCAAAGAGAGGATTCTCCTTGGCTTGTCTCGTAACAAGGCATACTTCTTTACCCAGCATGCTCTTATTTTGGCAGATTTTCAGTCTAGGCGGATTGGCCTGGTAGACTTATTGACTTTGTGCTGCTCTGCGCAGGCGAGGAATGTGCTGGGCCCAATCGGAGCCAAGCTTGGTAAAGAATTCATGTGCACTCAAAACGTCATCATAGGTGATGGTTGGATTTTTCGAAAGACGATCGATGTCCTTCTTCGTCCAATCAGCAGGACAATTAGGTCGTTCTTTTTGACCTCGATTGTTAGTTCCCACTATTGCTACACCAAGCGGATGTCCGCAAGAACTGCAAGTTACACGCACAACAAGAACACCGGGTTCTTCTCTAAGCAGTTGGATGCCTTCGGAAGAAAACGGATTATCGCAAAATCGGCAACTCTTCTGCTGGAAGTATTCCTGGATAGCCTGGAAACCTCCGCCATGGAATTTGCCCATGCTGGACCACCACTTCTAGGTTTGATTGAAATGCCACTGATAC
>JBBQFO010000212.1:0-7716 GCA_038322035.1 Candidatus Obscuribacterales bacterium
TGGCCCTACAGTAACGTTGCCAACATTTATTTGAGAAACGGTGACCTTACTCCAGCAGAAGAATATTTTGCCGATGCGATCAAAATCAATCCCCATTACGCAAATGCCTGGATAGGATTGGGAAGAATTCACACATTGCGATCGAAATTCAACGAAGCGAAGGCTTGTATGAATAAGGCTGGTGAGATTGATTCGGATCAATCAGTGGCCGGCTTCATCAGTTTGATTGAACAAGTTGAGGATTGGGATTCGGAATCGCCTTCCGAATCGACTTAGCGTCTCGCCTGAGTCAGGATTTGGGCATGCGCGCTACACAAGCTTCGAGGCGCGTCTTCGACTCTGGGCTTTCGGTTAGATCGTGGTGCAGGTGATAGCAGTTTGCTGCGTAGGCAATGCTCCCGGCAGTCTCGGCTTGTTCGCCAATGTACATGAACAGTTCTATCCACAGGGGATCAACTGGAATGACATTGAGCGAATGCCTTGCTAGCACAGCTTTCCATCGCTCCGCATCTTGAATCAAATTGTTTATTTGATCAAACGATCGCTTACTTGTTTGTTGTATGTAAGTAAGTTCGTTGCTTACCATTGGGTGTTCTTGCCACATTGCGCTGGCCGCATAGCAGCAAATCGCGGTATCCCAATCTTGTTTGCTACTAAAATACCAGCCGATGTTGCGGAAGTAGTGAGCAATGTCTGTTCTGCGATAAAGGTATGCAGAATTTTCAGTCATTGTTTTGTACAGATCCGGAAGTCGATTCTGCATCTTATAGACTTCTCCACGTTCGAAAATCAAATCTGCTGCCAATGGGCATCGCCTGATGCCGGTGTCGAGAATGCGCAGAGCTTTGTCTAATTCTTTTTTTTCAACAGCAATAAATGCCGCTAGTTGGTAGGACGTCTTGAATGGCAATCCCACGTCCATGACACGTTTTTCCGGTTTGAACTTGACGTTGTAAAAAGCCTCTTCGACAGGATTTTCAAATTCAAGATACATCGTCACAGAATCGTCGCGAAGAATATTCTCGTCTAAGCCTTCTTCGAGTTTATTTTCGGCGAGAAGCTTTTCGGCTGCAGTAATATCCTGCGCCTTGATCAACGTCAGAACTTCACTCAGCGTTTGCTTCATGCGGTTCAAGTCGTTGTTGTATGCAGAATCGAATTCCTGGCGCTCCTCTTCAGTCAATTTCGTGGCGAGCTGACGACCGATGTGACGACGAATTTCCATTTGGTTAGGTTCGTCTTTGTATTTCTCGGCACAATTTTGAAGATACTCAACGTCCTTGGTATCATCGCCGGTGAGTCCTGCATCTATCTCTGCTGTAATCTGCTGCAGCTGTTTCTGCACAATCCTTCCTCCACAGTTGAGGGAGTATTTTATAACAACTTTGAGTGTTGTGCTGAAGTCAGCTCGTCGAGGACTTGAGGTGCTGACAACCTTCGTCCGAACCCTGCCGAGTGATTTCCGCAGTTAGCTTACATCGAGAAAAGATCCGGGCGTTCAATCGCCAGAAAATGAAACGCAACGATGACCAGCGCGTGACTTATGGCACCGCTGCGGATTAGTTCAGTCACCTGATTGAGCGGAACATAGCGACTACTGATCCGCTCATTTCCTGTATGGTCGAATGAAGGTTCTTCGACTTGTTTCACGGACTCCGCTAAAAATGTGTAGCAAACGTTGTCCTGAATTGCGGGATTGGGATGGTTTTTTCCAAGGCTGCTCCAGCTCTCTGATATGCAACCGGTCTCCTCACGCAGTTCCCTGACCGCTCCAGCCAGTGGGTCAGCATCGGTAGGGTCAATGCACCCACCAGGAACTTCGAGCGTTAACCCCCCGACACCGTGTCTGAATTGTTCGATCATCAGTACGGAGCCACGATCGTCGACAGCGATGACGTTTACCCATGGGTCACAGTTTAGGGTGAAGAAGTTAGCCTGCTTCCGTTGTGGGCACTCGGATTCAGAGCGCGAGCTACTGACCGAAAACACCTTACAATCTGCAACCAACGTTTTTGAAAGGACTCGCCACAGTAAGGAGCGATCGGAGTCTGTTTTTGAGTCCATACTAGTTCTATTGATACCTGCTCAAGACGATTGTTTACCGAGCATGCTGACACACAATGGCCACATTCGCAACTCTGCTGGATAGACCCCAAGTACTCGGGAGAAGAGTCCAGGATTGCTCAGAGAGCCAATCCTGAGTACTGTCTGTCCCGCTACTTCCACTTGTAGAGCAAGCTTCTGGGCTACACACAGACGGTGTGCAGTTTTGATCACCGTATTTGCCCTGATCATTAAAGGAAGCAGCTTAAGAGTTCGATGTTTTGCATGAATGTTTGACAATCTCACAACACCGCTCTTTCCGATAGCAGAAAATGTCACTGAAGCATCCTCGCTGACGGCGAGGAGTTCAGCTTCGATCTCTATGCCCTTCACGCGGCACCACCACTGGTGTGCGTACCACTCTCACATGTTCTGATGATCACTACGCCGTTGACTTTCCACGTCGTATGTACCGCTTCCGGTCCAACTTTGCTGGGCACCTGCACTTCTATGTTCCGGAGGTCATAGACGATCTCTGCTCCACGTTCTGTCAGGCGCTCGTACAGGCTAATCGCCAGGTCTGTCCAATTCTTCGTATCATTGATTTCAGTTGCCATAATGCTACTCCTCGGTGAATATATCGGTCTTACTCTCACACCTTAGTTGTCCATTGTGAACAGCCTGTGAATGCAATTCACGATCGCGCCAAGTTGCTATGTATTAAGAGAGCCTTTCGCAAACCAGTCGTGAATATAACATGAGAAATTATGGTATCGCTTGTGGTGAGCAATCGCACGGACTGATGTTTAGAGACTCAGGTCCGAGTCAATCATCCGCAGTAGATCGCGTAAATGATGATCCATCAACTCTGTTACAGCTTCGATTTCGGCGATCATACTGATTTGATCGCTTAAGTCGTTGATCGACATACGTATCCCTGGCTTGCCACACATCGCGTCAACCTTGGTTGTTTCAAGTGCTGAGCCGTGCGGTTCCAAGTAATGCCGACTAATCCAGCTTTCCTCTAAGAGTTGTAAACGTGTTTTTTCCGGAAATTCCAGCGACTTTCCATGCAGAAAACGCCACACACTTTCTGGATAGCTTGTTCTGAAATCAGTTGGACGCCCAAACAATTCAGCCAAAATCGTTGGCGCGCCTTTGCCACCGGTTTTTCCACCGACGTTTTGCTTGAGCGCATACATGGACATTCCTGTTGATACAACTCCACCCAACATTTGGTTTAAGTTACCTGAAAATGGATTTGCACTTTTCGGGAAACCTAATGCAGCACCAACTGTGTTCAAAGTGCCTGAAAGTATGAAGTTGCCGGCGTTGTTTATTTCCACATTTCGATCGCGTCGAGAAATCAATGATTCTCGTAAAAGCGACAATCGCAGCTCTTCTCGATCTGCTTCAGCTTTTACACTTTCCGCATCGAAGTAACTTTCGAGAATCGTTTCTTGAATTTTTTGCCTGAGCATCATCTTGCGCTGTTCGCTGGCGCTCTTTGATCCGTAGAGTTCTCGCAACATTGGATAGATTTCCAATTGATCGGCTAATTCGCGCGTCGAACTATCTAAAGATTCGACGCTCACTGGCGTAAATAATTCGCGCTTTGGGCGATCGACAAGATTGCTCTTAGTCTCAGGCATCGTCGGAACACTGCAATTTGCTGATGGCGCACAAGTTACAACAAATGTGCTCGCAGAAAATGCTAGCGTGATTGCGGTTATGCAATTGAGCACACATTTGCGCATGATTAACGCATGGTGTCGGCGTTATATCGGGCCCGGTTTGCGTCTGCTCGGGCGCGGTTGGCCGCGGCTCGAGCCTGGCTGGCGTAGCCGCGAGCCTGCGAATCTCCGGAATAGGCTGCTGACTCAGCTCTTTGCGCTGCATAGTTGGCGTTATTGGCAGCATATTCAGCCTGACTGGCGCTGTTTTTTCTATTCCATTGATCTTTGTCGTAAGAGCGCGTTCGCTGTGCTGCGTTGCGAGCTTTAGTGGCTTCGTTTTCTGCTCGCTGATAGTTGGAATAAGCTGTGCTTGTCGCACTGGATGAAGCTCCGCTTGGAGCGTTGGCAAAACCTGTGCCAGATGATTGTGGAGCCCCTCCCTCAAAAAACGTGCGCATCATCTCCTGTCGCGGAGATGCGGGCATCATCCCGCCGGTGGGCTGCGCAGATTGCCCCATCTGTCGTTGCCCCATCGCTTGCTGCGCCTGCTGCATTTGCGCCGCTGCTGGTAGAACCCGCGAAAAAATGGTGTTTACCTGCTGACCGAGTGCTCTCGCCGCATTGCTAGAGTTCGTGTTCGAATATTGTCTGCCTGAGGAAGTTTGGGTGACACCAGCCAAGCCGGTGCTGTAAGAGTTATTGGGAGCCCTTCCGGCCATTCCAGTATTGTAGTTGCTGCCACCACTATTGGTGTAAGAATGAAAGCCATAATTTGAATATCCGTTCTGCCCGTTACACTTGATCGCGGGTGCGCATAGCAACGCAATTGCAACAATCGCCGCCTTTGGAGTTAACTGAATTTTGCTCATTTCGCGCGCCTCAAAGTTTTATTCTGTGCACGGTAATTGGATCGGTATCCGCAACTGCAACTCCATCTAAACTTCGATGCGTGGACTGCCATACAAATTGATCAGGAGACTTGAGCGAGAAAATGTTATTTGCAGAGATTGTACCGCCATCGCCACTTACGCCTGAGACATCGACAGTCCAAGTGTTCTCGTTAGGTTGTTTGCTCCAAATGCCAGTGCCGAAGCCTCCGTTGCTATCGAAGTGCCATGAGACGATGCAGCGTCGCTGAGGATCCCAACCAATCACATGAGTGTCGATTTGCGGAGTCGTTCCACTTTTGTTTAAGGTGTATTTTGACGTGATGAATTTCTTGCCTTGAGGTGACCATTCAACCTTGAGTTGGGCGGAAGATTCAGATTCTTCTGTCGACCAATTGCCGATCAGCCAATCCAACTGTTGCAGTTGACTCTCCATCTGAGCCGCTTGCATGGCTGTTTCCGTAACTTGGTTGATCAGCCAAGCACCATTTGCTTTTACCATCACCATAGAAAAGCGCGTCGTCGGCAAAAGTTTTTCATCTTGCTTGCGACTGACGTCGCCGACAATGAGAGCGACGTTAAGAGCCGGAAATGTGATGCTCTCGGGATGAATGCCAATGGTGGCAGTTGATGTTTTCAGGTGCTCATCGAACCGAGCTTGTAACGCGGTGCGTCCGCGAATTTCATCGCCAGCCTGATCTATGTGAAGCGCGTTTTCGGCAAAAAGCATCGCAGCACCTTCGCCCTTCGATGAAAATGCCTTTTCAAGGGCAATCAGGACGTTTCGAACAGCGATATCCTGTTCTTCCTGTGAGTTGCTCTGGATGCTTTCCTTGACAGCTTTTGGAGCTTTTGACTTGGCAAACACCGATTCACAGGCACCTTGCGACAAAAGTGCGAGCCCAAGCACGATTGCCATGTTCGTCTGCTTCTGGTTCATACGGCGTCCTCTTCAGAGAAGCAAACTGTAGCACAACCTTTGCTCCGGTTGGTTTGGACGTGTGTAACTCGGGAGGGTCAGTGAAACAGCCCTTTGCAAGACCTAGTCTTTCGTTGTTTTGCCGATATATTTTGCGCGCGGTCGAATTACGCCACCATAGGCACGTTGTTCGAAGGCGTGTGCAATCCAGCCTGCTGTGCGGCTCACGGCGAAGATTGTGGAGCCTGAGCCAGGAGGCAACGATAATGCATAAGTGATTGCTGCTAAACCTATATCGAGGTTCGGCTTTGTGCCGATTTGCTCACCGACGGATTCGACAATCTCGAGTAGTCGATTCAGATTGGCATTTTTGTTAGCGATTGTTTGCGCGGCTTCAAGCAAAAATCTTGCCCGTGGATCGCCTTGTTCGTACAGCTCGGTGCCAAAACCCGGAATTGACTCGCTGTGCTTGAGATAGTCTTTTAGCCAGGCGTTTGTGCTTTTGAATTTCATCGAATTGCTGACTATGTTCTCAGTTCTTCGACTGGCAAGTCCATGAAGACTGCCGCTGAATGTGCCAACGGCGCTTAGTAGAGATGAGTACAGCGATGCATCGCATGAGGCAGCGACGCGCGCAGCTAGTGCCGATGCATTCAACTCGTGGTCGGCGCATAACACCAGCGCCGAATTCACCACTGCCGCTTTCTCACGCGAGCGCGAGGCACGAAGTGATGCAAGCAAAGTTTGAGCAATGGGGTATTTAGCATCCGCAATGTAGCCTTCGCTATTTTCGTTTAGACCCGGAGTGAGAGCCATTGTTACTATTAATCGTCTGGCTGTTGCAAACAAATCATCTCCCAAAAGTTTTCTAGTCACGGGGTCAGAAATTTCCACCGACGCAATCAGTACTTTTAAGAGATCCAAATAATCAACTTCGGCCGATGCCAAATTCTTGATTTGTTTTGGTAGCGCCAACGGTTTTGTCGTTGTCCACTCTTTCTGGCCAGCATCCGTTTCCCAAAGCAGCTCCGCTACTAATTCAAAGGGCTGTCCTTGCCGCGCCAAATCGATTGCATCTTGACCGCGGTATCGATGTCCATCGTTTCGAATTTCAGTGATGGCTGACTTGATCACCGGTCCAGTCCAAGTCGGAATTTCTTGATCCTTTTGCGTTTTAAAACCGCGGGAGGATTGTCGGAGTTTGATCAGGTCGGTTAGTCGATAAGCGCGCTCCCGACCACTCTCCGCCGGCATGCTTTCGATCATGCCACGGCTCGCGTAAGCGTACAAAGTGGCGGATTTTACTCCGAGAAATTCTGCAGCTTGCGCTCCGCTGAAATATTTTTCTTCGTCATCAGACACGACAATCACTGATTCGCATTGTTTGCGCTGTTGGTCTTATTCGCATCATTTCCCGGCGGTCATTCCTCAACGAGGCATTGGACCTGTGTAGCGAGAAGCTGGACGAATCAAGCGTCCATGCAGACGTTGTTCGGCTATGTGAGCCAACCATCCGCCAACTCGTCCGGCCGCGAACATTGAACTGAATAGATGATCTGGAATATGGATAGTATCGAGCAATACTGCAGTGTAAAATTCGACGTTCGCTTTGAGCGGATGATCTGGATGCTTTTCAGCCAAGATTTTTTCGGCTTGCGATTCCACTGCACGAGCGAGAGCCAATCTGCTAGCCGGTACGCCAGATGCTTCTAACTGGCGAATTGCTTTTTCGAAGATTGCTGCGCGTGGATCGCGTACTTTATAGATGCGATGCCCCATGCCCATGATACGTTTTCCAGAATCGATGGAAGCGCGTATCCAGCTTTCTGCATTCTCTGGCTTACCAATTGCACTGAGCATCTCCAGTACAGGTCCTGGTGCGCCACCGTGCAATGGACCTTTGAGCGCTCCGATTGCAGCAACAACAGCGCTGATGTTATCCGACTCTGTCGATGCCACCACTCTTGCCGTGAACGTAGAAGCGTTGAGAGCGTGATCCGAAATAGTAGTCCAGTAAATGTCGAGCGCGTCGGTATCCGCTTTTGAAGGAGTTTTGTCATTCAACAAGCGCAGAAAGTCGGCTGAGTGGCTCAAGCTGGCATCGGGCGATTTCAGCTCCAAACCACGATGAACTCTCGACCAGTTAGCCGCAAACACTGCTTGTGCAGCTGTTATTCGTGCGTACTCAGCC
>JBBQFO010000213.1:0-7690 GCA_038322035.1 Candidatus Obscuribacterales bacterium
CGGCTGGTTTGCGGCCGTATGAAGAGCCGCCTTCGGCGGGTTTGCGGCCGTATGAAGAGCCGCCTTCGGCTGGTTTGCGGCCGTCTGAAGAGCCGCCTTCGCCTGCTGGGCGACGACCGTAAGAGGAGCCTCCTTCAGCCGGTTTGCGACCATATCTTGATTCGCCGCCTTCAGCTGGCTTACGTCCATATCTGGACTCTCCGCCTTCGGCTGGTTTGCGACCGTATCTTGATTCGCCACCCTCGGCTGGTTTGCGACCGTATCTGGACTCGCCACCCTCGGCTGGTTTACGTCCATATCTGGACTCTCCGCCTTCTGATGACGAGCGCCCACGATATCCGCCCCCCTCAGAAGAACCGCCTTCAGGGCGGTTGTACGTACGTCCGGCACTACCTTCTGGCTTCCGTGTATATCTGGATTCGCCGCCTTCGGATGAGGAGCGTCCACGATATCCGCCGGCTCCCGAAGAAGAAGAAGAAGAAGAAGCACCTTCAGAGCGGTTATAAGTGCGTCCGGTGCCGCTGCCGAATCTCGATGAGCCGCCGCGATCTGCGCTCGAACTTGGACGCGGACCACGGTCGCCGCCGCGGTCGCCACGATCTCCACCGCGATCACCGCGGTCATAAGAGCGAGGACGTGACCCATTTTCCTGGTCTGCTGCGACTGCATCTGGATCGACCGGTGGGCCAAGCACATAGCTTGGACGACCTTCTTCCGCATCATCCTCTTGGTCAGCACCATTTGCACCATCTGCGGTTGCAGGTGTGTCGCTGCGCCAAGTGGCAATTTTCTTATCATTCTGACTAACGAATTCAGTCACATACTTATCTGTTGCACCCAATCGTTTACCGTGAGCCAACAAAATGTACTTCAAAGCTTCTGTCAGATACTGACGCAAGTTCATCTTTTCAGCCTGAGCTAATTCTTCGGCAAGCTCCAACATGCGCGGGCTGAGAAACAAATTTACGTTATCTTCCTGTTTAGGACGTTCAGGTCTCTTGGCTGATCTATCACGGGGACGAGAGGCATCAAACGGTTGATCTGCGCGATCACGACGCTCTTTGAATGCTCGTTGACTATCGTCCGAAGCACGCTGCACACGCGGTTTGCTCGACTCGAACTCATTTTTGCGTGAACGACCGCCGTCTTCTTTCTTAACCATGACCTGCTAAATCCATATGTAGTGGGTATGCAAGCATACTCTATCAAGGGGCTAAAAGTCATAGTTTTAGCGGGCCCATGAATACTCGGTTACACCAGGGGCACGACGAACAGCGACACCTCCATCTGGATTGGCAGCGTGAGGACCGGAAAAGGCGCGATAGCCATGTTGTCGATGAACCGCCCTGGTCTTGTGCCGAGCAGTGGATCGTCCGACCGCGATGGGATGTTCAGGCGCGGAACTCTTTGGTTCAGAGATGACTTGATCTTCATGTGTACTGGCGATAAAGGAACCGGCCGGCACCGAAACTCGCGAGTAATAAAGTTTGTTGTACTGCCGCCAAAGTCTTGCCATTACGGTTCCGCCGGTGACGTGCTTGTTTGCGATAGGCAGATTTTGATCGTTGCCACCCCAGACTGCTGTCACCATATCCGGTGTGAAACCGACGAACCAAAGATCCGTCGCTTTGTCGGCAGTGCCGGTTTTACCGGCGACAGGGCGGTCCCCAAGCCGAGCTTGAGTGCCTGTTCCGGAGCTGACCACATCCTGCAAAATCGATACGAGCCAGGCAACTTCATGATCAGCAAAAACTCTGTGCGAATCGGAATCAAAAGTTTCTAAGACATCGCCGTTCATCGTCTCGACTCGCCGAAGAGCGCGCGGCGTGATTGTCACGCCGCAACGGGCGAAAGTGCCATAAGCGCCTGCCAAATCCAACGGAGAGAGCGCGGAACTTCCCAGCGCCGAGGAGATGTTAGGTGCAATCGTGCCAGTAATTCCTGCATTCCTCGCTGTCACAAGGACGCGGCTCATACCGACCATCTGTGCGACTTTCACTGCGCAGACATTACGCGACTGTGCTAGTGCCGTTCTCGCCGTGATTTTGCCCATGAATTTGCCATCAAAGTTTTTCGGGCTGTAATCAGCACTGTCAACTTGATGCACCGTCAATGGTGAATCCTCGACTATCGAATTTGGCCCCAGAACATGCTCGAGAAATGCAGTCAAATAAACAAATGGCTTAAATGTAGAACCAACCGTGTGTGGGTTCGTGGCGCAGTTCCATTGCTTAGTCCAATAATCACCAGCACCGCCGACGATGGCACGAATACCTGCGTCCTTGACGGAAATGGAGATCAATGCTTCCTGTGTGATTCCGGCAGGAGCGTGCTTAAACTCTTGCGCAAGCACCTTCTCCCCGCACTGCTGCGCGATTTGGTCCATATTCGTATAGACTTTGATGCCCTGCTTGCGGGCCATGGTGTCGGGATATCGCAACTTGATCAAGTCCAAAACATAACTGACGTAATATGGATAAATCGTGAAAGCGTGTTGCGGCTTCGGCTCAAGGGCACTATGAAAATAAAGTGGGTAAAATTTGGCGTGCTGTCCTTCTGCATGCGAAATGAAACCGCATTCAGCCATGCCGTCCAAAATCTGACGCTGCCTATTCACCGCTTCTGCCCGATGCTCTGGATTTCCTGAGACGGACGGTGAACGAATCAGTGCCGCTATGAATGCCGATTCTGGGAGATTTAAATCCCAGACATTTTTTCCGAAGTATCTCAGTGCAGCCTGTTGAATTCCATTAGCACCATTTCCGAAGTAGATTTCGTTCAAATAGATCTGCAGTATTTCTGGCTTGCTGTATCGTTTCTCAAGCTCAGTTGCCACCAGCGCTTCTGCCACTTTCCGATCGATGGAGCGGCCGTTATCAATGAAGAATAGATTTTTGACGAGCTGCTGAGTGACTGTAGAGCCGCCTTCGACGACCTGATGCGCCAGCATGTTAGCGTAAGCGGCCCTGATCAGACTCTTGAAATTGATGCCGCCGTGTTCGTAAAAGTGTCGATCTTCCGCAGCAAGAACGGCCTGCTGTAACGACAGGGGTATCTTCTTCAATGGCACCACGACTCGGTTTACATCCTGTTCAACAGAGCAGACGAGCTTGTCTTTGCAGTCAAAAATCTGAATGGTGCGATTGGGATGATAGTCTTTGAGAAACGCTAGATCCGGCACCTGGCGCAAATCATTACAGACAAGAATGCCCAACACCGCGGCAGCTATTGTCACGATCAAGATGCTAAAGCCGACAGCCAGACTAACAATGCGAAAGATGTACGCCATACCGTCGCGCGTACTAACCAGTACATTTGTCTTTCTAAGATTGGGCATGCAAAGCCTGCAACAGCACAACCATTAGGTTATCAGGATTGTTGCTTGGCTGAGGGCTTATGTAATCGAAGCTTCTCTAAGGCTGGCGCTCAGTGCGTAGTCGGATAGACCCAAGGCGCATCGTAAGTCTGGACCGGTGTTCTGCTCATCCACGTCGGCGAGAAGGCAATCAACAGCCCCAGCATTACTCCAAGGTATAAGCTTCTCATTGGCGGATTCTGCATAGTGTCCCCTAGCTTGCGCTTCGAACTAAATGAACAGGGTTATATGATTTATGTTCCCCTGACTGAGGTGGACAAATCTTTCTTGACAACAGCATCAAAAACTCAACCGACATCGGTTCAATTTGGAAATTAGTTCACAGCGACAGTCAATGACGACGAAAAGCCGTACCCGCCTGTTTCGACGAATACGACTTTTGAAAGTGCAGTTAAAGCCTTCCGATTAGTGAGCGCTGCCTACAAGTACAGAGATCAGTAGAAGGGAGACGATGTTCAAAATCTTGATCATCGGGTTGATGGCTGGACCGGCAGTGTCCTTATAAGGGTCACCAACCGTGTCGCCAGTAACCGCGGCTTTATGAGCTTCTGAGCCCTTTCCGCCATGATTTCCTTCTTCAATGTACTTCTTAGCATTGTCCCAAGCGCCACCACCTGATGTCATCGAGACAGCAACGAAGATTCCCGTCACGATCGAGCCTACGAGCACACCACCAAGCATCTTCGCTGCAGCGTATTCACCAGGCAATGCATTGTTCAAGTAGAAGAAGCCGAGAGCAGCAATAGCCACTGGAGTCAGAACTGGAATCAACGCTGGAACGATCATCAGCTTGATAGCTGCGGTCGTAACAATGTCCACGCACTTTGCGTAGTCAGGCTTAGCGGTAGATTCCATAATTCCAGGAATTTCTCTGAACTGTCTGCGAACTTCTGTGACAACCAAACCACCGGCGTAGCCGACAGCTTCCATCGCCATTGCGGCAAACAAGAACGGAATCAAACCACCGAGGAACAATCCTGCCAGAACGTATGGGCTGGAAAGATCGAACGTGATCGTTGCTCCGGGTGTGATCTTTTGAATTGCAGCTTGCAACTCAGTTGTATAAGAACTGAACAGAACGATTGCGGCTAGACCGGCCGAACCGATTGCGTAACCTTTAGTGACAGCCTTAGTTGTGTTACCAACTGCGTCAAGCGGGTCAGTGATTTCGCGAACTTCTTTTGGCAGTTCAGCCATTTCAGCGATACCACCAGCGTTGTCTGTAATCGGACCGTAAGAGTCGATCGCTACGATGATTCCAGACATACTGAGCATCGACATGGCGGCCAGTGCAACACCGAAGATGCCAGCCAATCCGTGTGAAACGAGAATACCGACTACGATGACAACTACAGGCAATGCTGTTGATCTCATCGAGACAGCCAAACCAGCAATGATGTTGGTGGCATGACCTGTTTCAGAAGCCTTGGCGATTCCGCGAACAGGTCCATAAGCTGTTGATGTGTAGTACTCAGTGATCCAAACAATTGCAGCGGTGACAACAAGTCCCACCATCGAAGCGAGGAAGTAAGCCATCGGCTCACGGCTCAGTCCGCTCATCATCACGTTAGTGAAATAGTAGAATCCACCTGCGGCCAGCACACCGGATACGATTAAGCCTTTGTACAGAGCGCCCATGATGTTCTTGCTGCCACCCAGGCGAACGAAGAACGTACCGATAATGGAAGCAATGATCGATACCGCCCCTAGTACCAAAGGATAGAGAAGAATTTCAGGGCGTTGTTCGATCACAGTGTGGAAAGTTTCATGCGCTAGCAACATAGTTGCAATAGCAGTAACGGCGTATGTCTCGAACAAGTCGGCAGCCATCCCGGCGCAGTCACCGACGTTGTCGCCAACGTTGTCTGCGATAACGGCAGGATTTCTTGGATCGTCTTCAGGAATTCCTGCTTCGACTTTCCCTACTAAATCAGCACCGACGTCGGCAGCTTTGGTGTAAATACCGCCGCCAAGTCTTGCAAATACTGAGATTAAGCTGGCTCCGAAACCGAGACCGATCAACGCTTGGACGTCATGTGTGAAGTAGAAGAATCCAGCGACGCCGAGAAGTCCCAAACCAACTACTAATAAACCTGTCACCGAGCCACCGCGGAAAGCTACTGTCAGCGCCTTTTCTAGACCACCGCGAGCGGCTTCTGCCGTGCGGACGTTGGCTCTAACTGAAACAAACATTCCGACGTAACCGGCCAGCGAACTGAGGAGCGCTCCGACAACGAATCCAACGGCTGTCAGCACATTGATTGCCAGTCCGATAATTATCGCAAGCACAACACCGACCATGGCGATCGTTGTGTACTGGCGGTTCATGTAGGCGTTTGCGCCTTCCTGAATAGCCGTGGCGATTTCAACCATTCGCTCATTGCCAGGGCTTAGCTTCAGAACGCTGTAACTGGCAACGACACCATAGATGATCGCGGCAAAAGCGCAACCGAATATCAGAGGGAAACCAGCTAATTCCATTCCAAATAAACCTCAAAAAAGACGACGCCATTTAGCCGTAGACCGCCACTTGGTAAGCGATGGAGGGCTCGCAACACGCACGTAAGAGTATCAGCTTACTAATAGTGATAGAGGAATCTGAATTTTATTTACGCCTCATATGTGGTGGCAGCGGATATCAAGAGAATATATAGTTCAAGCGAAGATGCAGTGCTGGCGTGCTAAAATTGATTTTTTACGGAAAAGTTAAGGTGGCTTCATGTCGCTGAAATCGAGCCGGCTAGCTGGATTTCTCTCGAGTCTCTTATTAACAACAACCACGGTGGCTGCCTGTTTCGCGCAGCCTGCCTGGAATTACGACCGTATTGTTTCTTGCACCGACGATGCAGTAAACAACGCCATCACCATGAGCACCATGAAGGGCGCTCAAATCAGCCCTCCGACGATCCAGTACCTACCGGGTCCGAACGGCCACGCCATGATGGTGGCCGACTTCGCCGGGCTCAGTTACATCATGCCGCCTCATATCATTCATCCGGTTCAAACACCAGGCAAATGGGGCATTGAAGAGATTCGGGTGGGGCAATTCCAGGTCAACCCACCGATTTGTCGGATCGCGGCCATTTCTCGCAACCCATCTTCATTAAAAGGACTTTCATTTACTGCTAATTCCGGTACGTTGATCGTCAAGTGGACTGGCGCAAGAGGATTGATTCCCGATCCAGTGGAAGTTGCAGTTGCGCCCGCAAAAGTGGAAGAGGACACCTCACCGCTAATGCTAGCTACAGAACCGAAACCAGCCCCGACAAAGGTACCTGCCAAGGCACCAGTTAAAGCTCCGAAAACACCCTTAACCGTGCCTGTGAAGGTCGTTAGTAGAACAGTTCCCAAGGCACTCGATGTCGACGACGACGCCGACGTCGATGCATCGATCCAGCACATCAAGGACCTCCTGGATGCGGCTCGTCGGTCCAAGATAGTGCCGGGCAAAGTACAAGCCCCAAATCAGCTACAAGCTCATGCAGTTCCTGCTGTTGCGCCCCTGGAGCAAAATAACAAACTCCTAACAAGCCCTTCACAAGACCAGGTAGATGCGACAGATACAATCAAAAAGTCAGTTCCTCCAGTGGCGCCGTCGATCAAGAAGAAAGCGGACGACGATACGGGAGAGACACCAGATAACTCAGATCTTCCCAACAAAGAAAAATCTGACAATCTTCGTGTAGACAAGAAAAGTGAAAAACCACCCGGAGTGCCAATGGCGCGTTTATCCGTAGTCAGTGATACCGAAGCAAAAGAACCGAATGCGGCTATTCAGGTATTGGCTGAACGCAACATCACATATAAAAGTTTTCGTCTGCACTCACCTGAACGCTACATCATCGACTTAGCCAAGCCAGCAGACCTAGATGAGGCAACGGTTTCGTTGTTTCAAGACAATACACTTTGTCGTTCTGTACGCATCGGAATGATGGACAAAAAATCCTGTCGATTGGTTTTCGACCTGGCTAGTGACAGTGTGCAAGTGAAAGAAAAAACATTTGCAGAAGATGGCACCGTACTGACTCTAAAGATATTCAATCAAGCTCCTACGGTGCTCACTAAAGCGAATCCAAATCTTCCACTGGAAGGAGTCAGTCTCGTACTTGATGCCGGCCATGGTGGCAGCGAACCGGGAGCAATTCGCGGAGATGCGCGCCCCAAAGATATGACATTGGGCATCATAAACCAGCTCAAGAAGCGCCTTGAAGCTAATGGTGCATTCATCACAATGACGCGCAGCGATGATACTTTTGTCTCGTTGGAAGACCGCGTCAAAATTACAAATCTAGTGATGCCGAAAGCATTTGTGAG
>JBBQFO010000214.1:0-7639 GCA_038322035.1 Candidatus Obscuribacterales bacterium
TATCGAGATCTTTTACAACAAACGGAGGCTTCATTCAGTGTTGGATTACCTCACACCGTGGGAAAAAGGCCAAAAAGGTAGAGAAGTGGCCTAAAGCGGGTTCGCTCCAGACCACTGTCTACTAAATGGGGGGAAGGTCAAGGCTGTCCAGCGCGGAAATTCATTTTGGCTTAGGTCAACGACCGGGAGGCGATGAGCCGCATACAGATGACCTTGTTAACCTTCTTGGATATGTCAGATGGATGATAGTGTTATCCATGTAGTCCGACTTAACAGCCTAGACCTGCACTCCAATGTGGAGCAAAAAGGAGAGATGCGTGAGGCTGAGGCAGTACAGTCCTTTGATTCTGACAGCTTGTGCTGGTCTTACGGAGTGCAGGTTCTCGGCGACATGGACGTCATGTCGACTAAGGAAATAACCGCGTCTCGATGTGGAAGTGGGCAATATGAGTAGCCAAACACGAACCGAAAAGAAATCGTCATGGTCGATTAGACTGCGCGGCACCGTTCAGGGCGTGGGACTTCGACCAAACGTATTTCGACTAGCGACAGAACTCGGCATCAAGGGACACGTACTCAACGATGGACAGGGCGTGTTGATTGAAGCCTGGTGCGACGAACCCAATCTGAAAAAATTTGTGGAAGCGATTCGCGAGCAATCCCCGAAGCTTGCACACATAGAAGAAATCGAAACCAGCGAAATGAGCGTAGTTTCGCCAACACATGGAAGCGATGAGCCGACGGATTTTGTCATCATACTGACTGAGGAAAATCCAGTAGCAACAAATATTCCATCAGATGCGGCTGCGTGCCCCGAGTGCCTGGAAGATTCGTTCAGTCCTTTCAGTCGTCGATTCCGATATCCGTTTACCAATTGCACAAATTGTGGTCCTCGTCTTTCCATCATAAAATCGATGCCTTACGACCGTCCAGGCACAAGCATGTCGGACTTCACAATGTGTGCGGATTGCCAATCGGAGTATGACGATCCCGCCGACCGTCGATTCCACGCCCAGCCGAATGCATGCCATGCTTGCGGACCGAAAGCTTGGATTGAGCGAGCCGATGAGCATGCAGTCTACCTTGAAAACATCAGTCAATTAGATCCTGTGGACGCTGCTGCCACATTGATTCAGCGTGGCGAAATTATCGCCATAAAAGGAATTGGCGGGTTCCATCTTGCGTGTGATGCAACAAATGAAGAGGCAGTAGCAAAACTGAGGGCGCGAAAGAACCGCTACGGGAAGCCATTTGCCCTTATGGCACGGGACATTTCAATCATCGAAGAGTATTGTCAGGTCAGTGAGCAAGAACTTGAGCAATTGAACTCGCACATCGCACCGATAGTGGTGCTCCAGCAAAGAGGAGAGGGCAACCAAGTTGCCCTTGATGCCATTGCAGCTTCGGTTGCGCCGGCGCAGAACACGCTCGGATTCATGCTGCCTTACACTCCTCTCCACCACTTGATGCTAAAGCGTGTGAAGAAACCGATTGTGCTCACGTCGGGCAACATCTCGCACGAGCCGCAATGCATTAGCAACGAAAACGCAAAATCTCAATTGGCTAGAATTGCCGATTTCTTCCTGCTCCACGACCGTGAAATCGTCAACAAACTAGACGACTCAGTGCTGCGAATTGTCCGAAACCAACCAGTGTATTTCAGAAGAGGACGCGGTGTCGCACCAGCTCCGATACCACTTCCTCCTGGTTTCGAAAACGCTCCAGATCTCCTTGCGATGGGCGGAGAGCTCAAGAATACCTTCTGCCTACTGAAAGACTCCAAAGCAATTATCTCTCAACACATTGGCGATCTTGAAGACGCAAGAACTTACGCGGACTATCAGCACAATCTGGAACTGTACAAACAAAGTTTCCAACACTCTGAATCAACAATAGTCGTCGACCTGCATCCTGAGTATCTATCCAGCAAGCTCGGACGCGCTCGCGCTTTCGACTTTCAGCTACCTTTGGTCGAAATCCAGCATCACCACGCGCACATCGCATCTTGCATGGCTGACAACAACCACCGACTCGATGCAGGTCCAGTCCTAGGTGTAGCGTTAGACGGATTGGGGTTCGGGTCTGATGGCACATTGTGGGGCGGCGAATTCTTGCTTGCAGATTACACATCATTCGAGCGTCTTGGCACCTTCAAACCGGTCGCATTGCTCGGTGGCAGTCAAGCAATGTACGAACCATGGCGCAACACCTACGCACACATCATGGCGGAAATGGGCTGGACAGCTTACAAAATGAACTTCGAAGAACTCGAACTGACGGCGTTTTTTGAATCAAAACCGCTCAAGTCTTTTGCCAGCATGCTCAAGTCAGGCGTCAACGTGCCTCTGGCATCTTCTTGCGGAAGACTTTTCGATGCAGTGGCAGCAGCGATTGGCATTTGTCGCGAGCAGGCAAACTATGAAGGGCAAGCTGCAATCGAGTTAGAGGCAATCGTCAATATGAACGTTCTGCTCAACGAAACTGAAGCGCTAGCTTATCCATTTGCAGTACCTCGGCTAGGAGGAAAGGGACTTCCGTACATCGAACCACGGGCAGTTTGGCAAGCCGTGCTCGGGGATCTTTACCTAAAAACTGATCCCGGTATCATGGCAGCGCGCTTTCATAAAGGATTGGCCAACGCCATCGTGCACATGGTGCAGAAGTTATGCACACGCGATGAAGAAGTTTGGCTCAAGAAAGTTGCCCTCTCAGGCGGCGTATTCCAAAACAAAATTCTGCAAGATTTAATTGTAGAGAAGCTCACTAATCTGGGCTTTGATGTACTAACTCACCATCAAGTGCCAGCCAATGATGGCGGCCTTTCTCTGGGGCAAGCGGTAATCGGCGCAGCGTCGCACATTCAGAAAAACAAGGAGCGGAGCCATGTGTCTTGGCATACCTGGTCAAATAGTTGAAATAGTTGACATCCAGAAAAAGCTCGCGAAAGTTGATGTCTCTGGTGTCAAACGTCAGGTAAACATAGCCTGCATCGTCAACGAAGACCATCCTGTGAGTTCCTGCGTAGGCGACTGGGTGCTTGTTCACGTCGGCTTTGCCATGAGTCGGATCGATCAAGAAGAAGCAATAAAAACTCTCGAATTACTAAACGAACTGGGCGAGACGCAGAAAGAAATTGACGCCATGAGGGCGGGTAGACAATGACCGACACCAGCAAAAAATTGGAAGCGCTCTATCCTTTCCTCCACGGAAAAGAAAAGGAACCTGTCTCGGAAAGAGAATCTTTGCTGGAATCAATTCGCCAGAAAGTCGCTCAAAGTGTGTCGGAAAAGGAAACCTTTTTTGCAGATAATAGTGAAGCATTGATAGAAGTTAGCACCGCAATTGCAAAAGTTTATCGGGAAAAACATCGCATGTTTTCCATGGGCAACGGCGGCTCTAGCTGTGATGCTGCACACTTTGCCGTAGAATTTCAGCATCCCGTAACGGCCGGGAGACCGGCCCTGCCATGCACAAGTTTGACTATGGATACAGCAATGATTAGCGCTGTCGCCAATGACGTCGGCGTCGACCACATCTTCAGTAGACAAATAGAAGCACTTGGACAGGAAGGAGATGGATTGATTGGATTTTCCACAAGCGGCAATTCAAAGAATCTGATCGACGCATTCCGCACGGCGAAGAAGTTAGGACTGTCCACAATCGGCATGGCGGGCGGTGATGGCGGTGTCATGCTTTCTTGTGGATATCTCGATTTTTGTCTGGTAGCAAAGACTGATTCGATTCACCGAGTACAAGAAGTTCACGTCACCAGTTATCACATCATTTGGGATCTCGTTCACACTCTCCTCGCCGACCACCGAGGCTTAACTGCTGCAGAGGGCGACCATGAAATACGTAGATGAATTTCGAGATCCAGTGCTAGCAAAATCATTGATCGAGCAAATCAACATACTGGTTGAACAAATCGACTTTGCCAAGGAACGCCCAATACAATTGATGGAATTCTGCGGCGGTCATACGCATACAATCTTTAGATACGGCATCGAACAGCTGCTGCCGAAATGCATCGAGTTAGTGCATGGACCCGGTTGTCCAGTCTGCGTCTTGCCGATGGGACGAGTTGACGACTGTGTATCACTTGCCGAACGATCAGAGGTAATCTTCACCACATTTGGTGACGCAATGCGCGTACCAGGATCAAAGAAAAGTTTACTGCAAGCAAAAGCTGATGGGGCTGATGTCCGCATGGTCTACTCACCATTGGATGCGCTGCAACTCGCCCACAAACACAAAGACCGAGAAGTAATATTCTTCGCACTTGGATTTGAAACAACGATGCCGAGCACCGCACTAACAGTTCTCCAGGCTGAGGCGGATGGCTTGGAGAACTTCTCGCTGTTCTGCAATCACATCACCACTGTGCCCACAATCAAAGCAATCCTCGACTCGCCTGGCATGCACCTGGATGGCTTCGTTGCACCCGGTCACGTAAGCATGGTGGTCGGCGAACAACCATTCCACTTCGTCGCCGAAAAATACAAAAAGCCAATCGTGATTACGGGATTCGAACCTTTAGATATTTTGCAGTCAATCTGGTTGCTGATCAAACAGATAGCCGAGAAGCGCTGCATCGTTGAAAATCAGTATACAAGAGTGGTTCACCCCGATGGAAACTTTCCAGGTCTTGACGCAATCAGTAGAGTCTTCGAACTTCGCGAGTTCTTCGAATGGCGCGGGCTCGGATCGATCGACCACTCGGGCGTGCGCATGAAGGACGACTATGCGAGATTCGATGCGGAACGAAAATTCCCCGTGCCAAACGTCAGAATTGCAGATCCGAAATCATGTCAGTGCGGCGAAGTTTTGAAGGGAGCGATTAAACCCTGGCAGTGCAAAGTATTCGGCTCACAGTGCACTCCTGAGACTCCGATGGGAGCCCTGATGGTATCGTCCGAAGGCGCATGCGCCGCCTACTACAATTTCGGAAATTTGCCTGAACTAATGGCTCTCAAAGCAGAACGAGAAAAAGAGGAGGCATTGTCGTGACAGCGTCCGTGCCTGGAATGAGGAAGCGAAGTGGCGTACTGCGCGCGGAGACGATTAACATGTCTCACGGTGGCGGGGGCAAGGCTATGCGCGACCTGATTGAAGATGTTTTCATCGGAGGTTTCGACAACGATGAGCTTTCAATGCTCGAAGACCAAGCTCGAATCGACCTGTCCTCTCTGAACGCACTCGGTGACCGACTTGCACTGACCACGGATTCTTATGTTGTTGATCCGATTTTCTTTAACGGTGGTGACATCGGGAAGCTAGCAGTCTGCGGCACAGTCAATGATCTAGCAGTCGGCGGCGCGGTTCCACTCTATTTGACTTGTGGCATGATCATTGAAGAAGGATTGAGCGTTGCGGACTTGAGACGCATCGTCGCGTCAATGAAAGCAGCGGCAGATGCTGCGGGCGTCAAAATCGTCACAGGTGATACTAAAGTCGTGGATCGTGGGGCCGCAGACAAAGTCTTCATCAACACGACTGGAGTCGGCGTCATATCCAAGTCCCACAACATCAGCGCTCACAATGCCAAGCCAGGCGACGTGGTATTGATCAACGGTTACATCGGAGATCATGGCGCAGCCATCGTCGGGGCTCGCGGTGACCTCGCGATTGAGAATGACATCCAGAGCGACTGTCAGCCCCTCAATAAATTGATCCAAAGTTTACTGCAAGCCTGCCCTGTCGTCCACTGCATGAGAGACGCCACCAGAGGCGGTGTCGCTTCAGTGCTGAATGAATTCGCGATCAGCAGCGGTGTTTGCATCAAGTTGAAAGAAACATCAATTCCAATTCGCACCGAAGTGCGAGGAATGTGCGAGATACTCGGGCTTGATCCTCTATATCTTGCCAATGAAGGTAAAGTTGTGGTCGTGGTACCGAAAGCAAGTGCAGAAGCAGCTCTTGCCTCAATGAAAGCTAATGAATACGGGGTGTACAGTGCAATCATCGGAGCGGTCGCAGACTCACCAGCCGATACAGTAATATTGCAAACCTCCTTCGGCGGCGAACGAATAGTCGATATGCTGGTAGGCGATCAACTTCCGAGGATTTGCTGATGCATGAGCTCGGCATCACTCAGAACATTGTCGCAATCGTCTCTGAGAGAGCCGGCGAACAGAAGGTCTGCAGAGTAAAACTCGAAATCGGCAAGTTGTCAGCGATCGTTCCAGATGCAGTACGGTTCTGTTTTGATATCTGCGCCAAGGACACCGTGCTCGAAGGCGCACTCTTGGAAATTGATGAGATTGAAGGACTGGGTAAATGCAACAGCTGTGGTAAAGAAAAGCCACTCTCGCTGTTGGCAGGCACATGCGAATGTGGCTGTAGAGATTTAAAATGTATCGCCGGTCAAGAGTTGCTAATCAAAGAGATGGAGGTGGTCTGATGTGTGCTACATGCGGTTGTTCTGATGACGCCCAACCAACCGTTGTGAATTTGCAAACGGGCCAATCCGTTTCAGTAGACAACAAAGCATTGTCCGCAGATCACTCACATGATCATGGACATTCGCACGACCACGAACATGGACACTCCCACGTTCATGATCACGGACACTCCCACGTTCATGAGAAGAAAACATCGAAAACAATCACTCTGGATGAACAGATTCTCGCAAAAAATGACAAACTCGCCGAGCGCAATCGCGGCTGGTTCGATGAGGCAAATATTCTCGCGCTGAATTTTGTTGCTTCGCCAGGAGCGGGTAAAACCGCCCTCCTTGAGCGCACAATCAACGATCTAAAAAAGGAATTCAATATTTCGGTTATCGAAGGCGATCAAGCCACCCTAAACGATGCGGAGCGAATACAAAAAGCCGGCGCAAAAGCAGTTCAGATTAATACAGGTGCAGGCTGCCACCTGGATGCCCAGATGCTCGCCACCGGACTGAAGCAACTGGCGCCACCACGCGATTCAATTGTCTTTATTGAAAATGTTGGTAACTTGGTCTGTCCTGCCCTTTTCGATCTGGGCGAAAAATGCAAGGTAGCAATTCTTTCCATAACGGAAGGCGAAGACAAACCAGTGAAGTATCCCCACATGTTTAGAGCTGCCGAAGTTATGATTCTGAACAAGATGGATCTGTTACCCCATCTAACTTTTGATCTGGAGGCATGCAAAAAGTATGCACTTTCAGTCAATCCCAAACTCAAAATCATCGAACTCTCTGCCACCAAAGGTGATGGCTTAGAACAATGGTACTCATGGGTGCGGCAATCAGTGCGCGCGAAAGTTTAGGCTGCGCAGAAATTTTAAACAAACGAGGCTTGACAAGGCGCGAGTGCCTGCTACAATAAATTTATTCCGCATCAAGCGGGCAAATCTATTTGAGGTTATGACAATGCTCCCGTGCACTAAGAGATGATAATTTAATCGAGTCGCAAATGGCGATCGATTTGCATCGACACGGGAACAACAGCATTGCAACGGCACTCTAGGTGCCGTTGGTATACCGATACGCTTGTCGCCTCGACGATGTTTAATCCATCACGTCATGCACTGAAAACTGCGTTGTCTTTTCGCTTAATTGCGCATAAAACACGTCAGCTCGCTGCGCGAATTGCCGCATAAATTCGAATTGAACACGTTCAATCAGATGACGTGCGACATGGCATCAAGACTCGCT
>JBBQFO010000215.1:0-7604 GCA_038322035.1 Candidatus Obscuribacterales bacterium
CGCCTTCAGGCTGATCCACTTCACGCTCGTCGTCGTGGTTCCAATCGAGCATTTTGTATTCACGAAAGCGCGGTTGGTCCGGAAAAATTTTACTGAGCCCCATCAACTCAAACAACATCCCATTGAAGGTCGGGAAGGCACGACACGATCTCTGCACAGAGCCATCGGTATTAAGCAGTTGAGGAGCAACGATGCCCGCCTTGGGATGAGCATCCAAGAAGTCTGAAAGTACCTTGAGAGCGCCAGGTTTGACTTCAGTGTCTGGATTGAGAAGCAAGATCAATCTACCGGTGCAAATGTTGATTGCTTGATTGTTCGCTTTGGCAAATCCGAGATTGTCAGTGTTCGCGATCAGTTTCACCCATGGGAAATCATCCGCGACCATCTGGGCCGAACCATCTTTTGAGTCGTTATCGACGAGAAAGACTTCCGTGTCGTTCGCTAAAAGGTTGGCGGGCGCGTCTAGCTCAGCCTTTACAGTATTCAAACTAGCGCGAAGAAGCTCTCGCGTGTTCCAACTGACGATGACGATTGATAATTTCATAGCTACCTCGTCATTTTAAGGCAATCCGAGAGCAAAATTGCTTGCAACAAAGTGCTACTAAAAGAGCGGGTTACATCATTTGGCATCAAGGAAAGAAAACCATACGTTTGTCGCTTGCATTTGGTCGCACTTTTCGCCAATGAATTCAAATACTACCAGGTTGTTACCGCGATTAGCATTGATTAGTGTTACTAAACGCAATCAACATTACTTTTAGATAAAAATGACTCAGTGCAAACAACTTTTTGTTTAGTGCAACTAAAAGATGTCGCTTACACATTTGGCACATTTAACCACAACGCCACACCTCTTGCATTTAGTAGCACTATTACAAAAGAGATTGGGGAACGTGAATTAATGTAGAGAGCCGGCAACATTGATTACTCAGCGTATAAAAATGCAAAAGTCCGCTCCAGAAGCCATCCTCCACATAATGGCTTATACAGCAATCGCAGGCGAAAATCGCCCAATAATCTTTGCTTGTAGAATTTGAACGCTTCGAGCATCTACGAGCTGAGCTGGGATCTTGCTACCAGAACAAATGATGCTTGCGTTTAGTACAACTACATGCAAAACTCAGGAAATGAAAAACCGCAGTTTCTGGTTTCGCAAAGTCGAAGAAAGTTGGCAACACGGCAACGCTGTCTGGTTTTCCGGCTTGCCGCGGTCTGGGAAAAGTCTAATTGCACAGAATCTGCCCCAGGTTGAATACTTCGACTGCACTCTTCCCAGCGTCCGTAGAGCGCTTGAGCATCCACTGGAATTCTTTGCTCGCATCGGTGAAGGTCGAGTTGTCTTCGACGAAATCACGAGCGTCGTCAATCCAATTGCCATCCTTTCTCTGGCCAGACAGGTCTATCCACAAATCAGAATCCTGGCCACCAGCTCTTCGTCGTTGGCTTTGGTGGCAGCAGATAAAGATCTGACGGAGGAGCGCATCGAAGAATTGTGGCTGACGCCGATGGTAAGCGCCGATCTATCCGACTTCTTGCAACACGATCTACAACAACGATTTTTGCGCGGTGGACTGCCGCCATTTTTTCTTGCCGAGGGATTCCCTGAACGCGAGTTCCAGCAATGGATGGACGACTTCTGGTTCAACTCCATTCAAAACATGTTTCGCCTGGAGAAAAAAGCGTCGCTGCAAAAGTTTGCCGAGATGCTGATGATCGATAGCGGACAAATCTTTGAGGCGACGAGATACGCAGAACCATGCGGAGTCAGCCGCACCACGATCACAAATTATTTGTCAGTGCTTGAAAAAACGTATTTTGCGAATATTCTTCGTCCATTCAATTCGCGCCGATCGACTGAAATCATCGCTGCGCCTAAAGTCTATGGATTCGACACCGGATTCATCGCATTCCATCGCGGATGGACTCAACTTCGCAGATCAGATCTCGGACCAATGTGGAAACATTTTGTCCTCAATGAATTGCACGCAAGCTTGCAGACCCGGCAGTTCTACTACTGGCGCGACAAACGAAATCACGAAGTAGATTTCATTTTCGCAAGACGTATTCACACACCTACCGCAATCGATTGCGCCTGGTCCTCGTCAGATTACGACCCGACTGGTTTGCAAGCGTTCCGCCGACAGTATCCGAGCGGCGAAAATTTGATTGTCTGCCACGATGTCACCCAGCCATTTATCCGCACATACCGAAAGCTGACTGCAAAGTTCGTTCCGCTTAACCAGGTGGTCGACGAACTGGTCTCCTAAATTTTGATGTGAGCGGTTTCAGCTACCAACGCAGAATCAAAAGCTAAGATTCTTCACGTACAGCGCCGCATCCCGCGCAGTACAATCAATGTACTGATGGAGCCGGTTGTGCTGAAATCCCTGAAACGAATTACCGACTTAACGATTTCTGCGGCAGCACTTGTGGGACTAGCGCCGATCCTGGGCATCGTTGCCATCGCTATTAAGAGCGATTCAAAGGGACCGATTGTCTTCAAGCAGAAGCGAGTTGGTCTGAATGGAGAATTGTTTGAAATTTATAAGTTTCGAACCATGTTCTACGGCACTCCAGACGTTCCCACCGATCAAATGCTGAAGATGCCCAGCCCGATCACAAAAGTTGGCGCATTCCTTCGCAAAACCAGCCTGGATGAGCTTCCGCAATTGGTTAACGTCCTTAAAGGCGAGATGAGCTTGGTTGGACCGCGCCCAGCTCTGTATAATCAGACCGAGCTAACGGCGATGCGGCAAGAATCAGGCGTTCTCAAGTTTCCGCCCGGAATCACGGGTTGGGCGCAAGTAAACGGTCGTGATGAGCTGCCGGACAAGGTTAAAGTCGAAGCCGACAAGTGGTATTGCGATCACTGGAATTATTGGCTCGATTGGCAAATTATTTTCTCCACGTTTGGTGCTGTCGTCAGCAAACGTGGCGCGTTCTAGGTTCTGACGACTAGAGATACAGGCGGAAAAATGAAGGGACTAATTCTAAGCGGCGGCAAGGGCACTCGCATGCGGCCGATTACGCACACAGCGGCGAAGCAACTGCTTCCGGTGGCGAACAAACCAATTCTGTTTTACGGAATCGAAGCTTTGATATCTGCGGGTATCAAAGAGATTGCCATCATCATCAGCCCTGAAACAGGAAATGATGTGCGCCTATCTGTCGGCAACGGCGATAAATGGAAGATCAAAATAGAATACATTTTGCAAGACGAACCGCTCGGTTTGGCACACGCAGTCAAAACGGCTAGACCGTTTTTGAAAGACGATCCGTTCGTTATGTATCTCGGCGACAACTTGATCAAAGACGGCGTCGGACCACTCGTTAAGCGCTTTGAAGAAGGGCACGCAGACGCCTTTATTCTGCTTAAAGAAGTGGAAAATCCAAGCTCATTTGGTGTTGCTGAACTCAGTGCCGACGGACGCATTGTCTGCCTGGAAGAAAAACCTGCCAAGCCGAAATCCAATCTAGCACTGGTTGGAGTCTACTTATTCAACAAAAACATTCACACAGCAATCGATCAAATCAAACCAAGTAAGCGCGGCGAGTTAGAAATCACCGACGCGATTCAACAATTGATTTCGACAAAACATCACGTCGACAGCCACATTTTGAAGAGCTGGTGGTTGGATACCGGAAAGAAAGACGACATGCTCGAGGCCAATCGTGTTGTACTCGACGAAATGACTGACGTTTCAATGCTTGGCACCGCGGATGGTGCATCTAAAATCTCCGGGCGAGTGCACATCGGCAAAGGCAGCAAGTTAACGAATTGCACGGTTCGGGGTCCAGCCATGATCGGTGAAGACTGCATACTCCAGGACAGCTACGTTGGTCCGTTCACGTCAATCGGCGACGGTGCGCGCGTCTCACACGCTGAAATCGAACACTGCATTCTGCGTGAGCATTGCCAAATCGTCGATTTCCACGGCCGCATCGAAGATAGTTTGATTGGCGTGAACGTAGAATTAAAAAGAAGCAATAGCAAACCAATTGCGTTTAGATTAATGATCGGTGATGACAGTAAAGTTGAAGTTGTCTAGGCGCCAGCCATTCAGTCCTGACAACTTCATTAGACAAGATTCACTGCAGATCGTGCGCACATTATTTCTCTCACGTTGACCACGGGAGGGTTGTCACTGGACAATTGCTCATGACGACTGGAAACCTTTGCAGTTGTCAAGCTTTCGGGATCAGCGAGGAGAACTAAATGCAATTACTCATCACCGGCGGACTAGGCTTCATTGGAAGCAATCTGGTGCGCTACTTGTTGAATAATCATCCGGATTACACGATCATCAATTTAGACGCTGTCACCTATGCGGGACACCCAGAAAATTTATCCGACGTTACCAGCAATCCTAGATACAAGTTCGTCAAGGCTAAAATCCAAGATTTAGCTGTCGTCAACGACATCGTTTCTGGAAAGCGCTTCGGACCTATTGATGGAATCATCAACTTAGCGGCAGAAAGTCACGTCGACCGCTCCATCTCTGACCCAGCCGTTTTCGTTGAAACCAACGTCATGGGCACACAGGTGCTGCTAGAAGCCGCCTATAAGCACGGCAAATTGCCAAACGGACAATTCCGCATCAAATATGTACAAGTTTCGACTGACGAAGTATATGGATCGCTCGGACCAACTGGACTATTCACCGAAGAAACACCACTGGCCGCGAACAGCCCATACTCCGCCAGCAAGGCAGCCGCAGACATGCTTTGTCGCGCTTACTTCCACACTTTCAATTTCCCAGCCGTAATCACACGCTGCTCGAACAACTACGGACCATATCAGCATCCAGAAAAACTGATTCCGCTCTTCATCACAAACTGCTTCGCCAACAAGCAAGTTCCAGTGTACGGAGACGGGCTCAACGTGCGCGATTGGTTGCATGTTGAGGACCACTGCGCTGCCATCGACTTGGCATTCCACAAAGGAGAGCCAGGTGAGGTCTACAACATTGGTGGAAACAACGAACGCACCAACATGCAGATCACTCAATTGATTTTGAAAGAGTGCGGCAAAGGTCCTGAACTGATCAAGTACGTCGAAGACAGACTTGGACACGACCGCAGATATGCCATCGATCCAACCAAGATTCAAGAGAAACTTGGTTGGCAGCCTAAGCACACCTTTGAAACAGGAATCTACCAGACAATCAACTGGTACAAAACCAATCCAGGATGGCTCGCGGCTGTGACCAAGCCAGAGTTCGCCCCAACGGTTATGCCAGTTCCAACTCCAACAGTTGTGGTCTAAGCAACCGACCGCTGCACAAAACTTCGAGGACCGCATCTCAGGGTGCGGTTCTTTTGTCGTTGAAATGGATCTAGATCCACAGGCCCCGACTTGGTATTATGTCAATTGTCTTTGCAGCACGTGTTAGGTGGAGGCGTGGCTTTGCCACGGATCTGAATGGAAACGATGAAACTTTTGGTCACCGGCGCTGGTGGCATGTTGGGTCAAGCTCTGTCGGCGTGTTTGCAATCACGCGGGCACAACGTAGTCAGTGTGCCGAAAGAGCGCCTCGACGTGACGAACTACGCACAATGTCTTGAAGTCATCGAAGAGGAAGCACCGGATCTGATCATTCACTGCGGTGCTTACACAAAAGTGGATCAAGCGGAGTCTGAGCCAAATCTGGCATATCACATCAATGGGTACGGCACCGAGAATTTAGCAGTCGCCTGCAATATTTTCGAAACGCCGATGCTTTATTTCAGCTCTGATTACGTTTTCGACGGTGAGCAAAACCAGCCATACACGCCATGGGACGCCACTCGACCACTATCCATTTACGGCAAAAGCAAACTCGCCGGCGAGAAGGCAGTGCAACGTCATCTGCAACGCTTCTACATCGTGCGCACAAGCTGGCTCTATGGTCCAAACGGCAAGAACTTCGTGGACACCATCTCTTCGATGGCAGCTGATCGCAAAACTCTGCGTGTTGTTTCAGACCAATTCGGCTCCCCTACATGCACATTGAGCTTGTCCGAGACAGTCGCTGATTTGATTACGACTGGTCGATGGGGCGTCTACCATGGCACAGATGACGGCGTGACGAGCTGGTACGAATTCGCCAGAGAAATCTTGCGCGGCAGAGACAACGAAATCATTCCAATTGCCACAAGCGAAATGCCACGCCCAGCAACGCGTCCCAAATATTCAGTCCTGGACAAGACGACCTTAATCAGCACAATTGGTCGCGAACTACCATCCTGGCAAGAATCGCTGAAGACCTACCTACAGCTCAATTCGGGACTCAAAGAAACAGCGAAAAAATAGCCAATTGAAGGCTTCCTGAAAGCGCGCAGCGTTAGAGTAAGTACACCTTCGTAAAGTGGCACAAGGTCTGGACTTAAGCGGGTCTGGACTGCTATTCTTAACTCTTGTCATATGCTCGAATTAGAACAACTTTCTGAAAAGGCGCTTAACTTCTCATGCTCAAACCGTTATCTAAAGACGCTATAGGTGGAGATTACAGTAGTGAACTCTCCGTGCAAGATTATGCAAAGAAGGTCACCATTGAAGGTGTCCAGCTAATCAACCTCAATTTATTTATTGATGATGGCGGGGCTTTAGCCGAAATTGTTCGTCTCGACGAGCAAGGTAATTTGCAGATTTTGCCTGAATTCAAAGTTCGTCAAAGCACCTATTCACAGATGCTACCGGGCGTGATCAAAGCATTCCACCTGCACTACAACCAGGAAGATGTGTGGTTTATCATTCCGCAGGACCGCCTGCTCATCGGTTTGTTTGATGCGCGAAAAGATTCACCGACATACAACAAGACCATGCGTTTTGTGCTCGGAGCTGGTCGGGCTCAAGCTCTCTACATTCCACGTGGAGTTGCTCACGGCTTGGCTAACGTCGGCACTCAGCCTGCAAACATGATTTACTTCGTCAACCAATGCTTCGACGCTAGCAACCCAGACGAGCACCGCTTGCCCTGGGACGTTCTCGGCGAAGATTTCTGGGAAGTGAAGAAAGGCTAATTTTGTCTAATAGGCAAGCGCTTCAGCGTCACAACCAGGTGTCCCCAAGATCCCCAATGAGTCAGCGACATGCGCATTTGTCTAATATCGCGCGAATATCCGCCTGAGACTGGGTGGGGCGGCATCGGCGCCTACACGTATCAGCACGCTAATGCACTGGTGGCGCTAGGACACGATGTCGAAGTTGTTGCCCTGGCAAGAAAAGAAGAGACCACTGAGCCACCGATCGGCAACGGCGCCGAGAATCCATCGCGTCACGTAGTCCCTCTCCATAGAGCTGTTTGGGGGCATTTGCTGGATGAATTGGCGACGATTTGGATATCACTTCCCTACAGTCATTATTTGTTCAAGACGACAATTGCGTTATGGAATAAGTTCAGCGAACTGCACGCAGCCAAACCCTTCGACGTCGTAGAAACGCCTGAGCACTTGGCTGAAGGTCTTTTGATTGCAATGACGAAATCGTGCCCTCTGGTTGTGCGATTGCATACTCCACATTTCAAGTTTGTAGCGGAGCGCTACCACAATCTCAGTCCATCCTTCGATCACAATCTGTTCGGAATGTTGGAACGGATGACGATACTCAATGCTGATGCCATTTC
>JBBQFO010000216.1:0-7366 GCA_038322035.1 Candidatus Obscuribacterales bacterium
GACACAGCATGCAATGCTAACTAACTCCCAAAATTTTCCTGAACAATTTTCGGCACCACTGCCTGTAAATGCAAAACAACGCAGCTTCGCGCGCATCGGCGCCATGACGTTGGGAACCGCAATTCAACGGCACCTCAAGAGCGAAAAGGCTTCTTTCCATACGCCCGGTCATAAGGGCAGAGATCTGGCAAAGAGCGGTGAGTCGCTTTTGCAGACAGATCTGACAGAGCTTCCCGGATTGGATGAGTTAGCAAATCCAGAAGGTGTTCTGCTCGATCTTGAAGCAAGGGCAGCAAAGTTGTGGGGCTCAGCAGGTAGCGTCATTTCGGTGAACGGCGCTTCAGCTGGCATTATTGCAGCGATGTTGACGCTCACAACCGAGCGCAAAAAATTCCTCGTACCTCGCAATGCGCATCGCTCTGTAATCAACGCGATGGTGATTGGCGGTATAGAACCGATCTGGTACGAACCAGTCTGGGACGCGCGCTGGGGCACATGGGGAGCCGTCTCGCCTGTTTCAGCTCGACAAGTCTTGTCGACGTGCAAAGCATCAGAAGTGGCTGGAATGCTAGTGGTATCTCCAACTTACACGGGCGCAGTTTCAGACATCGCCTCAATAGCAGACAGCTGTCATTTCCGCGACATTCCTTTATTAGTAGATGAGGCGCATGGAGCACACTTCCTGCCTGACGCCTGCGCACCATCGTCGGCTGTCACATGCGGCGCCGACCTGACAGTCCATTCGTTGCACAAAACACTTTCCGGGATGACTCAAACGGGCATGGTCCACATCGGCGAATCGCCAGTGTTCAAAATCGACATCGAACTGCTGAGAGCGCATTTGAATTTGGTGCAAAGCTCGAGCCCAAGTTACCCACTTCTACTGTCAATCGAACAAACGATCGGATTGCTTGAAACTAGCGGAAAAAATCTGCTGGCCCACCTGCCGCACCTGCGCGGTCGGCTCGAAGACTCGCTGGCCGACTGCAATCGCTTCGAATTTTTCAACAGCCGTTTTGAAACAGATGCGCTGCATATTTTTATTGCGGCCAGAGGCGCAAAAGCAGAAGACTTGTTCGATTTCTGCGTCGAGAGCGGTGTTTTTCCAGAAGCTATCCTCGGACGTGGCGTGCTCTTCTTAATGGGAATCGGAACGATTACCGAAGATGTTGCCGACCTGGCCAAAGTACTCGTAGATTTCCACACACATCATCCTGAAACCGGAAGCCTGGCAAATGACAGCGTCTGGCATTTCACAGAGATTGAGCAGGTGATCAGTCCTCGTCAGGCATTCATGTCGCCATCACAGATGGTGCCTGTGCATGAAGCCGTTGGACGCATCGCCGCCGAGTGTGTCGCTCCGTGTCCACCAGGCATTCCGGTCTGTGTACCGGGTCAGAGGATTCATCCTGAGGTAATGAATCTAACGAGCGTGAAGAATTTACGAGTTGTGCGTGAGCAACTCATTTCCGAGTAAAAGCACGAGGAATATTCATGGAAATTATTGCGCCCGCAGATGACCTCTCGTCATTCTTAGCAATATTGCCAACGCAAGTCGCAGAGGCAGTGCAAAAGGATACGAACGGGCTGTACGAAGTTGTTCTGGACCTTGGTCGTCTACCAGAAGCGCGTTATCTCGATAAGCACACTACACACTTGTCTGACGCTCCGGTGTCCGAGAAGGATCTTGAACATGCGATCGAGAGAATCGGGCAGTTTTCCGGCGACAACCGCGCTGGTATCGAAAGAACCTTGCACAGAATTTCTGCAATTCGAAATCGCACAGGCAAAGTAATTGGATTGACTTGCCGTGTCGGTCGAGCCGTTTCGGGCACGATCAGCATCATTCGCGATCTCGTCGAGTCAGGAAAATCAATTCTGTTTCTCGGACCACCAGGAGTCGGAAAAACAACCAAGCTGCGCGAAATGGCTAGAGTGCTCGCGGACGAGATGGGCAAACGCGTAATCGTCATCGACACTTCAAACGAAATTGCAGGCGACGGCGACGTTCCTCACCCAGCCATTGGAAGAGCGCGACGCATGCAGGTTTCGCATCCAGACGCACAGCATGGAGTGATGATTGAAGCAGTAGAAAACCACACTCCAGAAGTTATCGTGATCGACGAAATTGGCACCGAACAAGAGTCCGCCGCCGCCAGAACAATTGCAGAACGAGGCGTTGTGCTGATCGGAACGGCACACGGAAACGCGTTGGAAAACTTACTTAAGAATCCAACCATGGTCGATCTCGTTGGTGGCATCCAAACCGTGACATTGGGTGACGACGAAGCGCGCCGCAGAGGCACGCAGAAGACCGTTCTGGAAAGAGCTACCGAGCCGACTTTCGACATCTGTATCGAAATCCTCGATCGGCAAACACTGGCAGTTCACAAAGACGTCGGCGAAGCTGTTGACCAGCTTCTCAAAGGATGGAAAATCCATCCGGAAATTCGCCGCCGCGACGACGCGACTGGAAATTTTTCAGTTGTTCAAACTCCAGAACCAACAATCGCGACAGAGGGCCTAGCCCCTTTCGCGCAGGACTGGGGCACCCCACAGGAAACGCATCTGAAGATTTACCCTTACGCAGTCAGCAAGGGTTTGTTGGAACGGGTGGTCAAAACGCTACAGCTTCCCGTTGAAGTGGTCAAATCAATTGATGAGGCCGATGCGATTCTCGCGTTGAGAAGTTATGCCAGAGCTGGAGCGAAGATTTACTCTCTCGCTGAAGCACGGCAAGTGCCTGTTTATGTCGTGAAGAGCAACAACCTACCGCAATTGCAAAAAGCTTTGCGAGAAGCACTTCACCTTGATGGTGAAAATGTTGGGTCGGTCGACATCGAATCCGATGTCGATGAAACCGAGGTGGCACTAGAGGAAGCTCGACAAGCCATTACACGTGTGTTGGATAGATTGGAGCCGCTGGAGTTAAGTCCACGAAGAGCTTACATTCGTAGACTGCAACATCAGTTGGTGGAGCGATTCAATTTGAGCAGCCGAAGCATTGGAGACGAGCCTATGCGCAGACTGCGGATACTTCCACCAGCCGGTGCACAGCAGAATCTCGGTTACATCTGAAGCAATCCTCTTCCAAGAAGAATGTCGGCAATAACAAGAACGGGCAATGATATAAGCCATCATTGCCCGTTTGATTAGTTGATGATTGTGTCAGTCGCTACCCATTCATATTGATATATGGATTCGGCAAATGCTTATCAGTTGTTTGCACGCTGGCAATCTGCTCAGGAATTTGCGAAGTTCTATTGGATATGTTCATAGCCTGCGTATCGTTGGATTTGAGTTGCGCCTCAACTCTGGTCATTAATTCGTCCCAGGCAGGTGTTCCCGGCGTTCCCTTCTTAATTTCTTCTGCCATCTGCTCGACGCTCGACGTCTGCTTAAGAGTGTTTTCAAACGCTGTAGCGGCTTCCTTCAATCGGCTACCGGTGTCATGAATGTCGCCTGCATTGTGCCGACCTTCAGCACCGCGATACTCACTTAAGTCAATCTTGAAAGTCTCAGCAGGCGCCACCTTTGGAATAGGATTGTCGCCGCCGCCGTCGCCTTTAATAGACATTTTTCGCTACCTTCGTTCCTAGATATGTTGTACCACGCCTGTCCGGTTGTCATGCGTCAGCTTTAGTAACATCCCAACCCTAGCTGAGATATCTACATTCTGGCTTACGCATACTCATTTGCCTATGGTGGAATTCCCATGGTCGGCAAACTTTTTTTGGTTTGATTCAAAACTTTGGGGAATCGAATCGAGAACTTCTTGCAACTTCGAACTACTTGATGTTAGGGGAGCCCCGAGGCGCAGTCAATTGGACGGCTCTCATGTTCGGTGCTTTCTAGGGGGAGGACCACCACTGATCGGGGGTGGCTGTTGTGGGGGCGGGTCCGTGTCGGCGACAGGGTCATTCGCCTTATCCTCCGTCTCCTCCAGGGTTTCCGGCTCTGAGTCGTGACTTGCGGTCTCTTCCTCTATGGTTTCTTCGGAGGGACCGCTTTCCGACTGATCCGATTCAAAGTTCTCAACATCTTCTGCCTGATCTTCCGTTTGTGTCTCAGTGGCTGGCGATTCTTCCTGTTCTTCCTGTGCTTCCGAGTTAGACTCGAGGACT
Source organism: Candidatus Obscuribacterales bacterium (assembly GCA_038322035.1). Lineage (GTDB taxonomy): Bacteria > Cyanobacteriota > Vampirovibrionia > Obscuribacterales > Obscuribacteraceae > PALSA-1081. The sequence continues at coordinate 4,125 of JBBQFO010000216.1, forward strand.
TCTTCCTCTTCTTCGTCTAGTCCATTTATAAGTGCGTCTTCCAACAGATCCTTCAAAGGGTCTGGAAAGCGCTTCACCGCTTCATCCAATTGACCGAGTCGCGGTGAGATGGCAAATGCACGCTCTGCTAAATCTTCTAGCTCGTCGTTTTCAGCAAAGCTCTGCCCGAATGGAACGGAAGGTTGAGTGGGCGCTGGAATTGGCATTGCTGGCTGAGCAGCAAACCTGGGAGTTTCTGGAGGCGCTTCAGGTACAGAGAATGCAGGCTGCATCGTGGCTGGATTTGGGATGGCGTATGACGAAGCATCTGGATCTGGCGCAATTGAGTAAGCTGGCTGAATGCCTTGATTTGACTGAGGTTCGGTATTGGCCGGTGGTATTCCTGATGGTGCTTGCAAATCTGTTGTTTGGGGGATACGTGCTTGAGTAATCGATGGTTGAGTTGAAACTTGCTGATTGGTCGCTTGTGTATTTGCCACTACCGAATCGGGCGGAAATTGACCTGGCAACTGAGGTTTAGGATATTCCGCGAGAAAAGGCAATTGAGTTTGAGCAGTCGAAAATTGTGATTCGCTCTCTTCATATGGATACGCAGAACCTGGCGCTTCACCAAATGGGATTGAGATATTGCTTTCGGCTCGATAAGTGTATCCGACGCTTTCTGGCATCAGTGGCGCACCTTCCGCCAAAAAATTCTCCGGCACGGCGGTAGGAAAGGGAATTGGTTGAATCGATGACATTGTGTAATCGCTGTTCGAAAGCGAGTCAGCAACGAAGATTTGCAGTTCACGATGCAGTCGACGCAATTCACCGGTCAACTGCTTCAAATCCGGAGCTTCATCTTCTGTGGCTCCAGTACGCGGTGCAGCCAATCCCAAGGTGGCAATCAACTTCTGACGCACAAACAATCCGACAGATTTGGAGCCAGCAGCTCGAGCCATACGCTGCACCTCTTCAAATTGATCCGGTTTCAAATTGATGACGATCTGATGTTCGCGCATTAGAACCTTTGCTTGTGGTCGGCTTACATGGCATTCTAACAAATCGATGCCGGCGATTAGGCTTCGACTTGCACTAGCGACGCTAGCCCGTTCATCATTCTAAATGACAACATATGGATGCAAAGCCCATTTTCAGTAGCTTCTTGCAAACTCAAACAGGTACGTTTGAAGAAAATCACTCGCCCAAAAAAATCGCCCAAAGGAAACCCGCACAACCCGCCATCTCGCCCTTATCACATAGAAACACTGGAGTTCGGTTTTCCATTCCGTACGCCCAGATTCTCCACGTGGAGGTTTTACCAATGCCAACGGAAACCATCAAGGTTATCAGCTGGACCGATCGATCGTGGGTGCGTCGACAGTATCAGCAATTTAGCGGACGCTTCAGATTGGACGAAACGAGCGGACTCTACTTCGATGTGGAAACGCCTATCGCCCACCGCAAACTAATCTCACGCACCTTCCTCAAGCTCCCCGGGAAAGTTCGCCATGCAGCTGTCTATCTCGGACTGACCGTCAGCACCACCAACCGTCCAGCAACGCTGTCAGGAGACCAGTCAGCCGTCTATGGAGCTTGGGACCGCCCACACTCGCAGATTTCCCCACATCTCGAGATCACCCAAGCAAGCCTGACTCCCGAATTCGTCTTCCCTCACCTGGTTCACGAATGCTGCCATCTGCTCTGGGCAATCCAGACAAAAGCAGCCCGGGCCGCTTACACGAACGAAATCAGGACACTGGTCGAAGAACTGGGCGCGGACGATTTCATCGAAGTGACTGGTTACGCCCAGACTTTCTTCGACGCCTGGCAAGAAGCACTTCTGATCGCGGACGGCTTAGGCATTCTGCATCGACGCAACCTAGCACTAGACAAATGGGTGATGGAATCGTTCTGCGAGTCTGTCGCCAAGATCTGCTGCCCCACCTACAAAGAAAGAGAGGAGCGCCATACGGAAGGACTGCTGGAGCTGCGTCAAGCAGCTATGGCTGAGCACTTCGAATTGACGCTGGAGAGTCGGTTAGTCGCTTTCGCCTGACGAAGATGAGAGTTGTGGCGCTTCGGCGCCCCGCTCTCATTTTTCGTCTCGCCTAATCCTATATGTAATAGTATAGCGAATCAAAGAAAAAAGTGATAGATGGCGGCGAGCCAATCCACGCACAATCTTCTCTGAACAATCAGGCTGAGGTGAGGTGTTCAGCAGGCGGCTAATTGCTAGACGAAAAGTAGAGACGGCAGCGAGAGCCACCGTTTCTACTTTTCTTCCGACGCATGACCGCCCGCTGATGCCTGAATGAAGGGGTTGGGGCTGATTGTTACGCATTGATGTGCACCACGTTGACAGCACCATAGGTGGTGACGACGGCGTACGGCTCGATGTAGATCGTTGCTCCGGCGTAAGCCGAAACATGCGATCCCGCCTTCGCCCTCACCATCGAACCCTCTTTGGCGACAACGCTTGCACCATCGTTTGCGATCACGAAGGAGCCAGCCTCAGCTGTCACCTTAGAGCCGTGATGCGCAACAATGCGTGAATCGTCGCTTGCCACTACGAACGAACCCGCCATGGCGAGCACTTCGCAGTCAGCAAGAGCGATGATGTAGCAACCCGCCTCAGCAATCACTTTGCCCTGGTAGAGCGCAGTGGGAGACGAGCCTACAGAGGCGAGCACGAAGTCATCGTGTGGCGAATTTGTGGGCATTCATATCACTCCGTTAGGTCTAACGCCTCACCATATGGTTCGACGGAGATGGATGGTGGAAATGTCGAAAAGGCGCAGTCTTCGCATATGCACCGGCTTTTGGTGAAATGACGAAAAGGCTGGGTCTTCCGACGAGCACCGGCTTCAGTGAAATGTCGAAAAGGCGACGTCTTCGTATGGCACCAAACTTCGGTGAAATGACGAAAAGGCAAAGTCTTTCAACTGGCACGAGGACTGGATGAAATGTCGAAAAGGCAAGGTCTTTGAACTGGCACGAGGACTGAATGAAATGTCGAAAAGGCTTTGTCTTCGTCAGGCACAAACGCTTGTTGTGAAATGACAAAAGGGCTATGTCTTCGCAGTTGCACCAGACTTAGTTTTGGGGGGTTGGGGAAATTGATCAAACCGGTCTGCTACCCGGTCGGGGGCTAAACGGGGAGAAACCCCCTCTGACCCGCCGGGGGCACCCCCGGGGTGGCCCCCGGTGTCCAGCCCGACCCCCCAGCCCTCAACCCAGACGAATTCGCGTTCCCGCGCTCG
>JBBQFO010000217.1:0-7319 GCA_038322035.1 Candidatus Obscuribacterales bacterium
ATCGCAGTCCGGTGGCGATCAATCTTCCTTCGATTACCTTTGGACCGGAGCTAGTTTCTGACATGACACATCCTCATTTTGTTGTCGCAATCGTAGTGCAGTGATTTGCATTCTGTACGTTGAGCTGAAGTAGAACTCTGAATCCTTAGTGAACTGATTCTAGATCCTCCAACCAGTGACCCATCTTTTCTTTCTTCGTGAGCAAATAATTCATGTTGTGGCTGTTGCACGCAGGCGGCATGGTGACTCGATCTGTGACGACGAGACCGTAACCTTCCAAGCCAACGATCTTGCGAGGATTGTTGGTGATGATGCGCACCGAGGTCAATCCCAAATCACAGAGGATTTGAGCGCCGACACCGTAGTCTCGCAAATCAGGCTTGAAACCGAGCATTTCGTTAGCCTGCACTGTATCCTTACCAGTATCTTGCAGTGCATACGCCTTGATCTTGTTGAGCAATCCAATGCCGCGCCCTTCTTGTCGCAGGTAAACGAGAACGCCAGCCTCTTCTTTGGCAATCATTGCCATGGCTGCCTCTAACTGCGGTCCGCAGTCACAACGCAGACTGGCGAACACATCTCCAGTTAGACATTCACTATGCACTCGAATCAACACATTTTCTTTGCCGGTCAAATCACCTTTGACGAATGCAATGTGATCGATTTGATCGATGGTGTTGCGATACGCGTACAACTGGAAGTCGCCGTAGGCTGAGGGGAAATTAGCTACTGCCTCACGCACGACAAAACGCTCGCGAGTTAGTCGATAAGCGATCAATTGCGCGATGTTGATAAACTTGAGATTGTGTTTTTTAGCGAACTTAGTCAACTCTGGAACACGAGCCATGGTTCCATCCGGATTGAGAATTTCGCAGATCACACCTGCTGGGGCCAGACCAGCAAGCCGCGCCAGGTCTACAGCGGCTTCTGTGTGTCCAGCACGCTGTAGCACTCCGCCTGGTTTTGCAATCAGCGGCGAGATATGACCAGGTCTGCGCAAGTCTTCCGGTTTGCAATTGGCATCAGCGACGATGCGAATAGTGGTGGCACGATCGTGAGTGCTGATTCCTGTCGTCACACCAAATTTGGTATCAGCATCGACAGTGACAGTGAAAGCAGTATTCTGCGATTCGGTATTATTCTCGACCATCATCGGCAGCTGCAGCTTTTCCGCCTTGTCCGGCGTAATTGCCAAACAAACCCAGCCGCGTGCTTCGGTAACCATAAAGTTGATCATGTCCGGACTAACTAATTCGGCTGCTCCGATCAAGTCACCTTCGTTTTCCCGCCCTTCATCATCCGCAACAACTATGAAGCGACCGGAGCGAATCTCTTCCAGTGCTTCCTCAATCGAACAAAAAATGCGTTCAGCTCCGCCAATCTCGAGTTTGGAGTCCACAGCGTCTTCCGAGGGCTTGCCGTTGCCGTTTGCGCCAGATTGTTGATTCTTGTATTTCATACGGATATGGTCGGGTCTGAGGTGTCGACGCCAATAGTCTATCGGCGCCAGCCCCAAATCGCCGTTTTTACAGCACTTTGTTAAGGTTTTTGAGCGCCGGCAGCAAAGGGAAGTTTATCCGCATCCAGACCGAGACTAGGAGCCAGCCAGCGCGCTACGTAGCGGGCTACGATATCCGTCTCGATATTAACCTGACTGCCCACGCCCAATTGACCAAAGGTCGTAACCGTCAATGTGTGGGGGATTAGGGCGACTCGGAAAACAAATTTCTCTTTGTTATCTTGCGGAAAATCAACGACCGTCAACGAAACTCCGTTGATTGCAACCGAGCCCTTCTCTACAAAGAATGGGGACAGCCCTGGTTCTAGTTCAAACGACCAGACAGACGAAAAGCCTTCCTTCTCGATATTGATGACAGTGGCGATCGCATCGACGTGTCCGCTGACCAGATGTCCACCCAGCCGATCCGAGAATTTGAGCGCACGCTCCAGGTTTACAGGATTTCCCTCTGCGAGCGCACCGAGATTTGTGCGCCGTAAGGTTTCCCATACCGCTTCCACTGAAAACGATTCCTGATCAAACTCAACAACCGTCAGACAGGTACCGTTGCAGCTTATCGAGTCTCCAAGCTTCACGTCTTTTATCACTTCCGGCGCCAAAATCTGCAGACGACGACCGTCCGCGCTATCTGTCACCTTAACAACTTGGCCAACTTCTTCGATAATTCCTGAAAACAAAACAGAGCCCACCTTTACGAAATCGGCTCAATTTTACCAACCAATGCGCTGGTATTGGCATTGTTATAAGTGGAACTGTTTACCTTGAGAATCATTACGCAGTCGTCGAACGACATTGCCGCGCCGGATCACACTCGCCCGCACCCGCACCGCTCCTGGTATCACAAGCGGTCTTCACCGACTGGTAGAGATCATCTTTAGAAGATGCTGTTCTCTGCGAAAGTGCTGGACATGTTCATGGTGCGCGGCGCTTCGGACAAGCTCATTGGACTTGGATCAGTTGTGGAAAGCATAAATACACGCGGACGACGAGCACTTCCCGGTTCTGTTTGCTGTTGAGTGGATTCGACGCGATCGCGCCAGTTAGACAATCCATCTACGATTTCTACGTTAATTTCCGAACCGACAGCAGCCTTAGATTCGATATAGCCATCAATATTGGTTGCCCTCCACGGACCGTCAGAGTGTGGACCGAAGCTCTTGCCGTCCGCACCAACGGCTGTCCAATTTCGATTTGCATCGAACGTTACGGTTTGATTTGGAACGGCTGGATCGTCATAAACCCACTGTTTCGCAATCTCTGTTTGGTCAGAATGTAACTGCGAAACTTCGTTCACCTGAACGTCTTTGCCACCAAATTTTACGGTGATCGGCTTGTTGAAGGAAAGGTAGTTCAAGTCACTCTTTTGCAGAGATGACCGATCCGGATATTTGATCTCGAATGGACCCGGCGTGTATTGATCGTAAAGTTTGCCATCAGCAGTCTTAATCTGCCAGTCTAGCTTCGGACTCAAATAGTCACCAACTTTCTGCCGAGTGTAGGTGACCTGATCGCCATTCCCAGGCACGTCCTTATATGTCCATTGCTGGCTTCCATCCTCGAGAACTTTTGTTGTTGGCGTATAAGTTGGTGGAGGCGGCGGTTCAACCTTTGTCGGAGGCTGGCTGGATTGCTCAGGTGGTGGCGGTTCAGGCTTCGGTTCCACCTTCGCTTCGGCGCTTCGACCTGGCCCCAACTTCCCCCCCAAGAGAGCGTTGGCCGCAGCCCAAGCTAAAGCTGTGCTCTCGCCATCGAGCAAACTCGCCTTCTTGCCGTTGAAAGTCGTATCCGTCGCGTAATAGACATCCCCACCGATGAATCCAGCGATGGCATTGCGAGACATGTTCTCAGCAGTCAGAGATGGAAAACGCGACGTCACCATGTCGCCCACCTTTTGACTATTCCGCCCAAGGAACTCTGCAACTGACCGACCTGCATTTGATGACCCGGCTGAAGCAGCCTTGGTGCCCGACAAACCGCTGAACAGTTTAGATACGCCATTGGTGATTGCACCTTCAGGCAAGCGGGTGAGCAGTCGAGTTGTGCCATCTAGTGCCATAAACCCAGCGCCTTCAGCCATTCCGTGAACGAAGCGATTCTTCATGCCCTCGCCTGGTTGTGTTGGATTGAAGGCGAAACCATCAACAAAGCCGGTTGTGCCCGATGTGGTCAAGCTTCTGGCCAATCCGTTCATTAGTGGTTTGAATTCAGCCGCGGCGCCAATTGCGCCGACACCTTTTCCCACCACCCGCGATAAAAGAACGATATCCGCCAGAGTCCCTACCGCCGAACCAGCAACCTCTGCGCCTCTCATTGCACCAGTCAGATGTCGCTCGGGATCTGTTCGAACGTCCACTCCTGCAAGCTGTGCGACACCTTGAAGCGGTCTAACCGCACCTGCTTTCCAGGCCGATGACGCAAGCTCTCCGATCACCTCACTGACGCCGGCGGCAGCACTTGCGTTCTCGACGGGTTGACTGATCGATGCTTCAGTTTTAGACATTGGCGCTCCTGAGGCAACTTAGGGAGGATTGCCAGTGACGATACAGAGGCAACGTTACCAAAATGCAACCAGTATCTTTACAACTGAAGACTCTCCCACCCAGCAAGGCTATTGCTGGGATAAGCCGATTGGCATTTCCCGCGGTTTGGGAGAAAAAACAATCAATAGTTAGGTAGGGAATTCAAATTCCACATCTGTGCCACACAGTTTCTGTAAGGTTTAATCACCCTGACTGAATACTTTCAAATGTCCGTGCGGATGGGAATATCCCCATATGCAAAGATAGAGAAACGAGATTAACTTATAGAGCCCCGTTGAATGGTGTTGCACAGCCCCCGCAACCTACAACCGAGTTGCAAAAGAGAGAAAGAATATGTCCGACAACGAACGAGACACCCGTGGACCTCAGCGCAGCATTAGCGATGCGGATCTTTATGACTGGAGTGGCCAAGGTAATGGCAATGGCAATGGCAATGGCAATGACACACATGGCGCCCGTCCTGACGGGAAAGCAGACAACTACAGGTTCGATGGTTCCGGCCAGCAAGTCGGTCCCAGCAACGACGACACGTCGGGTAGCGATGATCACGTCCCAGCCAATTGGCATCCAGACTACAGCCTTTCCTCGAAAAGCGCCCAGGAGTGGTTCCAACAATCCCAAGCCTTACGCAAGCAAAAACTGGATCTCGACGAAAACGGAGACCATGTAGTCCAACACGGCGATTCGCTGTGGACAATCGCTCAGCGTGAGTTGCACGACAATGGCAAGCAAGGCACCGATCAAGAAATCGTGCAGGAAATTCAGCGTATTGCCAAGCTGAATGAGAACCTGCATCCAAGCTTGATGACAAAGCCGGACTTCATCAGAGATGGCTGGAAGCTGCATATCGAGCCAGGTGGAAGGCAAGATCGACCTCAACCAAATGGGGAAGATAGCGACCGCTGCGTGCCGAAAAAATGCGACGACAGCGAAGTAACCCCGCCGGGTTACAGCTCAAAACCTGGCGTCATCGTCAACAATGTTTATACAGACAACGCCTATTTCGATCAGCGCAGCGGATCTATCGGTCAAGACAGACCTGACAGATGCCTGCCGAATCGCGGAGACAACGTTTACAGATACAGCGAAGATCAAAACCAACGTCCAACCGGCGGTGACGATCTCTATGGATACAGCGGTGGCCGAAATCAAAGCGGTGGTCGACAGAATCCAAAAGATCTCTATGACTACGGCGGCGATCAAAGACAACCAAGAAACGATACGCCCTATAACGGCACCGGCAATGATGGCACGTCATTCTATCCCGGTGCAGGAAGCGCGCAAGATCAGTTGTATCGCGACGGTGACCGTGGTGGCAGAACGATCATCAATAATGTCGACACGGAAAATGCATACTTCGATCAACGTGGCGGCTACGAACCGAGCCCTGGGTGTCGGATTATGCGAGGCAATCCATCGCAATCAGGTGACGACAACTATTACAACTGCAGACAGGGACGTGGGTCCGGACGCGTTGTGCCGGTGAACGATAACGGTGGCGACGGAAATTATAATCAGTATCCGCAGGATCAGCCTCAACCAAATAGCGGAGATGGAAGCACCGACTACTTCACCTACAACGGTGGTCCTGAAGCTAAACAAACTGGCGACTACTACTCGAATGCGAGAAGCCAACAAGGTGTACAAGTAGACGGACGCCCATCAACGTACCGCAATCCCGCTGGTGCCAATGATGGTTCCGACGACGAAATGGCCTATTAAGTCCGACTAGCGTTGAACTCTTATCTATCTGCGACTGAATCATATTTTCAGTCGCAGATTTGACGTGAATTGATCTGTGCAGATAATTACAAGCGTGTGATTAAATTGATGCATTTTTTTGTGCATCAATTTAATCACACGCTTGTAAGAGCCTGGGTGAATACCTAGTTGACAAAGAAGCTGCTACATGTTTTGCCGAGGGCTGTTACCGAGGTTGTTACTAAGGGCTAGCTTTGCTGCCCGACATGTCTTCAAAACCGGCTACTAGAGCTAGTGGTTTGCCATCAGCACCCATAACGGGCTGTCCGTTCTTGTCGCTCTTGTTGCCGATCAAATAGCGAAATTTAAAATTGACTGGACCACTTGGTCCGCTTTCTTCTGCGGAGTGGATTGCTACTACGCCGCGAACGTCCATTGGGATCAAACCTTTGTTGTTTGGTTCGCTGCTCGTTACTTCGTCAATGCGGATTGCTGATAGCTGCCTTGAATCACTCAAGCTCTTTGCCTGGGCAGCCAATTCATCTTGAGTAGCAGCCAACATTCCATTCTTCGACAACACCTGCACTACTGGCGGTGCCAATTCTTTTTCAATCAAGGCAAGTGTAGACTCTTTGTAGCTGATGTAATTCGTATCCAGCAAATGTTGAGTGACTGTGCGCGCGAAATTCTCATAATTGACTCGAGCTTCTTTGGAAACAACTTTGCCGGGATTCGGTCGCGTTACGATCAAAAGCGCATTCATGATCACGCTGAAAACCAACAAAACATGTACACCATACTGACGAACTAATTGATCAACACTGGATTTTCTTACTCGCCAATACATTTATTGCAACTCCACTTTTCCGAGCACCCAGTCGTTGTTGGTTTTATAGAAGGTCAACTGTGCACCACATTCGGTTTCACTATGTTGAGGTTGAGCTCCTGACCAATCCAGCGTTTGCATGCCTGTGACTTTGACTACCGCATCGGATTCTGTTTTCTTTACGACATCTGCTTTCGTCATCTTGCCGATCGAGTGTAAGTTTTGTCCTGGCCAATCCCAGGTGAAAACTTCCGCGCCCCAAGCCTGTGCAAGGCCCTGCAAGCGCATTCGGCTTACATACTGCAACGATAAGAAAACGACAATGAGTAATCCACAGAAACCGACGAACCATTTATTTGGGCGGAATAGTTTTTCCATTTCTATTCACACCTATCGGTCTCTACAAGCTTACTTTGAACAGGAAGCATTTCCATAGGATAAACACTAGTCTTTTTGATTCGGAATGAGTTGTGATACAAGCGATGGCTTTCTATGTGTAGGAGCGGGTCTAAGCGGTATGCAGGCACAAAATTTTTGCTGCCGGCATCAAGATTCATGCTGAACGCCTAAATAATACACGGCTTGACGGCACGCGTCAGTCTCTGTCAATTTAGGATTTTTGAGTTGCACTTCCTTGATCATGCCTTCGCGTTTTGGTATGTCTGTGATCGGCTCAGACGTACAAATCCAATAGTCCATGGGGCTCGGCACCAATCTAATAGTTCCGTGCACT
>JBBQFO010000218.1:0-7139 GCA_038322035.1 Candidatus Obscuribacterales bacterium
ACAAAAGTAAGTTCAAGCGGCAAGGCTATGGACCAGTGCCACTAAACACTTGGGTGAATCCACCCGCTGATGTTCTCGAACCTGGCGACCTGATTCTCACTAGCGGCAACATCGCCAAGGAACTGCACGAAAGTGTTGGTCATGCCGAAATGGTTCTGACGATGCCAGATGGTCGGAAAATGTTGTTTAGCTCGTATATGGATAAAGGCACATGCTTCCATCCGATCGAAGAGTTGACCGGCCCTGGCTATAAAGGACACTACATTGCGTTGCATGTAAAAAAACCGTGGACTCCAGAGATAGCCACAAAAGCAACGGAAATTGCGGCATCGATGGTGGCAGTCGACAAGCAGTGGGCTGCGGAGGAAAACATTCGAGTCTCAAAGAGAATTGACTTTCTGCCACTGCCCGAAAACATCAAAATAAAACTGCGCAAAATATTTCACGCAAGCGGATACGATTGGTTTGGCACATTTATGGGTCGCGTCGCTGATAATCGTTGGACATGCATCGGTGCTTGCGTTGAACTATATCAGCGCATGGATGTACCAATCAATCACTATGGTACTGGTTTGCTTGGTGTTGGCACAACTATTTTCGACCCGATCTTACCCGTGCGTTTTCTAGCCGATCCAGCATTTGAGCTGATCACAAAAATCGAAGATCAAAAGCGTGCTCCGTCAGCAACTATTAAAGAGTAAGCGCTATAACGGCTTTCTGAGCATGCAATCGATTTTCCGCCTGATCGAAAACTACAGAATGCTTACCGTCCAAAATGTCGTCGGTAATTTCGTAGCCGCGATGAGCAGGCAAACAATGCATAGCAATCACATCCGGTTTAGCTTTGGCCAACAACTCGGCGTTGACCTGAAACCCTTTGAAGTCTTTCACACGTTTCTCGGTTTCAGATTCCTGTCCCATTGAAACCCAGGTGTCTGTGTAGATAGCATCAGCATCTTTTACAGCTTCCACCGGATCGTGTGTAAGAACGATTTTGGATCCAGTGCCCTTCGCAATCTCCAGAGTAATTTCCCATAGGTCTTTAACAGGCTCATATCCAGGTGGACATGCAATCGAGAAATGCATCCCAATCTTCGCGGCGAACAACATCAGAGAATTAACTACGTTATTTCCATCGCCGATGAAAGCGAGTTTGAGACCTTCCAACTTTCCTTTATTTTCTTGCAAGGTCAAGAAATCAGCGAACGCCTGGCATGGATGCTCGCGATCGCTGAGTCCATTGATAACAGGAATATTGGCATTAGCAGCTAATTGTTGGACTGTGTCGTGATCGAAGGTGCGAGCCATGATTCCGTCTAACCAACGGTCTAAATTTTTAGCGACGTCAGAAACGGATTCACGAAGACCCAGCTGTCCTTCAAGATAAATCGCATTGCCACCAAGTTGAGTCATACCTGCTTCGAACGTTACGCGTGTTCGCAAAGAAGGCTTTTCAAAAAGCATGGCAAGGGTTTGCCCCTTTGAGAACTGAGTCTGTGTACCATCAAACTTGTTTTGCTTCAAGTCAGATGCAACCTGAACAACCAGAAGCAGTTCCTCTTTCGACAGCTGCTCGATGCCGATGATATCGCGACCTCTAAGCTGGTCTGCGGCGAAGATGTAATTCAGCGCGGAGCGCCCTTGAGGCGCAGACATTCTCTGAGAGCCCAGAGTATTCGCACTAGCAGCTCCAACACCTTCATTGTTCATCGACATAACTCCTGGTATCCAATTACTCCGTCTTCACTTCGTCTTCTTAGTTTTAGTCTTTTTAGTTGTCGTCTTCTTCGCTGAACTATGCTTTGTTGTAGCTTTGGCGCTGCCAGTACCTTTAGCATCGCCTGCAGCTGAAGCATCTGAAGCACTGCTTGTAGTGGCAGAAGCTTTCGACGAAGAAGCACTGCTCAGGTCCTCATTGAATTTGGTCGTCATTTTGTCGAGTCTGGCAATGTCAGCATCAGGATAGCCGCTATGACTGGCAGCTGATTCGACTGAACGAAGCTCGGACAAACGAGTTTTGAAAGTCTCAGCTTGTGCTGCTGTGAGCCATCCCTTCGAAATTCCCATCTCGATTTGCCCACTGTAAGTGTCGAAACGTTGCTTGTACTTGAACGCGTAACCTTTGACGGTAGCTTCTGTCGTTGTTGACGAGCTAGAAGAACTGGAACCTGAGCCGCCTACTTGCGCACGAACATCGCCAGCAGACAAACCACCCAGAAGTGCTGTCAGCAATAGTGAGGACACGATTTTAGAACCTTTCATAACAATCTCCTTCAATCACAATTCAAGAGAGCCATTGACAGCTCCGAAACGGTGACCAGAATAGCATGGTTATCAACTAGTCGTTATGGAACGTGGGCCAGTTGGCAAAAATCGACACATCGAGTGAGTCAGTTTGTTCATTCGGTTCAAGTTCAGGAAGCGCATCAGGGTGTTGCAATTCAGCCAGCGGCACCACTTGCCAGAATTGAGGAAGATACTCATGCCAATTTTCCAGAATCATTTGTGCTCTCAAACTTCCGGTGAACGACAGATGTTCTTCGAGATGCCGCTTTAAAGAAGCCGCCGCCGACGACGTCAGTCGCTGCAAGCGTTTACCCTCGTCACTGTTGAGTAGTCCTGCCACCAGGTTGTTCTCATCCAGAACATACGCCAGTCCGCCGGTCATGCCAGCGGCGAAATTCCTGCCAACGGCACCGAGAATGATTACGGTGCCACCAGTCATGTATTCGCAACAGTGGTCGCCGGCTCCTTCAATTACAGCAAGTGCACCTGAGTTGCGCACGGCAAATCTCTCACCAGCTTGACCAGCAACATATAAGGCACCGCCAGTAGCGCCGTAAAGGCACGTGTTGCCGACGAGAACGTTTTGCCAAGAATTGTACTGTACACCTTGCAACGGCTTGATTGTGATGCGACCACCATTCATGCCCTTGCCGACATAGTCGTTAGCTTCGCCGGTAAGCTCCAGACGCAAATTTCTGATATTGAAGGCACCAAAACTCTGGCCAGCTGATCCCGCAAATTTCAAATCAATGGAACCCTGGAATCCGTCATTACCCCATTTGCGAGCAATCTCGCCACTAATGCGGGCACCAATGGTTCGATCCGTATTCACAATCGGAAAGGCTTTGCTTGCGATGTGCTGATTATCGATGGCGTTGCGAATTTCGTCGTCACTCAATATCAGGTCGTTGAGAGTCGGTTCTCTGTCTACAACCTTGACTCTGGATGACTCAGTTTGTTTCGTGCTCGGCACTCTCAGTAAGAAGTCCAAATCGAGTGAAGCTGCCTTTTGCATTGCAGCACTGGCGCGTGGTTTCAACAGATCCGTGCGTCCAACCACTTCTTCAATCGATTTGTATCCCAACTGTGCCAACGTCATTCTGACTTCTTCGGCGATGAACAAGAAAAATTCCACGACCGGTTCTGGGGTACCAGGGAATTTCTGGCGTAGCGATTCTTTTTGACTGGTGATTCCGACAGGACAGTTGTTAGTGTGGCAAACTCTTGCCATGATGCACCCTTCAGCGATCAAGGCAATCGATCCAAAGCCGAATTCATCTGCGCCGAGCATAGCCGCAGTCACCACTTCCCATCCGCTTCTCAGACCACCGTCAACGCGAAGGCGCACACGTTCGCGCAATTGATTGGCGCGCAGAACTTGATGGGTTTCAGCCAGTCCTAACTCCCATGGAACACCGGCATTTTTAATCGAACCCAGTGGTGATGCACCGGTGCCACCATCGTGTCCAGAAATCTGCACGATGTCCGCATCTGCCTTTGCCACCCCGGCGGCAACGGTGCCTATGCCAATTTGGGAAACCAACTTGACGGAGATCTTCGCTCTGTCATTGACCTGACGCAAGTCAAATATAAGTTGAGCCAGATCTTCAATGGAATAAATATCATGGTGCGGCGGAGGCGAAATCAAGGACATATTAGGTTTGGCGCGGCGCAACCAGGCAATGTAATCGGATACTTTGTGCGCAGGCAGCTGCCCACCTTCACCAGGTTTGGCTCCCTGAGCGATTTTAATTTCCAGTTGCTTTGATGTCACCAGATATTCAGGTGTAACTCCAAAACGCGCGGACGCTACTTGTCGAATCGCAGAAGCAGCATGATCACCTTCTTTCAAGGACACTATGCCAGGAAAGTCGGGACTGGTGCCATCATTCTGTATGTTCTTAATCGGATAATACCGATTAGGGTCCTCGCCGCCCTCGCCCGAGTTCGACATAGCACCAAGACGGTTCATTGCAATCGCCAGCACTTCGTGCGCTTCTTTGGATAGCGCGCCGAGTGACATACCACCGGTGCAGAATCTGTGTACGATATCAATTGCTGATTCGACTTCGTCGAGATCGATGGATTCTCTGTCTGATTTGAATTCCAAAAGGTCGCGCAAGGCATAGGGATCTCGGTCACGAACCAGCTCAGAATATTTGCGGAAATTATCTTCCTTAGTGACATTTCTAGCTCGCTTGGAAAAACCAAGACCGGCATGTAGAGCACGAACGAGCTCAGGATTATTGCCGTGGTACTCGCCACCATTGCGATAAACCATATTACCGAAATCTTGAACGGCCGGGCTTTCGCAAAATGCTAGTTGGTGGAATCGCAGACATTCTCTGGCGATGTCATCAAGTTCCATGCCGCCTAAACGAGAAGTGGTGCCGTTGAAACATCGATCGATCACTTTGGGACCAAGTCCAACGCATTCGAAGATTTGCGCTCCGATATAACTCATGAGCACTGAGATTCCCATCTTCGAGATGATTTTGAGAATCCCCTCCTCAACTGCTTTCACATAGTTGAGCTGCGCTTTGTGCACAGACAGACCGATGAATGGTGCGACCTTCAGATTCGGTTGATCCGTCCCAATATATTTAGCTTCATTGACGAGTGCCTGGATCGGTCCGCTGAAGTACCAATCGCGAACAGTTTCCAAAGCGAGATATGGACAGATTGCTTGAGCGCCATAACCCAGCAAGCAAGCGAAGTGATGCGTGCTCCAACACTGCCCCGACTCAATGATAATAGAACATGCCAATCTCAATCCTTGGCGAATCAAATGGTGATGCACAGCTCCAACTGCCAGAAGCGATGGAATTGCAGCTTGCTTTGAATTGACGTTGCGGTCGTTGAGTATCAATATCGTTTTTCCAGCACGCACGGCATCAACAGCCTCAGCACAGATTCTCGAAATGGCGCCTTCCAGATCAGCGACATCAACGTCGAACAAAAGAGAGATTCGGTGACTGGAGTAATCAGGGCCGAGCGAATCCAAACTTTCCAATTCCAATTCATTCAAGATAGGAGTGGTGAGATGCAGAGCCTTAGCCGCAAACTGGACCGGATGCAAGAGGTTGGTGCGACGACCTAAATAAGTGTCAAGCGACATCACCAGTTTTTCGCGCAAAGGGTCAATCGGCGGATTTGTGACCTGGGCAAAGCGCTGTTTGAAGTAATCAAACAAAACTCGTGGTTGCTTGGAGAGCACCGCCACCGGTGTGTCATCACCCATGGAGAAAATCGGTTCATTGGCCGTTTGTGCCATACCACCGACAACGTTGAATATGTCTTCTTTTCCATAGCCGAAGGCGAGCTGTTCCTGCAGCAACTGTTCGGCCTTGATTGCCCGATCGGGACGACTAAATTCTTGACGAACAAGCGACTTGCGCTCTGCTCGGACCCAATCTCCATAAGGATGTGCTTTGGCGACTGCTTCTTTTATTTGCCAATTCTTCTTGATCTCACCGGTTTCGAGATCCACGACGATCATCTGGCCGGGACCAAGTCGTCCCTTTTCGATCGCATCTTCAACCGGGAAAGGCACCACCCCAGTTTCAGAGCTGAGAATGAACGAGCCATCCGCTAAAACACTGTATCGAGCTGGTCTCAAACCGTTGCGATCCAAGATGGCGCCGGCAGTCTTTCCGTCAGAATATACGATCAGCGCGGGACCATCCCAGGGCTCCTGCAAGGCGCTGTGATAATCATAGAAATCGACGATCTCGGGATGCGCATCCAAAGCAGGTTGGTGACGATACGCCTCCGGCATCAATTGCATCAAAGCTGCTTCTGGTGAATGTCCAGCGTTGACCAGCATTTCCAGAGCGTTATCGAGATTGCCTGAATCTGATCCACCGGCACTGATCACCGGCTGAAGATCATGCTCTCTTCCGTGGTAAGCGGGATGCTCTAGAACTGGCTCACGAGCTCGCATCCACGTGCGATTACCAAGTAGAGTATTGATCTCGCCGTTGTGACCGAGCATACGGAACGGCTGTGCAAGCGCCCACCGTGGAAATGTATTTGTGCTGAATCGACGATGGAATACAGCGAAATTTGATATAAACAGCGGATTCTGCAAGTCGAGGTAGAAGTCGCGCAAGACTGACGAGCGCACCATGCCTTTATAAACGATAGTTTTCGAAGAGAGCGACGCTAAATAGAAATCGTCGCGACCGTCCTTCTTACGAACGGTGTTGATCAGCTTTTTGCGCACAACCATCAATTGCCTAGTAAATTCTGCCTCATCGACGTTGTCTGGCTTACCGATAATGAGCTGCTCGATAGCTGGGCAGGTCGTCAGAGCCAGTGGTCCCAAAACTTCCTGCTTGGTAGGCACCACACGCCAGCCCAAGACCTTCAGCCCTTCCTCGGTAAATGATTTTTCTGTGTCGGCGCGACAGTCATCTTCATAGCCACGCGGCATGTAGACCACACCAACGGCACCGACTTCATCTCTTTTGTATCCACAAGCATCCAGGAGCTGCCAGGGAAGAGCAGTCAGGATGCCGGCACCATCACCACTGTCGCGATCGGCACCGCAGGCACCACGATGTTCCATGCAGGAAAGCGCAGTCAAGGCTGATTCGACAATTTCATGACTGGCTTGGGGTCTATATATAAGACCGACTCCGCAAGCGTCACGCTCTTGAAAAAGGGGATCAAATTTAGATTGCTCAGACACTGGCATCGATACTATTCTCAGTTGGCAGGAGTGGTGTTTACTGACCGGAGGCAATTGGCTCAAATTCGTCGCTTCGCTTACCGGCAATCATCCGTTCGGCAGTGGGTTTCACCCCATCGAGCCTGACAAGAACGGCTCCCCCAAGCGAACCAATGGCACT
>JBBQFO010000219.1:0-6985 GCA_038322035.1 Candidatus Obscuribacterales bacterium
CCACTTTTGGCGTGCTCGCCCTGCTGATGATTTGGTCTTCGACGACAAAAGGAACGCTCGACAAACTTGGGCATAACTTCCGCACAATTCAGTTTGCCTATCGATTGGTGACATACATAAACTTCTCTCTGTTGTTTGGCATAGTTCTATTTTTCTGGAAGAACGATAGAAAGCTTGCAGTGTTGAAGATTCGCAGGATCTTCTCCTTGCTTCTACTGCTTTCGTTCGCTGGACTCTCAATCAAGCTCAATCACGCACAGTTAGCAATGGTTCCTGCTGTCAACGAAGTAGCCAGAACTAAGTCATTCACGACGTCACTTTTGAAAATGCCGGATTCGTTTTATGGCTCAGATGCCTACACGATTACCAATCTGTTTCCTGAGCTTACGCCAGACAAAGTTGCGCAGATGCACAACTGTCGATTCGAACCGTCTTCTGAAACCTTTGGTGATGTTAAGCCTGTGGTATCGCCAATTGGGTTCGCTCAAACTAACGTTCAGCAGTTTCCCTGGAATCACATCTTTCAAAATCAGAGCGAAGTTGTCCGATTGGAGCATGACCATCGCATTGCAATCGACATGCCCCGGAGCAAAGAATTGCACTACGAGTTCGTTCCAGACTCGGCTTGGGATCAAGCTCGGAACGTATCGTTGAGTGTTTTCTTTCTGTGGTTAATCGGCACCAAATTAACGTCGATAGCCCTTGTGATTAAACGCAAGAACCAGCCTTCTTGAGTTGCGCGGGATGCTATGCAGTTTGAAGCTTTTGAATACGAGTGCGCAGCGCATCTACGAAGCGTTCATTGCCCTGCTGGGCACTCAACCGCTCGACCATGTCTGATAGTAATTCCAGCACTTGTGGGCTGTTCGCACCGTGCTTGTCCTCTAGATCCTTCAAATCTTTGTGAATCGAATGAATTTCTCGGACCGCACTACCTAGCCTAAGTGTCTCAATATCGCTCAAAATAATGTCTCCATGCCACAGGACTCCACTTCTATACTAGCCTGGGACCTGCTAATGCACACTCCCTCACCTGAGGTACCCAGTAGCTTTTAATGTTCGAATACCTGAGCTCAGCATTAAGCCCGCCAATCAACTAAAATCTTCAGGTTGAGTCGAGAGTCCCGCAATTGAAACTGCTTATTGTATCCGCTGCATTTCCGCCACTTCGAACCGGTGGCGCTGACTTTGTTCACCGTCTTGCTTCTCAACTTGCCGCTCGCGATGTAGACGTGACGGTGGTCGCATCTGAGGGGGCGGTCTCCCATGATGACGCGCTTCATGTTCAACGAGTAAGTCGAAAATGGAATTGGCAAGCGACGCAAAAGTGCGTCTCGATTGTTCGCAAGCTCAATGCTGATGTTGTCGACATCATCTTCACAGGATGGATGTATCAAGATCACCCAAGCATAACTTTTCTGCCCACTTTAATTAAGCAAAGTTGCCCTGAGACGCGTGTCGTGGTGCACATCGAGTCTTTGGGAGGAATCAGGCGTGAGAGGAGCAATTTTGCGCGAGCCGCTTCTCGTTACGCAGCCAGTTTAATCGCCGGTCGCGAAAACATCAGTTATGAATACGGAACCCTATTGCGTGACAGCGATGCGATTATCACGCTCAGTGAACGGGATCGAGAAGAGTTGACAAAGCGGCATGCAGAAGTTGGACTGAAATCCACGACCATATCGCCACCACCGATAATGCCAGTGGTACCAAAGTTATCTGAAAAAGAACGAAAATCTGGCCGTATTCGACTTGGCTTAAACGACGACAGGGACCTGCTACTTAGCTTATACGGATACATTTATCCAGGCAAAGGAATTGAGATTTTGTTTGAAGCAGTCAAACGACTAAATTCTCATGGGCGGAACGTGAAACTGATGATTGTGGGCGATGTTCCTGAGAAGTATGTTTTGGAGCGAGAAGGGCGACCCGACTATTTGGAAGATTTGAAAAAACTAGCTCGAAATCTGGGTATCTACGAAAGAGTTGTTTGGTCTGAATACGCGCCTTACGGGAGTATCGAGCCGAGCACGAAACTTAGATTGTCAGACATTTGCGTGTTTCCGTTTACCAGTGGCATTAACCAACACAACAGCTCATTCTGGTTTGTTGCGGCTCACGGGTTGCCGATTGTTGCTACAAGGAGTTCTTCAACCGAAGATATTTTCGTTGATAAGCAGAATGTCATCTTCGCCATTCCGAATGACCCAGCTGATTTGGAGGCGAAAATTGACCAACTTAGCAAAAATGAAGAACTCAAAAATAAGATCGGTACCAGTGCCGAAGACCTCGTTAACAAGAGTTTCTCCTGGACTTCTTGTGTGGATAAAACTCTTGAAGTATTTAACGGTTAAACCCACAAACTTCCTTTTGATCTTACTGACATGAGACAATTGCCGAACTTAGGGAAATTGAACTCGTGAGCCAAAAGATCTATTCAATTGTGATTCCAACTAGAGAACGCCATGATGTTCTACAGTACTCGCTGCGAACGGCTCTGGCGCTGCCTCAACAGAACGTCGAAATTGTTGTAATGGACAACTTCAGCTCACCGGAAACGCTGGAAGTTGTGCAGCAACACAATGACCCTCGTATCAAATATTTCCGTTCCGATGCGCGACTTTCAATGTCAGAAAACTGGGAGCTGGGTCTGAGCAAGGTTTCTGGCGACTACGTCTTCTTTCTCGGTGATGACGACGGTATCATGCCTGATGCCATCGAATTGGCTATGCGCATTCACAACTGGTATCCAGACAAAATTTTGGCGTGGAAACCGATTGTTTGGATGTGGCCGACGACTATTGTCGAACCTTTTCGAAACGTACTGCACATGCACATCTCGAAAAAGGTTGAGCTGCGTGATTCGCATGACAGTTTGCGCAAGCTCTATGCGTACGAAAACAATTTTCATGAATCACCTGGCGTTTACAACGCGATTGTTCCCATGACTTTCATGCGCAAGTTCTGTGCTGATCATGGAAAATATTTCTTCAGTCCTGTACCTGATATTTATTCGGGAATCGTCAACTCGTACTTCACCGAAAACCATGTTTATTCCTATCGGCCTTTATCGGTGTGGGGTCTATCTAAGCACAGCACAGGGGTCTCGTACTCTTTCAGTCATGTCGCCAGCCAGGCAGTCGATCAATTCCTCAGTGAGAATAAAAAACTCTGGGATGCGCCGATAGACAAAACGTTGGTGGCAAGCAAACTGACAGAAGTGATCATGGCTGACACCAAAATCAAGACTAAGCAATTTTTCTTTCCGACTGATGATTCGATCCAGCTCAATATGGCGGGTGTGGTTCGAAGCCTTTGTGAGGCTGCCACTCGTTACACCGCTGGTACGGACCAGATTGTGCGAGAGATTCAGGAACTGGCGAACAAAAATGGAGTGTCGCCAGATGATTTTGAAATTCCAACTGAATTCACCGGACCACAGACGCTGGTTAACAATTACTCGATGGATGCGGAACGAGATTTGATTTCGTTCTCCTGTTACACCAATGAGAAGCTCTATCCAACGGTGGATAAGATCGTCGAGCACATTGCATCGATGAGCGTGAATGTTTTATCGTTGTACGTTCAAGATAACACGAAGAAGCCGAAACCTGCTTCTAACGGTAGCGCGAAGCCGCCAGAAGTGGAGCCTAAGAAGAGCTTGCTGCGTGCGTTTGGTGATTTGATAAAAGCAAAGGATTGAGTCTTGGACGAGTTAATCAGATGATTTCTAGTTTGGGAATCGGAACGATGAACTTGCCACCCAGTTTCCGGTATTCCTCTTGTTGCCTGATTATTTCCTCTGCAAAATTCCACGTCAGAAGCAGTAGATAGTCCGGCATTGTTTCGGTGAGAACTTGCGGCGATAGAATGGGAAGGTGCGTTCCCGGGCTGAAGTAGCCTTGTTTTGCGCTGCTTCGATCGACAATGAAGTCGAGGTAATTCTTGCCGATTTGAAAGCTGTTTAGCAGTGTACTACCCTTCGCGGAGGCGCCATATGCTGCAATTGTTTTTCCATGCGATTTAAGCGTCTTCAATAAATCCAAGAGTTGGATTCTCAAACTTTCGATTTGTTGTGCGAAGTCTTGGTAGAAAGACAATTCCTGCATGCCCCAGCGCGACTCGTTCTCGCGCAGCTCGATAACGGACTGGTTGGGCTGGTCGGCTTTGCCGACTGTGAGCTGAAGCGAGCCACCGTGCAGCGGAATTCTCTTCACATCGTCGATGTAGAGCTGGTGTTGTCGAAACAGTACGTCGAGTGATGAGAGTGAGTAGTAGCAGAGGTGTTCATGGTAAATGGTATCGAATTCGGTGCCATCGATCATGTCTTTCAAGTAGGGGACTTCTATGATCGCTATGCCATCAGGTTTTAGCAGAATGGAAATGCCGCTGACGACTCCATGCAAATCCGCGACATGGGCAAGAACATTGTTGGCATGGATAACATCTGCTTGCGCGCCTTTCGCTACAAGCGCAGACGCCAGTTCAGCGTTGAAGAACTCGCTGATTGTCTCGATGCCCTTTTCGAGCGACACGGCGGCGACATTTTTGGCGGGCTCAATGCCCAGCACGGGGATGCTTTGCGCTTTGTAATATTGCAAAAGATATCCGTCGTTGCTGGCAATTTCAACGACCAGGCTATTTGGTCCCAATTTTCGTTCAGCTGCAACTTCTAAGCTCAACTCCTGTGCGTGTTTGAGCATCGTTTCCGAGAATGAGGTGAAGTAGAGATAGTTTCTGAACAAAAGTTCAGGAGCGACTGTTTCTTTGATTTGAACCAGCGAGCACTTTCTGCACATCGCCAGTTCAAGCGCGTACCGTGGCTCTTCTTGATTCAATTCACATTCCTTCAGCAGCGAATTGGCGAGTGGCGTGTGACCCAACGAGAGAATGATGGGCAGATCATCCGAAGAGCAGCTACGGCAGCCGGTTAAGGGAGCGTGGGCGAGATGCGGTTCTGTCTCGGGTGTGGTCGGAGAGGTCACGATTGTTGACTCGCGCTTTGTGGCTGAAGTGCAGAATTTTAGCAAACCCCGCCGGGTGTATTTAGAGTTGACCTATTTCTGTGCATTTTTTCTTTCAACTGTCGCGCTCCACACTCAATGTTAGTTGTTTGTCATGGGTTTCCAGCAGGAGAATGAGACAATTGCTGGGCGTCTATACAGGAACCATTTTGAACTCGGTTCGAGCACGGCAACCAGATCATGACGGAGTTGAAGAGGCTGCTCAGGGCAGTCTCCGCCCTACGTCGACCGCTAAAACTGGGATGACTTCTGTTTGGGCGATCGGGTTGTATCTGTGCTGTTGGATCGTCGTGCTCTGGGCTGCGTTAGCTTTACCTGGTTTAGACGATCCGATGTGTTTTGGAATTCTTGCTGATAAGCATAAGATTTTGGACGAAACCGCATCTCCTAAGATCATCTGCATTGGTGGTTCGAATCTGCTTTTCGGTATTGATGGCGTTCAACTGGAGAAAAGGCTTCATCGCCCAGTTGTGAACATGGGCTTGTGTCTGATGTTCCCCCTGCAATATCTTTTCGACGAAATCAAAGACAACGTTCACAGTGGTGACGTCGTTGTGCTTTCTCCTGAGTACGCTGACTATTCGCAAGAGTATGCGAACAATATTGCAGTCGCGGACATTCTAGACACGTATCCACGGGCTCTGTACTGGATTCTTCGCAGTAACTGTTTGAATCAAGCGCAGCTGCAAGTTTTGTTTGGACACGTGCGTGCTCTTGGATTGCAGAAGCTGGATTATGCAAGTCGGCACATAGGGCAGATTATCGAACATCGGTGCCGTTGGACTCATGGCAAATTTAACCCAGGCTTGGATGTGCTCAACAAAGACAATTTAGATAAGTGTGGTGATCTGACCTGGCACTTGAAACAGAAGGCTGATAATCAGCCATCGCCCGTTCTTTTCCTTGTTTCTAGTCACTTGGGAGATGCTGAGGCAAAGAGCATTAATGATTTCGGTGTCTACTGCGCGGATAAGGGCGCCAGATTCGTCATGATACCGCCCTCGGTGTCAGCGACTCAGTACAATGAATTAAAGCCGAAAATTGATTCAATTGTGGCGGAGTGCAAAACACGTTTGAGTGTACCGCTCGTCGCTACTCCAGAGCGCTATGCGTTTCCAGTGAAGATGATTTTCAACAGTCAATATCACCTGAACAAGATTGGTCGGTCGCTGAGAGCTAAAAAAATGATCGAAGATCTTCAACCAGTTGTGGATAGTCTGAACAAGTCGAAATCATGAAAATTCTTGTCACTGGTGCCAGCGGGTTTATTGGCAGAGAGATAACACGACGGCTCTGCAAGAAGGGATTCGAAGTCCACGCAGTCGCTCGAAAGTCGATCGAAATTCGGGACGCGATTTGGCATAACGTTGATCTACTTGATGATGCGGCTGTGGAAAAACTGCTTTCGGATATCAAACCCTCCCATCTTTTGCATCTGGCTTGGTGCACAGAGCCTGGAAAATTCTGGAACTCTGCTGACAATCTTGAATGGGATAAAGCTACCAGAGTTCTATTCGACTCTTTTGTTTTACATCATGGTGAGCGGTTTGTGGGAGCGGGAACTTGCGCCGAGTATGAATGGAATGAATCTCCCTGCCGCGAGTCAAACCTCGATGGAGCGCCTGCAACGCTTTATGGGCGAACAAAACTCTCCACTTGGAACTACATCAGAGCTATGAGCGATCTGCATGGCACTAGTAGCAGCTGGGGGCGGATATTTTGGTTGTATGGACCACACGAACACCCGGCGCGGCTGATTCCGCATGTGATAAATGGACTTCTGCGCGGTCATGATGTGGATTGCACGAGCGGTGATCAAATCCGAGACTTCATGCATGTTTTCGATGTCGCTGAAGCATTTGTACGACTGGTTGAATGCGAAGTTGCTGGTGCGGTCAACATCGCCTCTGGACAGCCAATTGCCGTTCGTAGCATCATTCAAGCGGTTGCTGACCGCATGG
>JBBQFO010000220.1:0-6874 GCA_038322035.1 Candidatus Obscuribacterales bacterium
TTTCCCTGCCCGCTTGGTTGTTGATAGGCGTTGCCGGAAAGCGCTTGTTGAGCAGCTTCAGCGATCTGTGATGGACTCTGGAACGGTGATGCTTTACGCACTGGCGCAGCAGGTCGTTGTGGAATTTCAGCTGTCGCAGGCGCTGCACCGAATCCAGGCATTGGTGGCATCGCTGGAAGAGTTGACTGTCCAACTCCGGCTCCAACTGGTTGTGCAACCTGTTGTGACAGTGAGATTACTTGCGGTTGGTTGAGCACGACTGCGGATGTAGCGAGTTCAGCTTGAGGTTGTGATGCTGGTGCTGATTGAGTTGGTCCGATGAACTGACCGCACTCGATACAGAACTTGCCTTTGCCGGCTGCTTTGTTGCAAGTCGGGCACATACGCACGCCGTTTACAGA
The DNA here is from genome assembly GCA_038322035.1 of Candidatus Obscuribacterales bacterium. GTDB lineage: Bacteria > Cyanobacteriota > Vampirovibrionia > Obscuribacterales > Obscuribacteraceae > PALSA-1081. Next base: position 402 of record JBBQFO010000220.1, read on the forward strand.
AATAGCTGCTGAACTGGCGGCTGGACTGGCTGCCGCAGCTGGTGCAATTGAAGCGCCAGGCTGAGCAAATGATGGCATCGCTGGTGGCGCTGCTGGAGCACCAGGGAATGGTGGCAGCGATTGTGCAATTCCGTTCGCGGCTTGCGAAGCGGCTGCAGCCATGTCTGGCATCTCGCCGAACTCTGGTGGTGTCATATCGGGCATTGGCTCGCTGGCGATTTCGGCACCAGGTGTAGGCTTTCTGCTCGATACGTTGTGCAACAAGTGGAGTCTGGCGATTTCTTCAATTCCGCGCAGGTCAACCATCAGTGGCTTAACTTCACCGAACTCTGGGTCACCGGCTGGAGCCAGATAAACGAGTGCGTGATGTTTTTCCATACGCTTGATTGAGTCTGTGTCGACTCGGGCGACAACTTGTTGTGAGTGAATTCTGTTCCAACTGGTCGGGAAGATACCGAATCCAGTCGCCATGTAGTGGTCCGAAATACCAGGAACGACTACGGCATGTTTGCCGATTTCTTGCGAGAAGAATGCCGCCGTGGTTTCGTCTGCGTTGTGCAAGCAAACACGAACCGCACTGTTGGAGAAGATTGTCTTGATTTCCGATCCGCCTGCGCCACTTCCCGCCGCGTCTTTGGAGCTTCCACCGCCGCCGCTTATTTGCGAGATGTTCTGCAAGATAACCGTCAATCCGCCGTTGGCACCACGGACGATGGCTGACAATCTGCCTGCCAAGTCGATGTTCAATGTTTGATATTCATCAAAGAACGCAAACAATGGAAGCACCGATTTTGTACCGTATCTGGTGTGCAACGCTTGTTGCAGTTGATAGACGAAGCATGCTGCCAACGACTCAGCGTCTGGACCCATCGATGCTGGAGCACCGAAGATCAACACTGTCGGGTGGTGCATCGAAGCTCTGATATCTACGTTCGACTGTTCGGTAACGCGCAGAACACCTGGGTTCTTGAACATTCTCAAACGACCGCGAACGCCCTGAATATTTTTGTCCCAATCTGAGTCAGTACGGATGATTGAGGAAAGCATCTGTGTCAATTCGCTCAATTCGCTCGAATCGATAGCAGGATTGTTCTTCAAGCCACGCAACGATTCAACGATGTTGCGACGGTTGTTGACGAGACGCATCAAGCCACGTGGATTGCATGGCAGTGGTGTTACTTCGGAGGCCTGACCATTTTCGTCTTCGCCTGAAACCGAGATGGCGCCCCACTTAAGCAACTGTGTCAGACCGAAGATATAACCGTGGTCTCTTTCTGCCCAATGCTGTTCTTCTGGTGGCAGTGAGTTTACGTCTTGAACAATAGATGAAGCAAATTCTACCGCGGTCAGATCGAGTGGATTCCAGTGAATCGAATTGGCGTCCAACGGGTTGAAGTAGAGAGTGTCGAAACCGGCATGCTCAGCTTCAGGCAAGATTGTGTATTTGAAGCCTTCACGCTTTTCGTCCAAGTTCGGATCGTTGGCTTTAGCTTCCAGAGCAATGACAACACAAGGCTTGGCGAGCAACGCCTTGATCACGGCTCTCATCAAGGTGGTTTTACCTGAACCAGACGGAGCTACGATGAACATGTTTTTGTTTGGAAGTCTGCCCATCGGAATCGTGACGGGGAGGTGAGTTCGCGCCAGGAAGCCGAATGGAAGCACTGTTCCATCTTGCTCGGTCCATGTGGCGTTAGGATTGCGCTTGCCGAGACGTCCATGTCTTCTCAAGTTCGGAGGACATAGATATGAACGCTCGTAGTCACGTGGATTCATCAATCCTGATGGTGGGTTGAACGTGCGGATTGTCTGCCACGGGAAGAGTCTCTTCTTATGCGCAGCTGCGATGATTAACGCCAGCAAAACGAGTGTTGGCAGCAAGATTGCAATCGATGTGGCATCCAGAAATCCGTGACTGGCACGACCGATTGATTGCCCGTTGATGTGACCTGGATTTCCTTCCATGCGCAAATTCTTGCCTTGAATGGCTTGACCTGCAGTTGGACTAATACCAATCGTAGGGCTGTTGAGCGGGGAAGCGCCTGACTGGGCGAGAGGATTGTTTGCCAGTGGATTAACTGCAGGGGAAGCCGAAGCTGAAAGCAAATCGGTGCCACCGCCAGCGACAGAGCGTGCGCCGGCTTGAACGAGAGGATTGGAACCAGGCTGTTGCGGCAGAGCTTGTGGAGCAGCCATACCAGGATATGCGCCCATCTGACCAGCTTGAACAGGGGTCGGAGGAGGAGGAGGAACGAAACCAGTATTCTGCTGAGGGTATGCACTCGGCGCCGCTTGCGGATAACCACCGCCTGGTTGGGCGTAGCTTCCACCCACCGGCATCGCGTATCCACCAGCTGACTGACCAGCGCTGAAACCCGGTGCCATCGTGCCGCCACCCATGCTCGACTGCATCTGCATGCGTCGGTCATATTCCTTGGCGCTGACGACTTCATTGGTTTCAGTGTCTTTGTATCGAACGCAGACTCCGCGCTCGTCTAACTGTGGTCTCCAACTCATTGAGTGTTGCTCCGATAGAACTACTGCACTTTCCGGTATTGTGCAGATTTTAATATCGCTCGTCTATGGTGGAATGCCCCTAAGTTTGCGACTCAGCTAGCTTGTTTGAAATCTGCTTCAAAGAAGCCCACAGCTTGAAGTTGTTTGCAGCTTCTCTTAGTAGCGGGTGTTTAAATTGATGCACAAAAAAATGAATCAATTTAAGCACACGCTTGTAATAGGCTGTCTGAGATCCGACACCGCCTCGTAAGGGTGCGAGCGCATGAGAATCAGCTACTTGCCTTCACTGATGCCCGCAATTCGCAGACCATCAGGCACTTTCCGGACTAGATATTCCATTTTGACGGGTCTGGCACGAGCTGGTTTTCCGGCAACTTGCAAAATTTGCTCGCCTTCAACATAGATGACAACCGAGCCGTCGGGCTGATTTTGACCCGCAGAAACTTTTTTCGAATTGAACGAACTCTGCAGTCCTGAATCTTGAATTTGCTTTGCCATATCTGCAGTCCAAATACCTTGTCGATACGCTGTAGCGCATTCAGGGGTCATGTACGCGATTGCTTTTTCCTGACTGCCCGGAGCGGTCGCTGCACTTAAATCCCAGACCACAGGCAGCCAGCTCTCGACGAGGTTGAGCGCCATGTTTGGGTCCGTCAGCTCCCCGACAGGCTGCTGAGGATTGGCTGCGGTAGCAGCGGCACTTTGAGCACCAGCGTATGCAGACTGCGGGCCAATCCCTCGTCCCCCAGTCGCATCTGGATTGTTCATGTAAGCGGGTATCGGTCGATTCTTCTTTCGAGTGTCAGGCTGAGGCATAATCAGCATTGTGAAAAGCATGCCGGCCATCAGTCCAGCAAAACCGACCATGATCAACGTGAGTTTGAATTTTTCTCCGGCTTGATAGTCGAACATTACTCCATACCTGACAATTTCTTGGGCTAGTGTCAGCAAAAAACTTCTCAATGAACGCAAGGCATTTAGCTTGCTTTAAGAAGATCTGGGCTGAATGTCTCAGGCGTAATTCCTTGCCCGAGCAGATGGCATGCCCATCTTGAGTCTCCATTACACAATTCGATCATACGTGCACGCATCGGTTGATCCGTGTTCGGCTCAGTCGTGGCGACCCAGTACATGAAGCGCGGTACAACTAATTTGACCACACCTCGCGAAATTTTGTGATAGATCAAGAACGCATCGGAATACTCTCTGTTTTTACGAGTGAGATGCCCGATAGCAGACATCTCTTGCGGAGTCAGTCCGCAAGCCTCTCTAATCGCTTCGAAGTTACTTGGGTCGTTACCCAAGATGATCTTCATGGAACTATTCGTCGCAAGGTTCCGCGCTCGATCGTCTTTAAGCAAGTCGCCGAGTTCCTGCGAGATACCGATGAAAAATAGACCTAAGTGGCGAGATGTACGCGAGGCGTCTTCAACGAGAGTCTTGCCACCTTCGTAGCGCAAGAGTCTCCACAACTCGTCTATGCAGAAAACGAATCGTGCTGGTTTACCTTCAGCCATCTTCTCAGCCTTATGCTGAGCGGCTCTACGTAGAACGAAGTCTGACACGAATAGAGTGACAACACCTTCCAATGTTTTGTCGTGTGCCAAATCTGATGTGTCGAACACCATCAATTGAGCGTCCATCGGAATCGATGTCGGACCATCGAACAGCTTGCCGAAAATAGCTCCCTTACAGTACAAGCTCAATCTGTTAGCCAGATCTTCGCAAGTTTCTGCGCGCTTACCTGAGTTGGTGATCTGCTCGTTTTTGAGCCATGCCACCAGATCAGATTCATAAGGAATGCGACCTTCAGCGGCACAAATTTTGTAGATCTGCTGAATGCCTTGCATGAGAATCGGCTTTTCATCCTTACTCATAGACTGCTCACCGCGCTCTCCCAACATTACAGAATGGAAGTTGAGAATTTTGATGATGTGTGATTCAGGCGGAGCGGCAGGGTCGATCGGCTTACCATCATATGTTGAAAGGGGCAGATCATAGAGATTGATGCACACCGAACCGTCCGGACCTAAGCGGATGTATGCGGTATCGTCATACACGTCAGTGAGCATGCGATAACTGCCGGAACGGTCAATTATCACAGTCTTGGCGCCAGCCAGAGTTTTCATTTGAATCAATTGTTGGGCAACCATGGATTTACCTTCCCCTGGTTGACCGAAGACTATGCATACGGCGTTCGGTAACTTTTCATCATGGGCGTTCAGGAACACCGGCTCTAGAGTCTCTTTCGAGAAGCCCAGCCAGTCGCCCTTTTCCGATCCCAATTTGGCATGAACAAACGGAAATGAATTTCGCACTGTCGGTGTTCTAACAGCTTTGCCACGGCGGGTGGTATCAAGCCCCAGGCCAGGCAAACTGCCGACGAACAAATTCTTTTGCTCGTGATAGCCAACAATGAAGCGGGCGCCACGACATTGTGGTGCGGCTGAACGAACGTATTCTGTGGCACGATTCAACTCTTCCAGCGACTCACCGTTAAGGGTGAAATAGACTGCGTAGTTGAAAACTTCCATGTTGGACGTATACAGCTCCGAGCCGATGTTGGCTGCTTCTTGCGCCTTTTCAGCTTCTTCCTGGTTCGGTGCAGAGCGCGGTCCCATAATGCCTTGATATGTGTTGGCATGCGACTGAGCCTGTTTGCGTTGCATTCTCTTGCGGAACAAATCTTTGTCTAATTTGTGCGCAAAAATATTCATGCGCCACTCGCAATTCAAGCGAAGCAGAGGTTGCAACCAGAGTGGTCCAGTTCGCTCAGGAAGCCGGTTCATATAGAGAGTGCGGATAAATTTCGCCTTCTCTTCTTTGTTCTCATCCATCTCCGAGACATCAGATATCACGACATAGTCAGGCTTGCTGAAGTCGTAGCGCGACTCTGTCAGCTGCTGACGAATCGTTGCTGGTTCCATATCAGGAAATACTCGACGAAGGCTAGGCGGAATAGATTCTTGCTTTGGTCGCTGTGGCACCGGCAAGCTTTCAATCGGGTCCGCTCCAGTCTTTGGATTCAGTTCTGTGTAGAGCATACGGAAATATTCGACGGCACTGATCGGGCGGCCAGTCATGCCGCAGTTTCCGAGCTGCCCAACATAACCTTGAGCGCGTTGGATTAGCGTTGTGACGTTCTTGAGGTGGCCACCGACTGTCTGTCGCGAGGCCTGGTTTGTGAATACATCAAGTACGTTGCCGACAGCGCGGTCGACCCAACTTTGCTTCGCTGGCTTTTCTTTGGGAGGGCGATAACAGAAGGTGACATAGAACTTGAGTTCAGGGATGAAATTTTTGGAGAGAAGAAACGCTGCATCGTTTTCAACAACTTTCGCGACGTACTTGAGAAACTCATCATTATCAACGACCTCAACGGGGTGGCGCTCGAAATATTCTCGTTTGCTTATGTTGTGACAGACGATTGTCAGTTGAACAGATGTGTCAATGCCATTCAGGAAGCCGGTGAAGTGGTTCATCAGGGATACCAACCGGACTTCATCGAATCCACTTACATGCACACCGTCCATTTCGAAACAGCAACGATAACTTCCGTCTTTTAAAACAACGACACCGAGTCCGGATTGATCATCCTGGAACAAATCCCACAGGGGAACGAGTCCAGGAGCCGATGGATTTGGTCTGGGCACCGATAGCGGTGGCAGTTTCGAAAGAGCCTCAGCAGAGTAGGGCTCTGACTTTTGTTTCTTCAGAAGGTTAAGTAGGCTGCTTGGCTTACGTAAGCTTTCAGAGATGGAGGAAACCATGGTGGTGATTACTCACTAAAATCGGGGAGTTGTTCATCGAGCAGAAACCTTACCGGATTAGGGTCGGGTCCCGGAATTAGAACTTGAGAGGTCATATAGAAGTTAAGCAGATTTTCCCAGTAACCGGTTGAATGATTCAAGGTTACCAATGAATAGACTGGACCACAAAGACCGATGAAGATACAG
>JBBQFO010000221.1:0-6858 GCA_038322035.1 Candidatus Obscuribacterales bacterium
TGTTCGTCGACTCGCAGCTTTGCTCCAGACTTCTTTCATGCATTGCCTCGCGACTTTGCACTTGTCTTTCGCTACACTTCACCACCGTCAGGTTGTGTGAGGACTTTCACCTCTAGTTGTTTAGCATGCCCAGCACACAAGGAAAGCAGGAAAAGGTGGCTTTCCTGCTTTATGAGGTGCTACCTACCCAACTCCGGCCCAACACCCATTCGCTTTGAGTCCGCCAAGCCTGTTTGGGCTGTTTCGGGTCTTACATGTGCCAAGCACAATTCTTTCAAATCGCGCACACGTAGGGGCCTAAGCCGTTTTTGATTCGATTGGCTTTTTGCCGTATTCCATGTTGCCGAAACGCTTGGCTAATTCCTTAAAAGCCATGCCTTCTACTACGTCTTTAGGCAGTTCTCCAATCAGACCGACAACTTCTTTTTCAACGAAAACTCTCTTATTCGCTTGAATCGGCTTCGCCCCTTCTTTCGGACGAACAATTGCTGCTCCGGCAATATCATCTCCGGCGAAACGATCGATTCCAGCTCCATTTGGGCCATTGCCGGCATTCTTCCAGCGAGGCACATCGATAGCCTTGTAGGTCATTTCGACTTTGACAGTTTCACCATTACAGTTCACGAAAGTGCCATCGGCTCTCAATTTGCTCTTCGGATATTCAAGGCGATCAACACCGACAAGAATATTTCCTGGCTTGCTCATTGGAGCTTTGATGATCAACCCTTCGCGATTGAAAAAGAAAATCACACCATCGCTCGGCAATTCATTAAGACGGATCTGCAACTGAGTCAAGATCGAATTCTGTTCAACTAATCGATCCAAACGTCTGTCTTGATTCGAGTTGATTCGCGAAATTTTGTCTTCCAGATGATCTCTAACTTTTGTCAGGCGAGCGCAGCAATCAAACGGCTCCTGCACATTGATCTGAGGCAAATCACCAGTGACTCCCTTTTCCAGGTTCTTGACGGAACGGACCATCAATTCCAGATCGATTGCCAGGTGACGGGCTGCTTTGTCGCGGATATTCAGATCAGACTCGCTGGAAATTTGTTTTGCGATGGCGGCCGCATAGTCTCTTAACGCGCGTACTGTCTGAGCGTATTTCGTCGGTCCGGCAGCATCACTTGCAAGTTGTGCCTTTGCCAAACGTGCGTCTGCAATCTCAATGGTTCGAATTCGAGTTTCCTCGTCGAGATAGCGACCGCCTTCGGCAGCGCGCTTACCATTCTGAGCAAACTTCAATTCACTTTCAGCGCGCCATGGTTCAACATTTCTCATAGCTGTGTTGCGGGCGAAAGTAAGATCGCGGCTGAACGCCAAGTCATCCACTCGCTCCACAACAGTTGATGGTGCGGCATCGACGATGGTGACGCTGACAATTGCGTCAGCTACGGGGGGCGCGAAACTAGTGCTTTCCAGAGCGACTTTGTCGGCGGCTGGTCGCATCACACGACGAACAAGCGGAGTAGATGATTTTTGAATGGGCTTCAGAGGGTCGAATTCAAGCTCTTTTTTGCGATCGAGCCGATCAAGAAGGTCTACAGTCTGATTGGCTAGAGCTAGGCTTTGACTTTGATAATCACTTATTTGGGCTTGTTTTATTTGCATTGTCTTATCCAATTAAAAACGGCTGGACGGTACATGGGCTATTCAACGTGTCATGCGCATCGATTTGAAACTGACTTGATTGATGTTGAGGCGAAAGGTCCATTTCCACACGGTGTCGGGCAAAAACTTGAGCACCATATGCGATATCAGGTATGGCGGAGAGATTTCGTATACATCTTCTGTCCAGAACTAGCCATTTCCACAAGCTGCTCAGTTTGGCAGATTCAGGTGAGGCTTCTTGAATTTCGGACTTTGTTTTATCCAGCTCCTCAACTAACTCGAGTCATACAAGAATCATAGATACCTGCGAACAACTAGTCGATTGGGGGAAATACCTAACCATTAGTAAATCTCCCATGGTAAGTACCCCACAAATGTCCAGAAGTAGAAAACACTAACCGCCTTTGCTCTCTAGACCGAGAGCACAAAATGAATTTTGTCCGGGTAATATTGACAAAAGAATTTCGTCCGGGTAAAATCCAAGAAGAAGCACAGTGCGGGAACAGTTTCGATGCCCGAACAAAATAACAGCTATTTAAAACAAACAAAATGATGAGATAAACGAGATGACGATTGAAAGAAACTCACTGTGCACCTCCTTTGCCGGATCGCGCATGATAGCGACAGGCAATTTGCTCGAAGTCGCAGTGCAAACGAAACGAAGCTTAGATGCAGGGGAAAAGGAGACGATCCTGATTTTCGACGATGAAACAAGCAATCAAATTGAAATAGATTTTCGTGGACAAGTTGAGGCGCTGAAAAATAGATTGAATCAACAATCAACTACAGCGCAACCGTTGATTAATGAAATTGGCGACAGCACAGACAGCACGAACAACAGCGATCGCATCGAAAGCAGTGCTCGAGGACGCGGACGTCCAAAACTGGGCGTAGTTGCTCGCGAGGTAACCTTATTGCCACGACACTGGGAATGGCTGAACCAGCAGCCCGGCGGCGCATCCGTAGCACTAAGAAAGTTGGTCGAAGATGCAAAACGTGCAAACGTATATAAGGATGAACGTCGGGCAGCGCAAGATTCAACCTACAGATTCATATCAGCAATGGCCGGCAACCAGGCCGGATTTGAAGAAGCAACGCGGGCATTGTTCGCAGCCGACTCCAGTCGCTTTTTTCAAAAGATAGAAAGTTGGCCACCAGACATAACCGCTCATGTCAAAAAGATATCAACGAAAGCACTAGATATATCAGCATCGCACAGATAATTGCGAGGAGGATCGCGAAGATGCTGGCAACGTTAACCGCCTAGATGCTTTCAAGTTTGATCAAGAGATGCAACATTGTTCGCAAAAAAATCACAACGGCATGTGCGCATGAAAGAAAACATTCGTAGATTTCCCATGGACGAAGATGTCATGAGAAGCTAGAGTGCAATCAATCAATTGACTTTGTGCCCTCAGAGTCGTCTACGGAAGCCGTTATTGCTTCGCGGATCTTATGTCTGCAAGCAAAGGAATCACGTGTCCTTCCCTATGAGGAGAAACATATGTTCCTTCCGCTATTTGTGTTCGCCTTCATTTTGATGGTGCCACTTGTTGTTTCTTTCATCCTGATTCGTCTTTGCCACATAGACGAAACACTGTCTCAAGCGCGAGTACCGGCCTCTTACTGGGGTAGATATGCAGGCGCCGTCGATGCACCAGGTGCAGGCACCGTCGCTCTCCACGATCCAACCAGAGACCTCGCCGCGCCCACACAGATCCCTACACATGCGTTGCATTGGCATCCGTAGATTTTGCCCAGAGGAAGTATCGTAATGGTTATAATGCTTAGTTTTCTCGTTGTCATTGGTATCATCGGTGCCACCATTACACTTTTTAGTGTACTGCATAACTTGGATGTGTCAGAAATGATGCCAGTCTATAAGCCCCGCAAAAAGAAGGTGGGACCTACGTTCTGGGGCTACTATCACGACAGTGCTGGCGATATCAACACGATGCAAACAATTAAACTGCCAAAAATAACCTTCAATCCAGAAGCTGTGGTTGGCAGCGAACTGTATTCCAAAGGTATGGCAGTAAAGAGCGCAAAACGATAGTTAGGCAGGAATGCAATCCGGCTTGGCGACAACGCGGTCAGCTTGAGACTGCTTGCTGTCCGTCACCATACTGAGGAAATACTGATGCACTCTCAGGTCATTTGTAATTTCAGGATGAAAGGCTGTGACCAGAAGATGCTTCTGTCGAGCCATCACAATCCCTTCGTCAACACTCGCCAACACTTCTACGTCAGCTCCCACTGATACCACAATTGGTGCGCGGATAAAAACAGCTGGGAAAGGCTTAGCACCTAGAGCATCAATATTGATGGAGGTTTCAAAACTATTGCGTTGAGGACCAAAAGCATTGCGGCGAACCTTTATATCCATGCAAGCCAACCGTCCTTGCTCCGAGCCCTCGATTTCTTGCGCCAGAAAAATCGAGCCCATACAAGTTCCGTAAACAGGTAGACCGGCTTCGACTCGTTTTTTGATGGTATCAAATATAGGATCAGGATTGTCGCCTGTAAGCTTGGCAATAGCTGTAGATTCACCACCAGGAATGATTAATCCATCAAGATCTGCTAGCTGCCAGGAGTGTCTTATGTCAACGGCTTGCGCGCCACATTTTTCAATCGCCGCAATATGTTCGGCAAAAGATCCTTGCAGTCCAAGCACACCAATTTTTGTCATAGACCCTCCGGCAGCCAGTCGATTTTTCTCAACTAGTTTGATACCGAGCTAGTTAGTTACCACGAAGTGCAAGCTGTTCTAGTTCGCTCAAGCTGCGAGCGGTGCGACCGACCATGGGCTCGCCCAAGTTGCGGCTGACTTCAGCCAGGATTGCGGGATCCTGATAAAACGTCGTCGCTTTTACAATTGCTCGCGCCCGTTTGCCCGGATCTCCAGATTTGAAGATACCAGAACCCACAAATACTCCATCAACACCAATTTGCATCATCAAAGCTGCATCAGCAGGCGTTGCGATACCACCGGCGGCGAAGTTAACCACCGGAAGTTTGCCTTCCTGCGCGATCCTAAGAACAAGCTCGTAAGGAGCACCGATTTTTTTCGCATAAGACATCAGCTCTTCGCGAGGCATGGTGGACAGCAAACGAATTTCGCCAAGAATAGCCCGAGCGTGACGCACGGCTTCAACGACGTCACCAGTTCCAGCTTCACCTTTAGTGCGGATCATCGCAGCACCTTCGCCAATTCTTCTAAGCGCTTCGCCCAAATTGCGAGCACCACAAACGAACGGAATGGTGAATGCGTTTTTGTCGATGTGGTACTCCTCATCGGCTGCAGTCAAGACTTCGCTTTCATCAACACAATCTACACCCAGTGCTTGTAGAATCTGCGCTTCAACGAAGTGGCCGATTCTTGCTTTCGCCATAACAGGAATGCTGACTGCTTCGATAATTTTGCTGACCAATTCAGGATCACTCATGCGAGCAACGCCACCATCAGCGCGAATATCTGCAGGGACTCGTTCCAATGCCATTACGGCAACAGCGCCAGCATCTTCTGCAATCTTGGCCTGTTCTGCATTGACGACGTCCATAATGACGCCACCCTTCAACATCTGCGGTAAGGCTTTCTTGACCAGCTCAGTGCCAGTCGAGATTTTGTTTGCAGCATCCTTAGTTTCGATGACCATAATTTCCTCCAGTCAAGACTAAATCAGTACGTTGTTGCGCTCACGCGCCCCGCCAGAGACTTCCGACAGGCTCGAACGCGCAACTGTTTGCAAATAGCTGCGCATGGCTTTTCCAAGCCTTTCAATACCTTCTTCGATGATCGACTCTTCCGTCTGAATGAAGCACAACCGGAAATACTCCGAATGACCGCCATTCAAAAAGAACATGTCGCCTGGTGAGAAAGAGACACCCTGCATCTCTGCAAAAGTGAGAAACTCTCTCGCCGATAAACCTTTAGCAAGCTTCGCCCAGATGAACAATCCACCATCGGGGCGGGACCAAGTCAACTTGGCGCCGTCATCGTCAGCCAAACGGCCGGATAAGCGACGCGACAAGGCGGCCAACATCGCATCCCGCCGGCTTCGATAAGACAACCGCACATGCTCAAGATGCTTGCTGTAAAGCCCTTCTTCCAGATATTTGGCTAAAATGATCTGAGCAATTGAATTGGTGGAAAGATCAGACGTCCTCTTCGCCAACAACAAACGAGCAGTCACCTCAGGTGGTGCCACCAACCAGCCCAGTCTTAATCCAGGACATAACGCCTTTGAAAATGTGCCTTGATGAATAACGACGTCCTTCCCCCCCGGCAGCGAACGCAGCGGAGGCAACGGAGTGTCACCGTAGACGAGGTCACCGACAAAGTTGTCTTCCAGGATCGGTACCTGATACTTTTTCGCCAGCTCGAGTAACGCAATCCGCCGTGGCAATGACATAGTCGCGCCAGTTGGATTTTGGAAACTCGGCATCACATAGAGCAACTTTGCTTTTTGTCCGGACAGATACGACTCAAGCAAATCCAGCCGGATGCCATCATCATCCATGCTCACCGGCAAGCATTTAGCCTGACGTGCGCGGAAATTACAGATCGCCCAGAAGTAACTCGGATCCTCCAGTACAACCAAGTCGCCTGGATCGACCAGAACATTCGTCACTAGATCGATTCCCTGCTGCGAACCACTAACAATCAATAATTCATCGTCACCACATTCGATACCGTGGCTCTGTAAATGATTTTTCACTTGCGCACGCAAGTAGGGACTACCGTCCGCCGCACTGTAGCCAAACATCTTGGCGGCATGCTCTGATTTCAGAAGTTGACTGACGATGCGCTGAAATTGATCGTTTGGATAGAATTCCTCAGTCGGAATGCCACCAGCAAACGAAATCATGTCACGCTGATTAGTTCCTGCCGGTTGGCGACTGATCAAATCCAGCGAAGTGCGGCTAGATTCAGAAAACTTTTCGTTCCAATTCAACACCGAATCCGCGGACACTTCATTGGCTCCATCCGATGTCCGGAACGAAGCACCCCGCTGAGCCAACGGTCGCACAAACGTCCCGCGACCGACATGACTGTCGATCAATCCAGACTGACTCAACTCCAGGTAAGCTCGCGATACAGTCGATCGATCGATCTTTAAAAGTGTGGCGAGTTCTCGATTGGTCGGCAAGCGGCTATTGTCAGCCAGTTGACCGGAGAGAATGGCTTTACGGATTCCGGCAGTGATACGAGCGTACATTGGTTCATTTCTGTCCAATCCGTGCTCA
>JBBQFO010000222.1:0-6724 GCA_038322035.1 Candidatus Obscuribacterales bacterium
ACTGGGTTTGCGCTCTTTGCGCTCGCTGCCAAGCGTTGAAGGTAACCGATTGAAACCAGGCATATTCATTCCGACTCTGTATCTGGCATCAGGATTGCCCTACACGATAGTCAATATGATGTCAGTCGTATTCTTTAAGAATATGCATGCCGACAACGAATTCATCGCCCAGTTCACCAGCTTGCTTCAAATTCCCTGGGTGATCAAACTCTTCTGGGCACCGACGGTAGACCTGTACGGAACGCGCAGGCAGTGGATTGTGGTATCGCAAATAGTGCTAGGTAGTTTAGCAATTGCACTCGCAGGCGTCGTTGAAATTCCAGATCCAGTCAAAATCTCAGTTGGAGTGCTGGTTTTGATGGCGATTGCATCTGCCACTCAAGACATATCTATCGATGGCTACTATATGGATGTGCTCGACAGTTCACAGCAGTCGTTCTACGTTGGAGTTCGCAACACTGCATACAAAATGGCGGTGCTGTTGGGCTCGGGAGGATTGGTTTTTCTGGCAGGCAAGTTAGCGGAGAGTGGCTTTGGAATAGTAAATGGCTGGGCGGTGGCCTTTTCAATCTGCGCCGCCATCCTTTTAAGTCTTTCGCTCTTCCACAACATTGTCTTGCCGCGACCTGAACAGGTCAAACGCGCCACCCTTACATTTTCTGAATTCCTCACAGTCTTCCGCACATTTTTTCAGCAACCATCGATTGTTCCAACAGTCATTTATATCCTGACATTCAGACTTGGCGATGCTTTGATGTTGAAGATGGCTCAACCGTTTCTTCTCGATCCGGTCGAAAAGGGCGGGCTCGGAATTTCCACTGCAGATCTTGGTTTGATCTATGGAACTGTCGGTACGGTTGCCTTATTAATTGGTGGCATTTTCGGCGGTTGGCTAATTTCAAAGCAGGGACTGAAGAAGTGTTTACTGCCTACTGCGATCGTGCAGAACTCAGCCATTCTATTGTATTGGGTGATGGCGATTCTAAAACCGCCATTGATTGGAGTGTGTGTTCTGAATGCGTACGAACAATTTTCATACGGACTGGGGGTGGCTGCCTATACCGTTTTCCTCCTTTCAACTGTTCGAGCCGAATATAAAGCAGCGCATTACGCAACAGCTACAGGTTTAATGGCACTCGGAGTTTTAGTACCTAGCTACGTATCCGGCTATTTGCAGACGTGGCTTGGCTACCAGAACTTTTTCCTTCTCAGTTTTCTCGCCTCAGTCCCTGGTATTATCGTAATCTTCTTTTTGCCTCTTAATAAAGGGGTCGAGAACCCGTCTTAGTTTTAGGGTGAGGACTGCGTCATGCAATATCGTAAGTTGGGTAAGTGGGGCGTCAAAGTCAGCGAAGTCGGATTGGGCAGTTGGCTCACTTATGGCGGCTCTGTTGAAGAGAGAGCCGCATCCAAACAAATCCATTATGCCTTCGAGCAAGGCATAAACTTTTTCGACACTGCCAATGTCTATGCTCAGGGCGCCGGTGAAGTCGCAGTCGGCAAAGCGATCAAGAATCTCAATCGTGACGCAATTGTTTTGGCTACTAAAGTCTACTTTCCAATGGGGCAAGGTCCAAACGACAAGGGACTTTCCCGCAAGCACATTTTTGAACAGTGTCATGCCAGTCTGAAACGCATGCAGCAAGATTACGTCGACCTCTATCAATGCCATCGGTATGATGCTGAAGTGCCAATGTATGAAATCGTCCGCGCCATGGATGACTTGATTCGACAGGGAAAGATTTTGTACTGGGGCGTCAGCGAATGGCAAGCTGAGCACATCGAGGATGCTGTACAGACTGCGCTTTCAATGAACGCGATGCCACCAGTTTCGAATCAACCCCAATACAGCATGCTGGCGAGAGAAATCGAGAAGGAAGTAATTCCAGTTTCGAAGAAATTAGGGCTCGGGCAAGTCGTCTTTTCGCCGCTCGCTCAGGGCGTTCTGACTGGCAAGTACAAACCTGATCATCCATTTCCACCAGACAGTCGCGCCGCCGACAATCGCAATAACGTTTTTATGGTTGGACGCAGCTTGATGTCTCGCGAGACTTTAGAGTTGGTGCAGAAGCTTGTGCCGATTGCATCCGAATTGAAAATCACAATGGCTCAACTGGCATTGGCTTGGTGCCTGCGTTTGCCAGAAGTGAGTAGCGTCATCATCGGCGCCACAAAGTCATCTCAAATTGAAGACAACATTCAAGCAGCCGCGATTTCTCTGCCGCATGATGCGATCAAACAAATTGAAGATGTTTTGTCGATCGGTTCTCTACGCTCTTAGTTGAGTTCAAGCTTGGCGCGGATCTCTTTGACGATGCTTTCTGGATTTTCAGAAGCATCAACAGTAAGGCTGCCTTCAGGTTCTTCCAGAGTTTGAAATTGACTCTCAAGCATTGTCGTCTTCATGAAGTGACCCTGGCGACCGCGCAGGCGTTTTTCAAATAAGCTGAAATCACCCTTCAAATAGACGACTGAGACTGCATTGCTCACCTGCAGGAGTTCACGATAGCTCGCCTTCAAAGCTGAACATGCAAGCACAGTCGACTGATTCTTGCTAGTCCAAGTCTCAATATTAGCGCGCAGGGTTTGCAGCCATGGAGCCCTGTCCTGATCTGAAAGTGCATGACCTGCACTCATCTTAATGACGTTAGCAGGCGGATGGAAATCGTCGGCGTCAGCAAATTGCCAATCTAGTTTTTCTGCCAGCAATTTGCCAACGGTGGTCTTTCCAGAGCCAGCCACGCCCATGATCACAATAACATTCAACATCTTAAACAGCTTGCACCATATTTGGTACCGTCAGGTATGCAGCTCTTGGAATCGGATTCAATTCAATCTGCATCTTAGTTTACAGCCTCGAGATCGATTGCCTTGCGAGCCCCATTTGCGGCAACAGGGTATAAACTAGACAAAGGTCCCAATAAGGCGATAATTTCATGGCAAATAAGCTATCGATTGGTTTAGCAGTTTCGCTCCTATTGTCTGGCTCCTTCAGCGGTTTGGCGTATGCCGACGGCGGCATGTCAGCCCTTGAAAAACAGATTATGAACGGAGATTCTGCGCCGTCTGCGGGCAATCCCGACAATTTCCCCTGGATGAATAAGGACGGCTCGACAAAGCCCGCGACTAAAAGTGAAGCGGTCACGCCTGCTCCTACAGTAAGCGCTCCGCCTCCTGCGCCTGTTCGGGAAGCTGCCCCAGTCACTCCGGCGGCGACAGAAGCTTTGCCGCATGTACCGGCCTTTAGCGAGGAAAAATTGCGGGTCGAACACGCCGAAGCTGCTCCGAAGATAGAACTGGAGCATCCGAAAGCAGCCGAAACGCATACGCCAGCCGAAAGGACTTTAGAGAAAACAACCGCAAGAGCGACTGAACGCCCGACAGAAACTGCGGCAGCCAAAAAGCCAACAATGCTCTTTGGCCGTATCGAACAACTTTCTGCAAGCGCAGGCGCTTCCTTCCCGTCATTGAAGGCTCAAACTCCGATGATGGATCCACGAGGTGTTTTGGTAGGCAGAGCTACCGCCACACCACCTATATTGAGTGGCGTCGTTAGATCATTCCCGGACAACTATCAGGGAAACTGGGGCGGACGTCTTGTTTTGCAACAAGTGCAGGTCGATCCAAACTACTATCGCATCGATCCTGAAGAAGCAAGAAGAACGGTTCAGGCGATGAAGCCCGGAAACGTAGGGCAGGTCAACTTCAACTTCGATCGATCACGTGGTGCAATTGCGCTGGAACCTGCGAGATGCTTATTCATGGTGCCTGCAGGCGACACACAAGTGCCGGATGAGATGAAAAAGATGCTTGGTGGCAGCGGCGGTAATGCCGCATTTGGTGGCATGATGAGCCAAATGGTATCAAGTATGAATGTGCCGATCGTTCTTGAGTTCGGTGACGTGCAAACGAGTGCCGGGGAAACCAGCGTATCGGGCAATCAAATGCGTCAACGCGTGCTGAAAAATGAAACGCGTCAACTAGCCTCGAACGTACTAGAACAGCAAATAGTTACAGCGGAGACTACCTGGGACAAGCGCACCCATATTGCACGCACCGGCTATGGTGAAAGCGTCGTAAGATTTACGAGACAAAGTCCAACAGTGCTTTATGTGCAATGCGCGACTGTTAGCTACGATGCCAGCAAACGGTTTCTAGAGAAGATGGTTCTCTACGGCAGCATCGGTAAGGGCGTTGTTATGAATACAGATCCGATGCAGGCGATGCAAGGTGCCATGCCTGGCGGTATGGGCGGGCTCGGAGGATTGGGCGGACTGCAGGGAATGTTCGGCGGTGGAGGCGGGGGCGGACAGACTCCGACTATGCCTGCAGGTGGATTAGATGGCATGTTGAAAAATCTTTTTGGCGGTCAGTAGCTCGCTTTAGATCTCGTCTTTGTTGCATGACACTGCACGCGAGACTAGCAAAGTGCATCATTACTAGTGCCAAGTGGATATAATTCTGAGCATGGAACTAGCGGATCTGGCAGAAATAGTCGATAACATGATTGTGCAGCACGATTATCCGGGCTTTGAAGTGCGCGGCTTGAAACTCGGCTTGCCTGAAGAAGTGCTCAAGGCGCATGCGAAAGTTTTTGTGCAAGCTCTCGGTCACGAAAGCATCTATGTCAAGCTGGCTGCGCTGCGGTGGCTCCAGGAGCGACCGGGCATCGCTAAGTCTTATATGAAACCAGTTGCCGGGTTGCTCGATAGCCCAGATGAGTGGGTGAGAATGGAAGCAGCGCGCACAATCGAGCGTGTCTCGGCACCTCACGAAGATGCAGTTTTGAAAATCGCAGAGCTACTGCGTGATGCCAATGCGGAAGTTCGAAAGGCTGCAGCAAAAGCGTTGGGAAAAATTTGCGCACGCAAATCCGACAAGAATGAAGTAATCGTGAAGGCATTGCACGATGCGGCTTCCGACGAA
Organism: Candidatus Obscuribacterales bacterium; assembly: GCA_038322035.1. GTDB lineage: Bacteria > Cyanobacteriota > Vampirovibrionia > Obscuribacterales > Obscuribacteraceae > PALSA-1081. Next base: position 4,927 of record JBBQFO010000222.1, read on the forward strand.
GATGCCGGAGTTCGGTGGAAAGTCCAAAAAGCACTACGTCAGATCGGCGAATACGATAGCTAAGTAGAACGGCGAATAGAAAGTTTTCTACAGGAACCAAAGTTTTGGACACCTGATATAGGCATTTCGTGTTGGTGCGCAATTGGCACAGTGCTCCGACTTGCTGAATGCCTCTTCAAAAGCGCAAAGTCGCTTGCAAGCTAAGTATGGAAAATCTTCTCAGCGCAGATGCTATATAAAGATGCGCCCGTATTTGAGTCTCGATGTCGACTATCGATCACTATTGCCTATTTAGCGGCGTTTGCGACTACGTTATGCAAATCGTCTACGATCTTCTGCGTACGATCGACAAACTTATGGTCGTTTTGAAGTCGGCTGTAATAGTCGTATTCATAGTACTGCTCTAAAAAATTCAAGTTGTAGCGAATGATTTTGAGCAAATCTGCCACCACATCTTGAACTTCCACACTGAGAGTGCGCAATTCGTCAAGAGTGGTTTCTGCATTTGCATCATATTGTGAAGCTAGCATCTGGTGCGCTTCTTCAGCGACCATTCCAAACAGGGCTGATAACTGATGAAGATGCCTGCGAATCATTTTTTCTTCTAATGTGACTCGCTTCTCACTCAAACCACGTAGCGCCAGTCCAATTTCAATCTGCAATTTCGCCAGGCTGTCTAGCTCCGGCATCCATGCCGAGAGAGCGTTGTAGTATTTTTCGTCTTCGTGCATCGGGTACCCTTTCGCGTGCTTGCCATCATATCAGCTGCAAACGGGCGTCTTACCGGGTTTCACTTTCACTTCATTCTGTATATAAGGTTTTCCACAGCCCATGCCGGTAAAACGCCTTCTGGAAGACTACAGAGCTGTTTGGTGAGCTTACAAACAATTTGGTCGAATCGTCAGTGCCCTATCAAATTCGGGGACAACTGACAATGCTTGTGATCATTATCCGTCATCAGTCGATACGCCCACGACGAGTTGCGGTTCTTAACGGTTGATGCGCCCTGTTCAAAAGTGGTGCTAATCTAAAAGCCGCTGTAAGGCTTGCTTACAACGGCTTTTATTCTCTAGTTGGAGGAGTCGGAAAACTTCTACGAAAGAGTAGTGGCAAATGTGTCAGCTGTTTCTAGCGTGCTGACTGCCAGGTGTGCGCCTTGGGTGCGTCTAAAATTGTCGAGGTAACGACGGAGAGCTTCTCTTATCAAGTCAGAGCGTGTGCGGTGTTCGCATTGAGCAATGAAATCGACTTGTTCTAGCATGGCTGGTGGCAGAGCGATCAGTACCTTCTTGGGCATAAGCTTAGTTCCTCACGTAAACAGCAGGGGATATCGGGAACCACTTAGTTCAACTCTAAGTAGGGTCCAACAATTACGGTTCTTAACAAGAACTTGTAACTTCAGAGGCGGGAGCGCGATTAATCAACCGCCTTCTTTATGTATTCACTTTACACACTGGAACGAATATCGTAAAGGTCCAAGAGAGGCATAAATGCTCATTTTAGCTAATCACGACATAAAAGAAGTTTCCGAAACTCTACAACGCAACAAGGACAACAATCTGTCTGTAAACCTCGCAAAACATGCGTGTTTCAGACATCCATTTTGGTACTCTCAGACATATATCGTCACTTGCATTTATTTGCTGGTGTGCTAGCACTCGTTTGAAAAGTGCTCGCAACCCTGATTCTTTCATTGGGTAAGTTATAATTGCCTTTCGTCCCAACTTTTGGTTCCTTTGAAACTAAGGAGCGATGCGGCTTTGCAAGAGGCAGCGAGGAGAAGAGCATGGTCAACAAA
>JBBQFO010000223.1:0-6721 GCA_038322035.1 Candidatus Obscuribacterales bacterium
GCTGACTATTCAATCTTCCATCTCAGACCGCCGAAGGGTAGGAGTGAGACTGCTCTTCAACAGATCATGGCGATGGTCGTTCTCGATAAGAACATCGTTTCAGTCCATCGAAATTATTTGGGAAAGGCTTTGTTCCAGCGATCTGTGCCAAACGATCCCGCCTTCAGTTATCAATGGCCGTTGAGTGATATGAGATGGATCCCGGCTCGGAATCTCTACTCCACGAAGCAAGTGCATCCCGCTTACATAACGATTCTTGGAAGTGGAACGCAACCCGTGCGTCGGAACAACGAACTCGGTGCATACATAACCCAATACAACGCCATGGGCACGACTGTCACGAGAGAACCGGTTCATGGATCGAACCCCGAAGGTGATATCGATAGTAGTATCACGGGCTGCCTGACCGATAACGGCGAAATGATGGCGGGCGCGGGGTGTTTCACTCCGGGTGTGCCCTGTTATCTGACTAACGTTCAAATAACTGACAACGGAGATGCCTCCTATTCGGTGATCGAAAATGCCCTGGTGTGGTGTATCAACAATCAAACTCTGCGTGGTGGACCCGGTCCCTGCAACTTGAGCTATGGAGTAGAATTCGGTGACCCACCAATTTGGAGCGTGACAGACATCCAGACTCTGGCCGGAACTCTCTTGGGTCAAGGTGACATTCTTGTCATGGCGGCAGGTGATGATAAGGGAACCTACACGACATACCCGACCGGCAATGTTGTTGTAGTACAAGGAACTGACAAAGCCCGCACGCTTGCCAATTATCTAACGCATGTCCAGGGCGATCCTGCAGCAGCGCCAGGCGGAGTGCAACCATCTGTGGTGCGCCGCCATTTGAAATTTCTCTATTACGGCTCGTCGTTCTCTGCACCGTTTTGGTGCGCAGGAATCGCGATGTTGATCAGTATCAATCCAAGTTTGACGAGTGCACAAGCAAGCCAGATTTTGATAAACACCGGCTCACCAGTTCGCGACTCGTCGTGGTCGGCTGTAATCCCAGCTTTCGACCGAGCCATTGCCGCGGCGCTCAACTAGCGCTGCCCCGGGCGCCCCTCTGCATCTTCCGGACTCCGGCTGTCAAATGCTGGGGTCCTACCGTTTGGTAATGTCATGGTAATGTTGGCAACCTATATTAATAGTGCCAACTAACCCAGCCCTTTTACTAGATTATTTGCTCCGGCAGACAGCCTCTGGCTTGCCGAAGGATATTAAAATGTCAGAAAAAGTTGAAAAGACAGACAAAGTCAAAGAGCCAGTCGTCGCAGCCCGACCAGATGTCGATCTGACAAAGCGCGATCCTGAAACCAGTCGGATAGCTGCCAACACTGAAGATCTGACTAAGAAAGGGCTGATCACCAACCTGACATTGACCGACGGAAAAGCCCCAGATGCGACCCCTGAAGCCATCGCCAAAGATGCTGAACTCGTAAGATTAGCCCTGACAAAGACATCCTACTTCGGCACCGTCAGCAATCCAGACGCTGCAGCAGTCGAAAGAATTCTCGATCCCAAGAACGCCAAAGACACCGCAGCCCTCGAAGCGAAGTACGAACAAACTTACGGCACAAAGCTTCGTGACGACGTCAAAAAATATATCGGTGGAGACGGCGTCAACTTCCGCACCGTCGAAGGAATGCTCAATCGCACCGACAGCCGAACAAACTTTGGTGGAAACCTTGAAGTCGCAATCGAGACAACCAAAGTTAATCCAGAGCAAGGCAATCGCTTGATGCGCGCAGCAGTAGGCAGTTTGAATTCCGACCAAATTTCCCAAATGGCTACTGATTTGCAAAAAGTAGATGGCGCAAAGGCTCCGAAGGATTTGGTTCCAGCCGACGCCACCGAAAAACAACATCGAGACTTGACACTTGGCTTAGAGATCGCAATCAGCGGCCGCAAGCCAGCCAACGAAACAGAGCGCGCTGCCTACAACGCTTACCAAAAAGCCTACGTCGACAACGTGATCAGCGAAACTCCTGGACTTACCGATGCTAATCGCCGAGTTCTCGGCATCATGACTCAAGGCGTAGACAACAGATCAGCTGAAGACATAAAGAAGATGGCGAACACTGCAGTCGGCGCCAGCGACCTCAAGATGTTTGCTGATGCAGTCAACGGCGACACCAAAGAAGCAATCGCCGCTCGCAAAGCACTTTCTGGAGACTCTGAATTCGTCAGCGTGTTCAACCACAGATTCACTGCAGACGCCAGCCAAACTCAAATCGACGTAGCAAACGATTTGTTGAAAGACGGCAAGGTTTCAATCCCAACAATCATCAAGGGCGACTCCAACATTCTTTTCGGCTTGCTCGATAATCCAAAAAATGTCGACTTAGCAGCTTCCAGCTCAACACCAAAAGAGCAGCAAGATTTCTCCGCAGGAAAAGAGCTCGCTCTCAACAACCGTCGGCCTGCCAACGAACAAGAAACAGCAGCTCTGGCTTACTACCAGAAAGTCCAACAAGCGATGACAGAAGCTGGAATGAGCAAAAAACAAAGAGATATTACTGAAGACGAAATCGCACATGGCGGAAAGACTTTAATTTCGAAACTTGCTGAACTCGATAAACCAAGCACTTTGGGAATCTTTGGCGGTGGACACACCACTCAAGAGATGATGAACGCTATCGAGAACATGTCGCCAGCTGATTACAAGCTGTTGCAAAACCCAGCCTACAAGCGTGATTTGCTGGCGTCCACTTGGAACTACGAAACCAACGAAGATGTAAACCGTCGCATGGATCAGATAATCGAAGCTAAAGCTGCAGCTCCAAATTTCGAAGCATCACAAGGCGTCAAGCGCACAGTGTGGGAAGTTTACAGAGACACTCAGACTGGTGGTGCCACCGACAAAAATCTCGCCAGCTCCATTGCAAGCATGTCACCAAGTGACGCAGCAAAGTACAAATCTGATGCTGACTATCGCAAGAGAATCGACGATATCGTCGCTAACACTCTTGGAGACGGACCTAGAGATCTCGCAAAATCAGTTCTCGAACAAGTTGCGAAAACGGGCAAACCACCTGAATTGTCAACGCTTCAGCAAATCCAAAAAAACACAATGGACGGCGTCAGCCCACGTCAACAAATCGATCTGGTCGAAAAATTGTTGGCAGATCCGAAAGTTAGAGAAGGTCTCAACAAAGATTGGAGAGAACAAACTGACGAAGAAATGAAAATGAAAGCAGCTGTTATGGATGCAATGCCAACGGCGATTCGTCCAAACAGCCCATTATTCCAAGATGGACACGTTCCACTCGGCGATAAAGTAGCTCTCGGAGTTCCGATCAACCAGCTTTACCCAGATATCGCTCGCCTCCCAGAAGCACAAAGAACTCAGTTCTCAACACTGTTGAACGATTCAGAAAAGGCAATTCTCAATAACGTAATTGCACAAGGCGGACAAGAAAGACTAGAAGACAGAATGCGCGCCATCGTCGTTAGCGGCGGATCTTACAAAGATATTCAAGGCGAACTAGCCAAACTTACTACCGACGAACAAAAGAAAGCTCTTCTCAACTCTTACGACAACAAGTATCACAGCAACTTGTCGAACGATTACATGCCCCTAGTTGATGCAGCAGACAAAGTGCAATTTCAAAACTACTTGAAACCAAACGGCGATGGCAACCAAACTGCCTTCGAACACGCCAAAACAACCGAAGGATTGACCCGCTTCGCATTCGATGCCAGCGCTCAAACAGTAGAGCGCGCATTGCAGATCGAAAAGGGAATGCTCACAGAATTCCAAGCTCTCCACAAACAATTGCCTAAAGAAATGCAGGAAAAGATCAACACATTGGTCACCAGTGCAGTTGAGCAGAATCGCGCTGCTCCAATCGAAGAAATCAAAGCTCTTGGCAAACTCGCTGTTGATGTAGCTGCAGTTGTAGCTACTGTTTATACACTGGGCGGAAGCGCTGCCCTCGCAGCCACCATCCGCGCCGGCGAAGCAGCTGCCACGGTAATCACCAGAGTAGCCGCCGAACGCACAGCCGCTGCTGTAATCGAAAGGCAAGTAGCCGCTCCTGTTGCTGAAGCTCTCATCGATACTGCTGCCACCCGCATCGCCGGTGGTGCCGTTACAGAACCACTCGTCGCTGCGGATCGCATAGTAGCTGTTGCTGAACCCGTCTTCGCAACCGAAAGAATAACCGCAACTGTCGCTGAGCCAGTTGTCACAACCGAAAGAGCCGCAACTGTAGTCGAGCCAGTCGTCGCAACTGAAAGAGCCGCAACTGTAGTCGAGCCAGTCGTCGCAGCCAGAGTTGCGACAGCGCTTGATTCAACCGCAGTTGCTGTAGCCACCGTAACAGCGGCAGCAGTCACCGAAGTGTTGACCAAGCCCGAACCAGCGAAGCAACCAGACGTAACACCACCAGCAGTACCAACCGACAAGTTGATGGCACTGGCAACAGTACGCAGAGGAGAAGGTCCGTTCCAATCAGCAGAGCGCATCCTCAAGTCCGACGGAAAGCGTCACAGCATCGACGAAGTAATGGCTCTCACTCGTGCTCTACAACATAACTTCGCTCCTGAACGCAACGGCAACCACGACATGAAAGGATTGAAAGTAAACTACCAGTTCATCACCAAAGACAACTTCGCAGCAATCATCGCCGACGTAAAGAATCCACAAGTCAAAGCCCAGCTCATGAAGCTTGCATTGGCTGCCTAACTTCTCTCAGAAGTTAAATTGAATGCTGAGGACGGCCGCGAATCCGGTAGGGATTGATCGCCAATGCTGCTGTGTTTCGAAAGTTTATCAATCCCTTGAGGCTTACCCGATAAGCCTCTTGGGCATTGTTACTCGAATACTATATCCGACCAGTGGGATAATAGGCCTGGAGGTCCCTGCAATGAAACTCGAAGACCATTACCGCGGCTTAAAAACCCACATGAGCGGATTGCGCGTGCATGACCACATCTGCATGGCGTACACGGACAGAGAACAGCAGATCACCGCAATTGCCTTCTACATGAAAGCGGGCTTGGACCTGGGCGAGAAGTGCCTGTACGTCTCAGACAAACCGACGTCGGATTTCGTTTTGAAGGTCCTCGGCGACACCGGTATCGATGTTGAAGCGCTTGTGGCTCAAGGTGCGATAGCCACAGCGACGCCTGAAGAGGTCTATCTGCGCAAGGGCTATTTCGATCCAGACGACGTAATCAGCCTTGGTCGCTCAATTATTTCCGACGCCCTACAAAATGGATTTAAGGCACTACGCTGCGCCTGTGACATGACTTGGGCAAAGACCTACAAAATCACACCAAAAGCGCTGCTAGATTACGAAGCGAAAGTAAATTGCCTTTTTGAAGACAAACTAGTGAGCATCTGTCAGTACAACACGCACATCTTTGACGAGCAGACGCTTGATACATTGCTGCAAACGCATCCGGTCTCTATTCATGGCGGAAATGTAGTTTATAATCCACAATTCGCCGCCGCAGCCCACCTAATAGCAATGCCTCACGAGCAATCGGCTTAGCTATTTGTCTTGCTTCCTAAACCACTCCTCAAGTACGACCGCATCGCAGTCGACAGAGTAAATCGTCATCCCCTCGGTCTGGACACTGCAAGCCGGAGAGAAGCGCTCGAGAAACGCGCGGATCGTCTCTCTGTTTCTAATCAAATGCCAGGGCAGTTCGTACGAAGTTGGCTCGTGTAGTACAAATTTCGCTGATGTATCTTTTTGGCTCACAACAAGTGAACCTATGATTCGCGGCATAGGGTTTCCCTTAGTAAATACACAGCTGGTTGCTCTAGTCTCCTATGTCCTGCCAGTTTTCGCTATGTTGGTACATAACCAAAAGTGCAACTTATTGACGACAACGCATCACATACGGTGCGGCAGTTAAGGGCAAGCATGGCTCTGAATCAGCTCCTACAAGATTATGAAATTCAAACTTCAAGAGCCAACCTGAACAGATAAAATTTGCTCGGGCAGCTTCGTCGGACATGGACTACAAGCGACAATGCGGTACCGACATAATAGTCGGTACCGCATTGAATGTTTTGGATCCCTAAAAACCTAATTTCGTTTTTCCGAACTCAGGAAATCCTTCATAGATAGATCGAATTAGTGAGACCGGGTGCTCACCTCCAGGCGAGCAAAAAGTCCTTTTTCATCGACGAAGAGTCGAGCAGAACTATTAGGATCGACAAGGCTCAAATCCTGGTTCTCAGGACACAGGCAAATGTATTCACCACTGTTATAGAGCTCACCGGATGAAACTTCCTTTCCATCACACCAAAACTTCATTGGAATTCTTTCTTCAACTTGGTTGGTATCAGCCATGAATTTGAGCAATTCAAATTTCTCATCGTTTGGGCAAAAGGCTAAGCTTGCACCATTCGGGAGTAATTCACCTGATCCAATTTCAGCGTCTCCTCTGAAAACTTGCACAGGCATTTTAATCTCGTCCATTTTCGACTCCTTAGTTGGGCATGCGACAATCGTCACTTTGTGCCGTTTTGCTGAATTTCAGCGTGTATATTGATGCGGTCGGAACCGCTGCTTGCCGCAGAGACGGAGTTGCGGACGACGTGGTTCCCTGCTCCTATTCTCGGAAGGGCTGGACGTTTGAAGGTTCAACAGGGACGCTTCACAGTTCACGATTACAGAACATGCATAGACAACGAATACTTGTAGCGACTAATATCAACAACTCCCCAGTACAGCCCGAGAGAACAAAGATGATTGACTTT
>JBBQFO010000224.1:0-6688 GCA_038322035.1 Candidatus Obscuribacterales bacterium
CGATCTAGCGTCAGTTGCCACCAAATTAGACTCAGACACAGTGTTAGGAGTTCTCACATCCACAAACTCAGTTGGGGAAATCACCGCATCCATCCCTAACAATGCAAACATCGTCGGTCTGCAATTCTTCCATCCTGTAGATCAAATACGAGTGGTCGAGTTAATTCCTCATGCTAATTCAAGCAAGTATGCCCAGGCACAAGCAACGAAGTTCATTCTCAATTCAAAAAGACTGCCGCAGATTGTTCGAGACAGTCCTGGATTTTTACTGAATAGAATTGTCTACGCGTATTTGCAGCAAGCCGCACGCCTCGCAGAAAGCGGCGTTCCGATAAACTGGCTGGAGAAATCGGCAACTGACTTTGGCATGCCGGTCGGACCGTTCGCCGCGCTCGACGAAATCGGACTCTCACTTGCGCTGTCGGTAACGAAACACCTAAATGCAAAAATCGGTGATAGATTTTCCATTCCTTCGTCAATTTCTAAAGCAATCGACGCGGGAATTCAAGGACGCGTAACCGGCTCTGGAACTTATATCTGGCAAGATGACAAAAAGGTTTCCCTCAATCCCGATCTGCAAAAAAAATTGGGATTCACAATATCCGAAGACGAGCCGTCACTCGAACAAGCTTTAAAACTTGCAGATATGATGATACTACCCATGGTGGATGAGGCGGCTCGCTGCTTAGAAGAGAAGGTGGTGCGGCGGGCTCGCGAAATTGACCTTTGCATTGTGCTGGGAATCGGTTTTCCAGCTTTTCGGGGTGGCATATTGAAATACGCCGACAGCCTTGGCATTAAACAAATCATCGGCGAAATAAATGAAATTTATCAACAAACTGCCCCCACCAACCGCATAAGCGATTACCTTATGAAGCTAGAGAACGAGAGCCGAGGTTTTTACTCGCGCGAGATGGAACAGGACTAGGATGCCCAAGCTATTCGTAGGCACTTTTTTGACTCAGGCAGACCAGCAGAGGCTTGCCGTTCTGCCGGGCGAGAACGAGCATCTGGAGAGCCTTTGGGAGCGAAAGCTGCGTTGGGTGCGACCTGTCAACCTGCACATCACGTGGCTGTTCCTGGGTTCGGTCGACCCGAAGCTCGTGTCCAAATTAAGTTCGACACTGCACAAAATCGTTTACGAACGCAGCAAGATTGATGATGACCGCGGCGAAGTAGTCATGGATTTCACTAAACCTTCAGTCTGGCCGAACTCCCGAAAAGCTCGAGTGATCGTCATCGAAAATCGACCTATTCCCACAAAAGTCGAAAATTTGTCGCGAGCGATTCGCACAGGATTGATTCCCTTTTATACAGCTCAAACCGAACAGGAACATAACCAGGACTTCAAACCGCACATCACGTTGATGCGATTGGACCGACGGGTCGAAACGCCCTCAGAAAAGCTCGCTTTCCATCGTGTGGAAGTGCGCGTCGATACAAAGTGCATCAATTCTCTTGACGAGCTCCTGCCGATACATTTAGCTGTGGAAAACGTCTGCCTGGTGGAAAGCGACGGCGAAGGCGGCGATTATAAAATTCTGGACACCGTCAGTCTGAAGGACTAACCGCCTGACAAGGCGACCAGCTTCAGGTACACCGATTTCCAAAACTGGCTGAGGCTGCCGATTTCCAAATAGGCACAGCAAATTTATTGAAAATTTTGATCGCTATGGTCGCTAGATTGACTAATCAAGCAGCACAATGGTGTAAATTAACGGGGATAAAGTTCGACTTTTGACAATAAATCAGGTGCCATGCCTCCAAAACCGAAACGAGCCCTTTCTCTCGTAAAAAAGACAGATCAAAATAAATCTGGTTCGGACAAATCCGGCTCAGACCTAGTGCTCGTCGTCGAAGACAACGAGGTTCTAAGAAGGCTATTTCTGTCGCAGTTGAAGGTGATTGGATTAGTTGGGCATGAGGCTGTCAACGGCAAAGAGGCCGTTGAAACTGTCGCCAAGGGACACTACGGACTGATTCTGATGGATGTCAGCATGCCGCTTATGGACGGACTGGAAGCGACTAAGCTTATCCGCGAAGCTGAGCAGACAAAGAAGTTGCCGAGAGTTCCTATCATCGCTGTGACAGGCATTTCAGACCGCGATACTTGTTTGCAGTGCGGAATGGACGACTTTATGAACAAACCATTTTTGCTGGAACACCTCCGCGGCGTAGTCGCGAAGTGGATGAAGCACCGCGCTTAACTGCCACCGGATATGGTGCAGACGTTACAGATTCAGCAAGCTTTGTAACTAGAGCTTTGTAAATTGAGCTCGTTAAACACGCGCTGATTGCAATGCTCGTAATTTTTCAGAAGCTTGTGTTGTCGTCACGCGAAGCGCATCCAACTCGATCAGGATCTGCTTGCAGTTCTTGAGCAGTTCGACGTCCTCGGGATTGGTCCTGGCAAACTCAATTACAGCTTTCATTTCATCGTCAATTGAACTTGAAAAACGATTGCACTTCTCGAAAAATTCTTCGCTGAGCGCTGCATTGCGCGGGGATGGTGAACTAGCTGACTCTACAGGTTCATCTCGCACGGGGGCTGCGACATCAGCTTCAGATTCGAACACAGACTGGCTCGGTGCATCCAACTCGTAGGAACGATCTGTCGGGGGAGTGGCGGCTTCATACTGTGCCACTGACACAGATTCGTTCGATGAATTCTTGAAAAATTCTTCCTCACTAACATTTCCGCTGGCAACTTTTATCAAGTCACCAAAGAGTTCTTTCGCCAGCTTCGGCAGCATGTCGAATGTAATCAACTGCTGATCGACGGACCAGTAGTATTCGTCTGAATTCCGGCGTGGTGTGAAAGTTATGAATGGTTTGTATTCTGTCTCGTCAATCCGGTTAGTGGTGAACGCAAGCACCAGCTCTGCAGGGATCAAGTAAACATCCAGCTTTCGGGTCGATGCATCAAAGGCGAGTGACCAGTAACGAGTCGAGAGATGTCCTTCAAACTTATGATTAGAAGCAGACAGATTTTCCAGATTCAGCGGGGATGCGGCGACAATCAAATCTGTTCCCGCCGCTTTTTTATTGAAATCAATTTTGTAGAGCTCGAATTCATTGAATATCTCCGCCACCCAACGCACCATGATGTGCACATCTTCGTCTGTAACTGGTTGCTCGGCGTCGCCATGGGCCGCAATCTCTAGAGCGTCAGTGACCAGGCTGGAAAGCCAGCTGCCGGTCTCGGAGTGATCGCCCCGATTTTTGATGTTCAAAAGTGTTTCAGACGCATCGCCCATCAGATAGGACGGGACAGAGTTATCAGCTGGTGAGTTCATTGGGCAGTTTCCGATAAACAATAAGACTCGTAAATTGACGTAAATTCCTGCCGTTTGGTTGCTGTTTTATTTTTTTCTTTGGAGGAACATATATGCTACGCATACTTCTTCTATAACCAACCGACTCATTTATTACAGCCCAATGTCTACTAACCACCAGGACAATCCCCAATCGCTGATGCAGAGAGCCGCCGAGGCTCGAATCAATCAGCAATGGCCAGAAGCCGAAGCCCTCTATCGCGAGATGGCTCAAGTGCTGACGATTGCCGGCAATAACGCAGAGCTGGCGGTCGTTCTCTACCATCTGGCAAAGACGTTGGAGTCACAAGGGAAGTATTTCGCGTCGTTCGAAACATTATCAGCACTAGACATGCTGCTGATTGAACTGGAAGAGCAAAACGACAAAGACTTTCTCGAACAGCTACGCATAGATCGGAACGACGACGTAGCTTAGGTCTGAGATGTAACTGGCTTCAACTTAGAAGTTCAAACCAAACTCGGTCTGGACAACTACGGCTTGACTGTAGGATCCCCTGGCAATGGTACCGAGTTGAGACCAGGTGCAGATTGAGGCGCCATTTCAATTGGTCCACGCAAGCTTGGCATGTTTTTTGGCAACACCATTGGTGCCACCACCGTTGAATCACCCGATTCGGCCCTAGGTGGAATCAAGATCATTTTTGGCTCTGACACCACCGGCGGTGTTGTAGTCACAGTAGTGGTAGTAGTTGTGGTTTTGTAGACGGGAACTGCAGGCAGCAAGCGATGCGGCTGCAGATACGTCGAAGCCTCTGGTGCCACGGGTGGAGTCACCGCTGAATTGACAGTCGAATTTGGTCTGTAGGTGTACTCTTTGATAGTAGAAGTGTTCGGTGGCACCACAGGAGTAGTGACCGTCGTCACAGTTGTCTGTACTGTGGTTGCTGCAACAGGGACGTCGCTCCAATCTTTGACGTCATCCTTGATCTTGCGAACCTTGTAGGCGATGGCTCGATTTCTAAAGCTATTTTTGTTAGCGATGAATCCGTCCCAATCGAAGTTGACGGGATCGGTGTGGTCGCCCTGTTGAGCATAACGATGCGTAATAACGTTCTCGTCTGATACTTTGTATCGCTCTTGCAGATAGGCCACAAGTTTGACCACAGACTGCAACTGCACGGCAGGATAATCTTGATGTCCAGTATGGTTCATCTCGATGCCGATACTATTGTCGTTGTTGATTCCGGGCAGAGTCTTAAAGATGTTGATGTGGACAGTGCCCAAATCAGGATCAACCGCCTGGAAGATGGTGCCATCCCGCTCGACAACGTACTGCGCACCAGCGTGTCGGAGTCCAGACGAACTCCAAGATTCGATCACTCGCTCAGCACTAAGAGGAATGCCAGTCTCAGTCGAGTGCATGATGATGTATTTGACTGGCTCACGTCGCCAAAAGATGCCACCACGCAGGGGGTGGTAACTGACCAGTCCCGCTCTTACTAAACTGCGAGCGGTGAAAGAGTCAGCGTAACCTTGATGAAACGAACGTGAAATTTTGTTGGAGACATCGAAAGGGAGTGAACTGCGCTCAAACTCAGGAGGATGCATCATGAAGAAGCTGAGCGGATATGCGTATCTAGTTCTTGGTGCCGCTCTAACCACGCGCACTACTTCGTGGGTCACTACGACTGCCTGTTGGTGGCGCCCTTGGTGCTCTGCTACTTCAGTATTCTTTACTTTTTCGTAGACTACAATTTTGCGACCATTTTTCCCGCGCTTGGTGTGGGCAACGAGATGGGTGGCTGGAGCCGCTTCTTTATGATGACGCGAGCTCGCCACTGCGGTCGAACCATGAGAATGACGACTGCTTACGGTCGTGGTGGCAGCAGAGTGCCGACTATGGTGGCTGACTGATGCCACTTCCACATGATGGCTACGGGAGGAATGTCGGCTGCTCGCGACAGGGGCCGGAGCTACCGCTTTCTTATGCGAACGCGCCTGAGCAGCAGGCGAAAGCAGAGCCGCAATCACCAGTAGTGCAGCCACCAATTCGATCAGTTTGATCTGATTGGATCCGCGCTGCTGACTTACGGATTGTTCTACTAAGAAGCAATTGCGCAAAATGTTACCCCACCGTGAAAGCTACATTATAGGTTCAAATGACCTGATCGGCAATGAAAAATAACGATAGGAATCTCTGCAAAAGCGCATTAACGCTCAATCTATACAAATTGGATCATAGGGGTATACGCGGGAACATATTGAAGACGTATGCCACACACGGAGATTTCCCGAAATAAATTTCCATTACGGAGTGGGGTGTATATGCTCAGTTAAACATGTTGGCATGGATTTGTGCTGGTCTGCGTGAATAGGCCGGTCATCATTGTGCCGACTTAGAAGTCGGCGACGACGGGCGGCGCTACTAGGATTCGGCGTTCCGTGATCCGGTGTTAGTCGATCCAGCCGCCGCCCATAATGTAGTTGTCGTCCAGGTCGAAGATACCGAGGACTTGTCCTGGGGTGATTGCTGGCTGTGGATCTGTGAACGTAACTTTGACGCGTTTGTCTTCCATGGGGATTACTCGCCCAGGGACAGCATCACTGTTGTATCGGATTTTTACTAGCGCGTCGAACGGTCCATCTGGAATTTCGTCCATCAGCCAGTTCAGATCTGATGCGGTTAATTCAGTTCTATATAAAGCTTCTTTTGGTCCGGCGAAAACCACTCGCAATTCGGGATCCAGGGACGTGACGTAGAGTGGCTCGGGATAAGCGATTCCGAGCCCTTTGCGTTGTCCAATCGTGTAGTTATGAGTGCCCTTGTGCTCACCCAGCACGTCACCAGTGATGGTGTGGATGATGGCACCAGGCGCTTCCACCAGGAAGTTCGACAGATAAGTTTGTGTTGTCGTTCCTTTCGGAATGAAACACAGATCCTGACTGTCTGGGCGGTTTGCCGATGCTAATCCGTTTTCAACGGCAATCGCTCTGATTTGATCTTTTGTATAGTCACCGAGTGGCAACAACGTAGAACGAAGTTGCTCCATGGTGATGCCCCAGAGAACGTAAGCCTGGTCTTTTGTTCGATCGAGAGCGCGCCCCAAACGAGGTCCGTTCTCAGTTTCGATCACTCGCGCATAATGACCGGTGGCCATATATTTCGCGTGCAGAAGTTTCTTCCCATAATTGAGAAGCGCTCCCCACTTGATCAAAGTATTGCAAAGACTGCACGGCAACGGTGTCCGCGCCCGCGCATATGATTGATGAAACTGATCGATGATTTGGCTTTTGAACAGTTCGCGCAAATCGACGGCGTGGTGCTCGATACCTAATTGTTCGCAAACTCTTGCCGCATCAACCATTCCTGTATCGCAACAACGGCTCCCTGACTTGATCAGCCAGCCAGTTAC
>JBBQFO010000225.1:0-6625 GCA_038322035.1 Candidatus Obscuribacterales bacterium
TGCCGTATCGGTCGATTGTTGTTGCACGAAATCACAGTGTTCGATCATACCGGCCATCTCAACCACTTTCTTAAGTTGAATTTCGCCCCAGCGGCCGCGAACATTCGGTGTGCGAAGTGCTCTCACCAAATTCTGAGTCTCCTGCTGCAAGTTGATTTGGCCGCTTGCCAGCGCAGTTATCTGCTCTTTTAAACCAGAGTAGGCGCTAATTCGCTCCTTCTCCAAATCCTGAATTTTGGAATCTACATTTGTCAGTGATTCCTTAAGTGGTTTAACCAGTTCATCAATTGATTTCTGGCGCTGCTCTAGATCAACTTTTGCTCCCTCCTGAAACCGCTCCAGCGAAGTTTTGGCAAGCTCTAAAAAGGCCTGATTATTTGATTTGAGTGCTTCGGCAGAAAGAGCCTGGAATGCTGAGCTCAGCTTCTCTTGTGCCTGCTCAACAAGGGCAATTTTCTCTGCCGCCGCCGAACGGTCTTTATCGCGAGCTGTTTCGACCACGGCCAACTGCTGCTTGAGTTGTGAGGCAACGGCATCCGCATTTGTGACTTGTGCTTCTCTTTCGCTCAAACTCTGTTCCAATGCCACAATGCGACTGTTACGTTCTTCGGCTGCAGCGAGGCGTAATTGACCCTGCATGTGATCACGTGTAAGCACAATCAATTGCTCATTCAACAAAGTCTTCTCGTGTCTAGCATCATCAATGGTTCGCTGTCTCTCTTCAAGTTTAGAAACCAATGTTGCTTTTTCAGATTGATACTGCGATGTAGCCCGCTCAGCTGCTGCACTTACTTTGCTTCGCATAATGAAATAGCAGGGCACTGCTCCCAGCGTCAAACCAATTGCTAAAGATATGTAGACGTGTTCCATTTCAAACTCTTTCCGGTTGGATGACAGCTGGATGTGTTGTTATTCTTGCTATTCGGTGGTTACGTGAGCTTCCTAAACCGGCACTCCAGAGGTCTTTGCTTTACCCTTAGCACTTCCATTCTTACCGGCATCGACAATTTGGCAAAAGAAATTCAGCAGGCGCATTTGCTTCAGGGTCGCACAACTTGTCTTGGTCAGATTTGGATTACCGACAACAAAAGCAAGCGACTGCGCTCTGGAAATTGCGACGTTGAGACGACTCATGCTAAACAGAAAATCCATTCCGCGAGGTGAGGATCCTGCATCACTGGCGCACATTGACAAGATAACGATCGGAGCCTCGCGACCCTGAAATTTATCAACCGATGCAACTAGCGCACCACTAATTCGATTGACAATTTTTCGAACTTGCATGTTGTACGGAGCAACGATCAATATGTCGTTCAGAGTTACTGGTTTGATATGCCCAGCTTTGTCGGTATAGCTACAGAGCAGCAAATCTTTCACGAGCGCGTCGATTCGCTCTACCTCTTCATCGCTAGCTTGAGCATTTCCGATGTGGTCAACAGGAATCCAGACAACACCTGAACCTTTGCCGATTCGCTCAGCCACAGCCGAATTAGAGAAACTGACAATTTGTTGGCTGGTCTGCGGATGGGGATGGATCCTGGATTCATAAACCGCGTCAGAAATAACAGAACAAACATCAGGATGCATTCGGTAGGTGGTGCCAAGGAAAATACCAAGATTATCGGGTACCGTCGCATGCTCTTGCAACACATATTCCAGCGATGATTTGCCACTATCGCCTGGATGAGAACCTTCGACAGGTTGCTCAAGCTGCATTTGGTCGCCGAGCAAAATCAAGTTATCGGCGCTACGACTCATGCTTACTACGTTCGCAAGACAGACCTGCCCTGCCTCATCGATGAAAAGATAGTCGAATGCACCTGTCGCACCTTCATGACTAAAACACCATGCGGTTCCGGCTACCAGATTGTATTTTCGAGCATCTTCTTTGGCAAACAGCTGACCGGCACTTTTAACTTGCTGCACTCTCAGATTCCGTTCTTCACTAGTTTTCACCTTGGAACCGCCAACCTTTATGGCTCGAATGGAAGTATTGGTTTCAGCTGCATGTTCAACGACTTTCTCCATAAGGTGTTCGATTGCCTTGTGTGAGTTAGAAGCTATTCCGACACGCTTACCTTGACGCAGGAGGTCAACAATTGTATGAGTCGCCACATACGTTTTGCCACAGCCCGGAGGTCCTTGAATGCACAACGCGGTATTTTCCATGCGTCCAATCGCCTGCGCAATCTCGGCAACATCGGGCGAACCTACTATTGGAGCACCGTATCTACGCCCTCTGATCTCAGGCTCTCTGCGATAGAGCAAATCTGACAATGCTTTAGGGAGCACTTTAGCGTCTAGCCAATCCAGGGCAATTTCAAAAATCGCATCGGACAAGGTACGCGAGTGAATTTTCTCGTCTGGCACCAGGGTGATCTCAGACGGTGGTGCTTCTTTGCCCTTGCCCAGCACAACAGACAAAAGTCCTGTTTTGCGATCTAAGTCACAGATGTTCGTACTACCTAGATCGTGCAAGAACAAACAATTATCGCCATCGTCAAGCTTCGTATCCTGATCCGGATCATAGGCATATTGGTATGCGAGCGAGCGATTGACAGGGTATGGCGGCTGATTAGTCCGTCGCAATCCCGTCAGGCAATCCAAATCATCGTACAATTCATCCGTCGATTTTTTTTGGCGATCGTATCGACGCCACCACATTGGACGATCTTCTCGTTTGTGAAACTCAAGAAAGTGAGCAAGAAGTTCTTGCACGCGTCTCGTGTCTAGATCGTCAATTTGAGCAGCTTCGGCTAGCAACTCTTCAGCCAGAGCGGCTGCAGGCGATTCAACCGGCTCACGAGGTGCATCTGAGATTTTGCCAGAGTATGCAATCTGATTCTCAGACTGTCTCGCCCAGAGCCAACTCGCCAGCTGTTCCGTGGACACGCAGTCAGCTTCATTGTAGTCTCGAATATCTTTGAGCAGTTTTGAGTCTGACCATGATTGTCCATCGGGGTCTTGCAACCAGCGCTCATAAAACACCACAGAGTCTGTCGCCTTCGACACGACGCCACTTCGCTTAGGACGATAGAGGTGCTCTATGTGCTTAATCGAGTAGGAAGGCACACCAACGAGCACGGCTTGTCTAACTATCTGATACAAGTCAACAAAAATTTCATTGATCAGAAGATTATCGACCTCCTCTACTCGAGTAGAGTGACGACCAGCTAGACGTCTGACTGCTGATACTTCATATGGTGCGTAATGATAAATGTGCATGGTTGGATCTTCAATCCACTTTGAATACACATGATCGATAAATGCTTCAAAGGTTCGCTTTTCCTGATCACGGTCATGAGCCCACCAGTCTCCAAACTCTAGCTTCCGCTCCTGGTTCTTTGAGACGATGCCGAAGAGATATTCCAAACCGCCTTCGATATGTGGATAGCCTTCCATATCGAAGAAGATGTCATTGTCGGAAGCGGGAGGAAGCAGAGAAAGTCCCTTACCTTGCACGGGTGGCAGTAACTTGTAAGCAACCTTTTCTTCTGCAACGGTTTGGATTTGCAGCTTCGACTGTTCTTGCAATCTCTCAAACACACTGATACTTATCGACGTATTCAGATTGCTTTCGGCAGTAGCTACCTTTGTCAGCGTATCGATTCCAGACTTCTTTAATCGCTCAATTTGTGCTTTTCTGATGTTTGCAATGCGCGTCAAATCATCTCGCTCTTCGAGCATCGATTCAGATATGGTCTTCCAGCGACTGTATGTGCCGGCAACCAAATCATCTGGCGGTGTATCTTTCGAAAAGCTCGCCTGAAACTGCAGAAATGACTTCTTCAATTGCTGATAAAAGTGAATGTAGTCTCGCGATGGAAACTCCATCTCGGTGCAATCACCCAAGACGATCTTGAGCGATTTAGGGCATCGTTCTTGAACCTTTTCGAGCATCTCAGCGTAGCAACAAAGTTGTACAACAAAATATGGCTTCGCCTTCTTTGATAGCTTCGTGTCCCAAACTTCGTAGTGAAAGTCGCCTAGTTTGGATTTGCCAGGCACTCTCACAAGGAAGTCGGATCTTCCGGCAAACTGTCCTGACGCCAGGACACCTTGATAAATGACCGCCCGACCCGCCTGCATGGCAGCAATCGTGGCCAATTCAGCGGATTCGTCTCGACCAGTGATTTCAACGATGTCATCACACTTTTCTCGCAGTTGCTCGAGAAAATCCAACTCATGTTGATTTCCATGGTCTTGAAGGATGGCGACGCTCTCGTCTTGATCATCAGCTTCATATTCGTCTGGAAACTCGACGTAGCAACGATCCATCCAGGAATCGTATACAGAGTCCATAAACGTTATAAGATCTGACGGCGAGAAAACTAAGTTGTTATCAACCTTACGCATCATCTTTCTCCAGCGGCTAATACCAGAATAAAGAGTGCAACTGCGAAATACATGCAGTTGTTATACTAAAAGATTAAAAATCTCCGGATGTCTTCTCCTTTGAAACGAGATGATATATCCATATATAAATCGAACACAGATCGAGCGGATATCAATGAGTACTAAACTAGAAAGAGTCCTGGCCATCGATAGCGAAATTTGCCGCGGGCGCTACCCCAGTGTCACAGACTTGTGTCAGCGTTTCGAAGTATCAGAACGAACACTGCATGAGGACATTCGCTTCCTGCGTGAGAATCTGGCCAGGGAAATCGACTTCGATCATGTGAAGAATGGCTATTTTAATAGCAATCCGGAGAAACGACTGCCAGCATTTGAACTTTCAAGTGGAGAAGTATTCGCACTGACATTGGGTAAAGAGCTACTCTCGCAGTATATAGGAACGTCATTCGAACCGACTCTGAGATCGGCTCTCGAAAAAATTTCCGAGCGCTTGCCTGAGAAAGTGCAGGTCGATCCCGCCGATGTTCAGGCGATTATTCGCTTTCGCGGCAGTGCCATTATTCCAATTAGCGGCAAGCTCTTCACTGACATAAATAAATCTTGCGACGCGCACAAACAAATTGAATTCACCTATTTTGCGGCCAGTAAGGGCGAGACAACGTCGAGGCTAGTTGACCCGCAGGTGCTCCTGCACGATCGTGGTGCCTGGTATCTGGTGGCATACTGTCATTCTCGAAAAGCATTGCGCATGTTTGCGTTGCACCGAATTCGCGATTACAAAATATTGGACAAAACGTTTGCGCCGCTCTCTCGTGAAGAGATCAACAAGTGGATGGATGCCGCCTTCCAGCTTGAGCATGGCGAAAAGGAGCATATTATTACTGTGCAATTTGCTCCGCATGCATCGCGTTATATACGAGAGCGCATTTGGCATCCCCAGCAAGTTTTAGTCGACGCCGCGGATGGTTCCTGCACACTCAGCTTTCCTGCATCCAGTCTAGATGAGGTTTTAAGGTGGATAGGTCAGTATGGTGCCGACGCAGTTGTGGTTGAGCCACCAGAACTTCGCGAGATGCTCAAACAGTCGCTTGCTGCAACACTTGCAAAATACAATTAACAGCAAAAAGCCCTTTTGCATTTAAATACAGATTGCTACAATCAAACAACCTTGTCTTGAAGTGAAACTCTGATGCACACCGACACAATTCCCAAAGTCAAATTCGACAACGTCGAATACATGCGCAGTGACTCGCTACGGACCGTAACTCTTCCGCCAGGCGACAAGCTTCGGGAACTGGCAGCCAACCTGAAAGCTGTAATGAAAACCGATGATCGCAAGCAAGTGCAGGCGGCAAGCGCTTCTCTAATTACTGAACTGTCCGAAGCATTTATGGTGGCACCTCCGCCATTAAAGGTGCTGAATGCGCGACCGCTCAAGGTGACTGAAAATTATGCGACTGAAACGTTTGGTGACTACGACTTCGAATCTACAGCGATTCGCTTGTGGATGCGCACGGCTGTGCAAAAGAAGACAACTTCGTACGGCACTTACCTGAGTACGCTATGCCACGAGTTTTGCCACCACTTAGATGTAGTAGCGCTGGAATTGCCTCACACGTACCACACCCGTGGCTTCTACGAGCGCGCCGCGATTTTGTACCACCACGTGCAAGACACGCCTGTGCGCACTATAGTGTGGACCCCGCACAGAAACGGCACGTACAGTGTAGATTGGGCACGCACAATGCGCCGCTAGACTCGCCGTGCATCGCGCGGCAGTGGCTACTTAGATTGAAGCAGGTCAATGCGCGGCTTCTGAATGGTCGTAGTGAAACGTTGAGCCCGCGGAACCGGAAGAATCTTGCTAACAGTAGTTCTGATCGACGTGCAAATGTTATCCAATGGCAGATCGTCTCCATCATGCCCAAACGGATCTTCCACGTCTTCAGCAATCAACTCAATTCCGATTAGGAAGTAAGCGCCCACCAATAGTGGTGGCAAGCTAAACCAAACAGGAAATTCTTGAGTCAGGTACCACGGCCAAGTCAACAAGTTAAGAGCGATGCCCTGCCGCATGAAGGCTCGGTAGGACACTGCAATGGGACTATTTTTGATTCTTTCGCAAGAACCACAGACATCCATAAAAGCTCTCGTGTGTTGACCCAGCAAGATGAAAGTCAGTCCATCGATCAAGCCCTTAGACTGCCACGACGTGACGGTTTGATAAATTCGATTGGCGATTGTCAGCGGCAAATGTTCCATATCAGCC
>JBBQFO010000226.1:0-6561 GCA_038322035.1 Candidatus Obscuribacterales bacterium
TCACTATACGACGCTCTACAGACTACTTCGATCGTGACACTGCCGGTGGTTGCCAATACTGACAAATAATTCCACAAATCTCCTGTGAAGATTGACAAATAGCGCCACAAAAAACCTGACAAATAATTCCACAATTCACAGTGGTCGTAACACCTCAGTCATAGTCAGCTTTTCCGGCGTGCTAGCTCGGTTTTTAGGATTTTCGAGGACTGCAAATCGATGCGACACAAACCTTTCGAGCTTATAGTGGTTTTTCGCACGGTTGCTGCCGGTACCCCGACATGTCCGACAAGGCTTCGAACGGGCGACCAAGGTCTGCATCTGTATGCCACCATGACGCTAGCTGCTCAACTTTGTAGGGCTGCAGTCCGTGCTTCGCCACAATTGTGTCCCAAGCAGGACCAACATCGCGCATTTGCTCCTGCAGCGGTGTGGCGTGTCCCGGATAAGCTGCAGCCTCAACTTGCAGAAAGTCCGCTAGCTGCTGCCACATCCAGTTCCAGCGAAACACGTCACCATTGGTGATATTGAATGCTTGATTGCGCGCGCTTTTGGTCTCGACTGCCCAGAGCATTTGCTTAGCAAGTATGTGCGCGTCAGTGACATCCGATAGTCCGTTGTACTGGACGGGCGAACCCGGGAACACGAATGGACGTCCTGTTTCTTTGCAGATAGCCGCGTACACAGCTAGCGTTACGCCCATGTTCATGGCGTTGCCCAGCGCATAGCCAATGATTGTCTGGGGCCGATGAACGCTCCATTTAAAGCGATTGGGTGCGCGTTCAAAAAGTATGTCTTCTTGGACGTAATAGAAATTCAGTCCTGTTTTGCGCGGCTGCTCTTCGCGAAATGGAGTGGTGACTTCGAAATTCCCAGAATCTTCAAACGAGCCGAAATAGTTCTTGCCACCTGTAACCAAGCAAACGTGCTCGAGAGGTGCGTCATCGAGAGCGTCAAGAAGATTGCTCAGCATGCGCCCATTCACCTCGCAATTTTTCGCTTCGTTTTCCTGTTTTGACCACGAACCGAAAAATGCATGGGTAATGCCGAGGTTTTTTACTGCAGACTCGAGTGAGGATGGGTCTAAAAGATCAGCAGCGATTGAGTGAACGCCTTCAAGCTCGACAGGCTTGCGTGCAAGTCCGCAAACCGTCCATTCTCTTTGTTGGGTGAGCAGATTGGCAAGATTACGCCCAACAATCCCCGATGCACCGACAACAAGACCTACTTTTTTCGCCATAATGAGTTCCTTTGTGCTGCCAAGCCGGAATTCTACTGCAATGGCTCGAGAAAAGGTGAAAACTGCTAACCTTTAGTGCGACTCTGTCGTTAATGGAGACTGGAGATTAGTACTAACAAACATTTTTCTGACGCCGTGTTCTATAAGTATCACTGCGCCACCAAGCACACCGTGCAAAAGTTGATGGCTGGCGGACATTATTTGGACTGGGCGAATCAGCCTGATCCGTTTCGCCATTATCTAGGTGCACCACATGTGGAGCTATCCCGCACCCTGACGCCGATTGAATCCAACTACTTCGAGGTCTTGCGGTACTCGTGGTCCGCTCATGGCGACGCCATCTCGCCACCAAGTACGGATTATGCTCCTGAAGACTTTCTCTCTAATCTGCTTTTCTATGCAATGGCGATCAGCGCATGGAAGCAAGTTCGCGGCAGTACAAACAAATGGGCTCTGCGCGTCAATGCATCGTCGGGCAATCTGCATCCAACCGAAACACATGTTGTCGTGCGCTCGATTCCGGGTTATGCGCCGGGCGTGTATCACTACGTCGTGGATGAACACAAGTTGGAATTGAGAAAAGCCGGCAATCAGGCCGAAGAACTCTGGAATTTAGTCTCACCAGGAAGCGGCGCATGCCCACCTGTTTTCCTTTGTCTTAACAGCATCTTGTGGCGAGAAATATGGAAATATCGCGAGCGCGGTTTCAGATACTGCCAGCACGATATGGGGCACGCATTAGGCGCTTGCCTGATATCCGCCACAGCTTTGGGCTGGCGTGCAACGGTGCATGGATTATTCGCCGATGCAGATGTTGCATCGGTGCTCGGTGTGGAAGATACCGATGAGAAGCCAGGTCTCGTTGTTGGCTTATATCCCGACGCTGGTTTGGTTGACTGCCAAAATGACAATATAATTTCAGCAACAAAAGAATTGACTGCTGCACAAGGAATGCCAAATCCACTTTCTGCTGAACAGATCAAGTACAGGATCGTGGATCAGGTTTCGGACTCGACCATGTATTCGCCGAACGACCTGGTGGATATCCGACAGTCCAAATTGCTAACCACGAAGGTCGAGTTCAGGCATTCTAGCCGCCCTTCGTCACTAGTTACGACCGAGACAGAGGTTGCTATCGCGTATGATCATCAGCGATCCTCTGCTCTCGTCGTGCAGCGGTCTGCTTCTGCCACCATTCGCCAACGTCGATCTGCTGTTGATTTGGACGGTCAACGGCGAATGAATTTGGATCAACTTTCTGCCATCATCAGCAGTTCAACGCGTGGATTTGATGCGGATTTCCAATCTATTATTGGTTTGAATGTGCCTGGAGATGCGCTTACCGGGCACTATTTGATCGATCTATATATCTATGTTCATCGGGTGGATGGATTGAAGAGCGGATTGTATTTCTTTGATCGACGGAAGCAAATATTGGTGCCGCTTTTGCTGACCGATCAAAGAGAAGTGGCGAAAGGCACTAGTTGTTTTCAGGACATCGCCGCAGATGGATGCTTTTCTATTTCTATGGTTGCGGACTTCGAATTAGCTTACAAGCTCTATTCCGAAAAATGTTATCGCCTCGTTCACTTCGAGGCTGGAATGATCGGTCAGCTGCTGTATTTAGCCGCTACAGCCATTGGGTTCGATGCCACGGGGATCGGATGTTTTATTGATGATGCGATCAATAAATATCTTGCCTTACCTGCGGGACAAGAGGTGATTTACAACTTCACTATAGGTGGTGCAGTGTTAGATCCGAGGCTGACATCGCTGCCGGCGTATGATTTCCCTGACCCTGCTATTCAAGAGTAAACGGTTTGTCTCCGAGAAGTAGTTGGCGGAAGTCGAGGAAATTGAGAGAGTTTGGAAGTTATGTTAAAAGCATATGCCTGTCGATTATGGCTGCAGTTTTGTCGAAAAGACTAGTATTGGAGTCGCTCAACAGCAGTTCTTCGGCCTCGACTGTTGATTTGAATGCACGAGCTTCCTCGTTTCGCCCCAAGCATTCCAAAATGCATATCTGTAGTTGAAGAGAATATTGCCGCAAGGCATTACCTCTTCCCACCGATCGAAAAAACTCATTAGCTGATTGGGTATGCAACAAAGCTTCCTCAAATCTATTTTGAAGAAAACGCAATTCTGCGAAGCCAAGTTGAATCTCTCCAATTGATTGATTCAGCGAGCCGGGACGCTTCTTCCCCATTACTTCGAATGCTTCATCAAGCTGTTTTTCAGCCTCAGCCAAATTTCCAAGCTGAACGTTTGCTCGGGCAAGATTTGTCAGGATGTTCACCTGCATTTCGACTGATTTCACCAGTTTTTCCTTGCGTTCAAGTGCCAGAGCTTCTTCTGAATATGTTTTGGATTCTTCTAACTGCTGCGTTAATAGCGTTATCCATCCCATATTTGCTGTGACGATTAGTTGTACATAGGTGCTTTCCCTTGATGTCTTACTCCGTTCATATCTTTCTCGAAACAGCACTGCGGCACTGTCAAAACGTCCAGCGTTTGCAAGCATGTTAGCCAGAGTAGTCTTACTAACTATTTCTAATTGCTTATTCTTGGTCCACTGGGCATAGGCAATTTGCGACTCTACTAATTGCCCATCTCGCGCCAGTGCCTCGACTTTTAGTTGTAGTAAGCCAATGTCAGCTACCCAGCTCAATCCTGCGTACCCGAGCAAAGCCGAGCCCTGCTCGCACAAGGCGATTGCTTTATTGTAAGTTCCTGACTCCACGCACTTAAGTGTCTTGGAATAAATCATCATTGAGGCAAAGAATGCAGTCACTATCAGTGAACTGATAATGGCAAGCATTAAAATTATCACCTGAGATCCAGAAAAATTTATCGGTGCCCAGTAAAAAATAGCAGACAAGATTATCGGCATTAGCCCATAAAGACTAGATTTCCGCTGAGCAGATTGTATTGCCGTCAATTGCTGTGGTGAAAACCAATTGGGCTCATGTTCTCGATTGATCAATTGTGGCAGTTTTATATCACTCAAACACGCTTTCTCCTGAGGTCTGGCGTCTGCATATTGTTATACCCATCCACTCGAGCGCAAGCGGTATCGCTAGTGTCACTGTACACCATTTTTGAAATCCCTAGCCGTGTGCCACTAAATACAGTGGCGCATTCAGAGGACAATTCAGAGCAAAAGGCCACTTCTTGGCTTGAGTTAGTGATGGAGAAGTTGTGACTGAGCTCTTGACCTCCCCGCGACTTTGTATTACCATTTATTATGACGTAATAACTCATTGGGTGGCGTTATGGGAATGATTTCGGCAAAATTCAATGACGAGGAAAGCGATAAACTCAACCAGATTTGCGACACTTTGCGCATCGACAAAAGTGAAGCTCTCCGGCGAGCGACCCAGCAACTGTGGCTGGCTCTCCAGATCGGAAAGCCATTTCTGGAACGTGCAGGCGGGCGTCCCCAATTTCTTTTAAAGTCCGGCAATCCGAAAGCATCAAGTAGAGAATATCGAAAACGGGAAGCAGCCGCTCACCTAGATGAACGAGCGAAAAAGCGAAAGGAATCTGCTTCGGCGCTGCCCGATAAGCCCGAGCAATGTTAGTCGCACTGATTGATAGCGGTCCGATCATTGCCTATTTCGACCAAAGCGACGAATGGCATAAAAATGCGACCAGCTTTATTGATGCATTTGTAGGGCAGCTGATTACGACTGCAGCCGTAATCGCGGAAGTGATGTGGCTACTGCGCTCGGATTACAGAGTGCAGAACGAATTTCTTCGCCGTATCGCATTGGGGGTGTTTCGCAATGAGCCTTTGACAGAAATAGATTTCATGCGAATTGCAGAACTGAATGCACGGTATTCTGATTTACGTGCAGACTTTGCCGACCTTTCGCTAATTGCTGTTGCGGAAAGACTCGATATCGCAAGCATCGTCAGTGTTGATAGTGAATTCGACATATACCGGCGTCAGCTTGGACACAATCAAGTCCCATTTCAAAGAATTTTTCATGGGCATAGTGCCTAAAAATACGAGAGATGTTTGCCTAATAGAGAAGGCAGTGTGGATGATTTAACCTCAAGTTTTAGATTGCGGATATAAGTTGTGGTGCAACTCTTGTCGCATCCGTAACCAGCAACTTGCTGCCATGGTCCGGGGAATAATGCCACTTTCACAGAATTGATCCTTCCCTGACGGCAGATGTAAGGCATCAAGTCGTTAATCGCAAACTTTCGCCATTCACTGCCTGTGCTGATTGATGAAGGTAGTCGAGCAAGGATACAAGATTGGTTTTTTTCAGTCGTCGTTTCGACTACAACTCCGACGCTGCCGGGTCGAGAGTCTGCGCGCACTTCACCAGTCAAGCTGACTTCCAGATTCGTAGCGTTTCCAAAGTCGGGAAGTGTGACAATCGTGCCAGTAGTTCGCGCTGCCTTAAGAATACTCTTGCTGATCTTGAGAGTTCCGTCGTGAACGTTGAGATTTTCATCGAAATTTTTCGCCGGCAAATCATAACTGAGACCGCTTTCGAGAATCTCAGCTGGTGTTGTCTTTCCGTCAATTGGTTCGGCCAGCAGAAGTTTGATTCGCAAAGAATCCGAGAGTGCTGTCGTTTGTTTGGCATGTTCAAGAGTCGATTTTTCCTTGCACTGTCCTGACAGTACTGGGCTTTGATTGCGCATTTCCATTGAAGATTTGGAGTTGATCAATCGGTTCACACAGAGGAAGTCTGGACTCAAATAATTGCGTCCACTGTGGTCATCACCGTATATGGTGCAGGAGCCGGAGCTGGGTTTGATTTTGATTTCAACTTTTCCTTCGCCGATCAGATTGAGAGGTACGGGAATAGCCCGCCAGAGTCGGAAGTCATCCACTGGAACGTTCAATCCATAACCTAGTTCCTTGAGGAGATTGAAAGCTTGGTAACGCTGAGGATCGTAGTAATTGAAGGGCAACAACTTACCTTCGCACCTATGTCCATTAACTTCTATCTGAGCCTGTTCGATGGACTTGTCGCCGTCTACTAAGATCAAGGCGAGATCGCCTCTGCTGGCGGCTAAGCGTGGTGGGAGAGTGATTGTTTTGACGGCTTGATCAGCGCCTGCAATTTGGTGTTTTGTTTCTTTGAGGCGATTTGCAGAAATTGATTCGGAGAAGGCAATCAGTGCTACGCAGGCGATCGCCAAACCTGCAGCGATCGATACGGCTTTTAGGTTGCGCGAGCCGACCGTTAGTTGAATCAAGGCCAAGGCAAAAAACACTGGACCAAAAGCTAAGAGCGGAAAAGCGTATCTGCACACAGGCTCGAACATCAAGTAGACAAATTGTCCAGCAGCAACTG
>JBBQFO010000227.1:0-6528 GCA_038322035.1 Candidatus Obscuribacterales bacterium
TGAGGGTCCCCCCAAAAAGTAGACAGTGGTCCTGGCGAAGATCCGCTTCTTAGGTAAAATAGCCAAGGAGCGCAGTATGACAAAGAAAGACAAGTCCACTGAATATACGTTGGAATTCCGGGAAAGTGCTGTTAGGCGTACAAAGGTGCGCGGCAAGACAGTTGCGTCCGTTGCGATGGAACTGAAGATACCCGCCTGGAAACTCCGAAATTGGATTGGCGAGTCAAAAGAAAAACTAGAAAGAAGTTCTGATTTGGATGAACTAACCAGGCTGCACAACGAGAATGCACGCCTAAAACAAGAAGTTGAAATACTAAAAAAAGCGGCGGCGTACTTTGCGAAAAGCCTGCAATAAAGTACGCCTTCATTCACGTAGAACGGCCAAACTACAGCCTTGTGCTTTTGTGCGATGTGCTGAAAGTTAGCCGGGCAGGCTATTACAAATGGTTAGAAAAAAAGGATCAGATGACGCCGAGGCAAGTAAAGCGATTGGCGCTTTTAGAGCGCGTGTTGGCAATTTTCGAGGAATCGAAGCAAACGTATGGAGCGCCTCGAATCTACCAACAACTGCGTAGGGAGGGCTTTACTTGTAGTGAGCGGACGGTCGAGGAGCTGATGCGTGAACATCAAATCGCTTCGAAACGGAAGCGAAAATTCGTCGTCACAACCGATTCAAAACACGACTTACCGATTGCTCCGAACGTGTTAGAGCGGCAGTTTGAGGTGGATTCACCAGACGAAGTCTGGGTCAGCGACATCACGTACATTCAGACCAATCAGGGCTGGCTCTATCTTTGCGTGTTCATTGATTTGTACTCGCGAATGGTAGTCGGCTGGTCCATGTCGGAAAGAATGACCGCTGACCTTGTGGTGAACGCATTTGAGATGGCGGTAGACAATCAAAGGAACGCCCCAATCGTTGCCCATTCGGACCGTGGAAGCCAGTATGCGAGCGATTCATACACGACTCTGTTAAACGATTACGGATGCATCCAGAGCATGAGTCGGAAAGGCAACTGTTGGGACAACGCAGTCGCTGAAAGCTTCTTCGGAACGCTGAAATCTGAACAAATTTATCGCGATCATTACGAAACTCGAATCCATGCCTCCATGGCGGTTTTCGAATATATCGAGATCTTTTACAACAAACGGAGGCTTCATTCAGTGTTGGATTACCTCACACCGTGGGAAAAAGGCCAAAAAGGTAGAGAAGTGGCCTAAAGCGGGTTCGCTCCAGACCACTGTCTACTAAATGGGGGGAAGGTCATGCTGAACACTACCTGAATTGGCTCGCGGATGGAGGTCCTAAGTCAAAACGGACTTAAAATACAATTCTGTAGACTATAGTTCACTTATAAAAATCATCAGTAGAACTCAAATTAAATTGAATCATTCAAGTGCAGGGTATGAATACGATCTGCGTTCGAAGTTGACGACTTTGATCATCGACGTTCATAAACCAACTGGCGAGCGAAAATATCTGGGGGAATTTCTATGTCAATTTTGGTGGATAAGAGAAATGATGGCTCCATTGCTTTTTTCCTCGATGGAGATTTACAATTCGACAGTCGCGACGAACGAATTTATCACGAAGCACTGGCATTGCCCGCCCTCGCCCTCGTCGAGTCGAGGTGCATCAAACCACTAAGAGCCTTGATTATTGGTGGTGGCGACGGTTTGACCGCACGCGAGTTACTGAAGTCGACTCGCATAGCCACCATAGATCTCGTCGACTACGACGAAAAAGTTTTGCAATTAGCCCGCACAGAATTTTCCACCCTGAACGGAAACAGTCTTGGTGACCCACGCTTGAACGTCACCGTTGAAGATGCACGGTCGCTGATCAGCCGAGCTATTGCAAATCACCAAAAATATGATTTGATTATCAGCGATTTAACAGCGTCACATGATGCCGACAGTGCGCAACTTCATACAATCGAATTTTACGAGAGCCTGCGTAATTTGTTGACCGACGATGGAATTGTGGCGGTCAATAGCGCGTCACCATCAGGCACACCACAGGCTTACTGGTCCATCTTCAACAGTATTCTGGCCAGCTCGTTGCAGCCGCGAGCCTACCGAATTTTCTTGCCTTCCTTTGCCGAACAACGTTATGGACCGGACTGGGGATTTATATTAGCTTCCCCGCGCCCGATCGAGCTCGATGAAGTAAATCGTCTGGAAAAACTGGTCGAGCCGACATTCGCATTGGAAAACACTGATCAGATTCGGAATATGTTTCATCTTCCTCAGTCTGTTGTCGAGCTCCAGCCGCACATCTGTGCTGGCAGCGGTGCCAGTGACGTCCTGGTGCAGTACTTGTTCAATCCTGTCATGGTGAGCAGCGACGATAGCTTGTTAATCAACACCTTGACTCTCGATTATTCGACAATGACAGTGCCAAGGCAGTCTGTGTCCTATTTGCTACCACAAGAATTGCAGGAGACGTTATCTCACTGGCATGACAGAGCCGATCAGCAAAATGCAGTTATGGCAGAAGTGTTTAAGATCATGCCAGCATTGCAACGCCACCAGACACGTGAGCTGATCAGAGATTTTCTAGCAAAACCGGAAGCATTTCTAGCGCCAATTGATCTGAACGCTCTCGTCGATGCGATGCTAAAAAGAGTATCTGAGTTGCCTGAGAAGGTAGTTATGGAGTTGCAGTTTCTGAAAGAGAAAATCGTCGAATGTTGCGAAGATCACGAACGGCTTCTGGAACTTGGGCTGCGTTCAATGGCTATCATCGCTGTCGTGGTCATCCTTGGCAATTTGATTTATCCAGACGCGGCCTATGCTAAAGGTCATCCTCAAGCTCATCACGCTGGCACTCATCATGGTGGCACCGATCACGTTGGCATCAACCGCGGTGGCATCAATTACGGTGGCTCTTACACTAATGGACACTGGGGTCCGTGGTTCACAAATGCCAATGGCAAACGAGTGCGGAATTGGGTGCGTTGAATCCGGTTCGCTCAATTTCTTTGCAGGATCTCGGAGAGGTAGATCCTGATTCGCCTTTAGGCCTTGAGTGGGATCAAATTGTGCGCACGAATCCCGCATCGGGCTTCATGCAGAGCACCCACTGGGCCAAATACAAAAGACAATCAGGTTGGACTGTGCACCATCTGGGATTGTTCGACAACGACCAATTGTTTGGTGGTGCTATTTTCTATGCCGCTCAAAATGCCAAGGGAGCAGGTTTCTTAGCAGCTCCTGATGGGCCGGTTTTGCCCTGGGAAGATCTTGAACGGGCCGAGTCTGGCTTGCAAATGCTAGTAGCTTGCACCCAGTCGGATGCTCGCTCCCTGGGGAGTATGGCGATGAGAATAGCGCCAAGACTGAGTGCTTTGCCCGGCGAGATTTTGCGCCATTTCTCTCGTGCGCCCTTGAATCTGACAGAACCGAAAACGCTCTATCTCGACTTAAGCAGCGGTCCAGAAGCGCTGTTTAGGGGCATCAAGCCGAAGGCCAGGTACAACATTGGTCTTGCTGAAAGACGAGGGGTTTCTATCCGAGAGGAAAATTCTTTGAGCGCAGCTCGAGACTTCCACGCAGTTATGCAAACAGTAGCGGTTAGAAATGGCTTTGCAGTCGAGCCGCTCTCAGTCTTTGTCTCTTTGATTGAAACATTGTGCCCGCAAGGCGTGGCTCAAGTTTTCTTTGCCGAGCACGAGGGCAATATTTTGGCAGCAATGCTGATGATCAAGTTTGGCGATCGAGCAACATACTTATACGGTGGCACAAGTGAGATCAAACGAAATTTGATGGGCGGCTATGCCCTGCAATGGGCGGCGATCAAATCGGCATGCGAGTCAGGAGCCAAAATCTATGATTTCTGGGGATTCGATCCAGGAGTAGCCTCAGACCACTCATATGCTGGGTTCTCTCGTTTTAAAAGCCAGTTTTGCGGTACCTCGATTGAATTGATCGGCACTTGGGATTTCTACTTTATGGATCAGCTGGCCGATGTTGTTATTCGAGCATTCAAAGAAGTCTCCATCACTTAATAACTGAATAGCGGTGAGCGGCAGGAAAAGGCAATTACGGTTCAGCATTCCCGGAGAAATTTTTCAAAACTAGCGGAACGTCCATGACAAACATGCACTAAAAAACTTGAAACATGACGAACACAACTAAAGACACAACAGACGTGGAACAAAGATTCCTTCAAGCAGCAAAAATTCTTGGCGCACATCAGCTCGAGCAGCTCCAGACAATTGACTCCATTGAGGGCGCTCGTATGCGTGTAGAGCAGCTCGCTGAAGAACTTAGAAAAACAGAATATCTAGTGGCGCGATCTGACGTGCAAATCGCTCAAATGAAGTTGCATGTGTTGGATAACACGCTGACTGCCAATGCAATGAATGCCAAAGGAACTTCGCTCGCTGATGAACTGAATCGCTCTCGGGAGCAGCTCTGGGCTTCGGCATCATTCACAGCGGACTCGCAAGTTCTAAATGCGGCCTTCATATATTCAAAAGCCATGCGCAACCTTCAAGCTTATTACGAGTACCGCGCAAAAGTTGTAGGCGGGTTGAATGACTATATGAAAGACTTGGAAAAAGTCCAAGCGGAACATACCATTTTACTGGAGAAGCAGGAGGCAACAGCTGACAGCCTAAAGGCTGCACATGCTGCGTTCGCCGACATTTCCTACAAAGCACTCTTGTATTTCAAAACTTGCGATCTTGAAAGAAATCTTGTGAACTTAGCCCATGAGCTGACGGGAATAGAAGCAGCCAATTTTTTGTATGACTTCGTCGAGACAAAAGATCTACCGATCGCACGAGCGCAGGTTTTTAGTGTCGAATGAGTGAATTGCAGCGTGGAGTCGATTACGACTCTGCGCTGTTTACGTGAAGAACATGAAACGCGGCGACACCATACAAATCTGATTTTTTTGTTTTTTATGTTTTTTACAATTTTATACTCAATAGTATAGTAAAAGACCGTTTTTAAGTTTAAAAAAGAGAAACTAACAGAAATTTGAGGCCAATCAACCAAGTCTGAACAGTCATACACGTGCGAGCAATGCCCGCACGCGCATGATTGTCAGAAGGCAGCGCCTACAAGAAATACAGGTAGCCGAACCCAGATTCGCCCCCTTCGTGGAAGTTGGTCGGATAACCACGTTCCTTTAGGGCGACTTGGGCGCGATTGATGGAAGCAACCGGAACTTGCTTCGGCAGGTCGATCGTGTGACCGATGCGAACCAAATCCAACTGCTGCAAGAGCATCAAACAGTACGAGCAGAACTCGTCGCTGTCAGCGGTTACTTGCCCCCACGAGACCGGCTTTGCAGCAGGTGCGCGCGGGCGGATGAATGCAAGAACAGTTCCCATAATCAGGTCCCGAATTGATGGTTGTTGAAAAGGCGCACAAGGCTGAACAAGGCTTTGCCACTAGCTCTGAGTCTGTCCGGGCAAAGCCTTGCCACCATTATGGAAACCCGAAGGTCACCAGTTGACGCGCACGATGAAGCCGCTGCCCAGACGTTCGGCCTGATAGGGATGACGCGAAACATGCAGCTTGTCGATGCCTGAGAGCTTCTCGATGACGAGGTTGGCGACGGCGGTGTTGTGCTCGGCGACGACGGTCTCGACGACATGTGCGGCGCCGGGGCTGTAGGTGAAGCCGGGTGCGTTCGCGACGGTGAGGAGGATCAGGCTCTGTTCGCCGGTGGAGATACGGGCGCCGATCAGCGCGGGCAGGCTGTCGACGATGCGCTGGGCTTCCTGCTCGATGGCGATGGTGCGGTCGACCTTGCGGCGCTCGGCGAGCTGCGGGTCGGCACGATCTTCACGCATTTCCTGCATGATCTGCTGAGCACGGTCACGAACGGCTGTTTCGGTTTCGGCGAAGATGCGGTCCATATCGAGATTGTTGAGAGTCTTCATGTAAGGTCACTTCCTTTAGCTTGTTGAGCATCATGCCACCATTAGTGGTGCATGTCCAAACTCGCGATTTGTCAGCAAAGTGCACAATGTTGCCGTCGAATGAACAGAGTCAAACAACGAATAGGCAAGGAGCGGGGACTAACGCGAGGTACTCGAACTGTTACTGCAGATGCCCAATCTTCCAAAAGCCAATGTTCGTCTCATCTGCGCAAACAGAGAGAAGATCAAACACTAGGCTTCTGGGAGATAGTTGTTCGGGGTTAGGTGGGCTTGCAGGAAGAGTTAAAAGATACACCACAACCTAAGCGCCCACTCACACGGATTACAAGTGCTTCCAAAAGGTTTAAGCATGTCGCTTTAGGCCAGATCCAAACAGCAAAGATTAAACGGACGCCGAAAGCAGGCACTGATGCCATTTAATATTCCACTGTCTTAGCGCAACTGGCGCGCTTCTACACGGACCGTTACGTTTGCACATTTGTACACACTCGTTTAATCAAATGTTGAGCTAACAGACGGCATGTTGTCATCGCGCTTCAAACAATTTTTGCGTGGACATAAGACCACCAAATGTGCCACCACCGGTAGCACCAGAACGGAGGCATTTCAAGCCCCCGAAAATGACTGA
>JBBQFO010000228.1:0-6462 GCA_038322035.1 Candidatus Obscuribacterales bacterium
GGAGGTAAATAGCCCTGGAATTCTAACTCTTGCTTTATCATGTGCAACGTGTAGGTGCTCGCGGCAAGATCAAAGCTGGACTTAGCCGGTCTAGAGACCGGTGGCCTTAGCCGGTCTGGAGACCGGCGGCCCTAGCCGGTCTGGAGACCGGCGCTCCATGTTGGTGTTAGGCTAGGATTTTTACAATTTCGGTTTGGATCGGTTGGCCAGCGACTACTACTTGGTCGTTGTCGACGTATACGTCGATTTCGCTGCGCACGCCGAAATCGGATAAGTAGATTCCCGGCTCGATTGAGAAGGCTGTTTTGGCTATTATTTTTCTTTCGTCGCGGGTTTCTAGATTGTCTATGTTGGCGCCGTTTGCGTGCACTTCTGTGCAGATTGAATGCCCCGTACGATGTACGAAGTCTTTTCCGTAGCCTTTGCTTGTTATGTGTTCGCGGGCTGCGTCGTCGACCTGCCAGCCTTTGATTTCGCGTCCTTCTTTTGCGGCAGCGCGGACGTAGTTTAGGGCGGCGTCTCTTGCGTCTCTGACGATTTCGAATACGTCTACGAACTTTTGAGGTACATCAGTTCCGACGTATCCGGTCCAGGTGATGTCACCGTAGACTGCGTCTTCTGGGGATTTCTTCTTAGCCCAGATATCCAGCAGAACAAAATCATTTTGGCGAATTTCTTCGTGATTTGTTTCGGTTGGTTGATAGTGTGGAAGTCCAGCATGAGCATTTACTGCCACTATTGGTGGTGAATTCGAGGTCAGTCCATAACGGTCGTATGAATCAACGATGAACTGTTGCACTTCGTATTCAGTAATTCTTTTGGAAGATTTGATCGCAGTTTTGATCATTGCGAATGCTTCGAAAACAATCTTGCGAAGAGTCTCGACTGCTTCGATATGAGTTTCTAACTGGCTCGGAGTTAGCCTTGCTTCGAAATAAGAAACTAGATTTGCGGAGGTTACGACATCACATCCAGCCGATTTGACGAGTTCGATTGTGCCTGCGTCAACTCGCGATACGTACGGAATTGCGTTACCAGGTGAATATTGCATTGCCACTTTCTTCTTACCTGAAAGGATTTCCGTCAACTTTGCTTCCAGTTCTTTCCAACCGAGATAAACCACTTTATCGCCAGGAACCGCATCCAAGCTGTCCATTTCAATGCGATGCACTAATTTTGTCGGCGTGCCTTTGGCTGGAACGTAGTAGAACCAGCGACGTGATACGAAGTGACTGCCGCTCAATCCCAAGATTCGCAGAGCGATGGGATCGTTGTCGTGAAAGAAGTAGAACAACCAACCATCCACGCCTTCCGCGGTAAGTGCGGTTTGCACCTGGGCCAAATCAAAGGTCTTTGGTTGTGAAAGAGTCGAGCTCATTATTTCCTCACTGATTATGCCGGGCAGCCTGCTGCATAGGCTATCCTAGGATTATTCAAGAAAACCCATCGTATACTGACAGCAGCTAACAAGTATCCCAGATCAATGACGATAGTCGTTGCTTTTCTAATGAAGGAAAATGGCTTGTCCACAGATCTATCCCAGCTGGAGCCAACCATGGAAACACTAGACTCGAAAATCGACGCCTTCCTCGCCGCACCCTCAGTCGCGGTTGTCGGAGCCAGCGACGACAAACACAAATACGGGCACAAGGTGTACGTCTGCTACCAACAAAACGGACGCAAAGCGTATCCAGTCAATCCCAACGCGCAGACGGTGCTTGGCGATACTTGCTATGCAGATCTTAACTCGCTGCCTGAGAAAGTCGAATCAGTTTCCATAATCACACCACCTGCGGTGACTAAGAAAGTTGTAGATGACGCCATCAAAGCAGGCGTCAAGAACTTATGGATGCAGCCAGGCGCAGAAAACGATGAAGCGATCGCCAAGGCTGAAGAATCAGGCCTAAAAGTCATCCACGGCGGTGCTTGCGTGCTCGTTGTGCTCGGTTATCACGGCGAGTAGCGCCGAACTATTCCAGACAAAAGTTCGCGACTAGCCCTTGGAAATTACTTCATTAATGAGAGCGGCAAAATTCTGTTTGAAGGTCGCCAAAATGCGATTTACTTCATCTTTGCTGCAGCTACAGACTACACCGCCACCGCCGGTTGCTTTGGCGAAGTGAGCGCTTAGTTCTTGCATTTCAACAAGAGCCACGGGACCGTTCATCTCGAAAGCATCTTCGAGCCAGGAAATAGGCGCAGCCAAAAAGTAACGTCCCTTGTTGGCGAGCGGATGGTTAACTTCACCGAGATTGCCCTGCGGGTCGACCGACTTGAGCTGTCCGGCTACCACTCGGTAAGGCGGAAAGTCGTCAGTAGGGCGCTGATACCAATCCAGAGCGTTCGGATAGCCATTCATTTCATTGACCATCCAGAGAATGCGCTCATCGGCAACCTTGCCGTGCACGTTCGGAAGCGCTCGACTGAGAGCCTCTCCGAATCTGATTTCACCTGATATGACCCTGTTTTTCAGCTCTTGTAACACAAAGCCCCCAACTAATCGGTTATCGCATGAGTATATTACGCCGGAGCCCAAAGATTGCGCTTCGCGTAAAACCTGTGTGCAAAGATTTGCGTGTTTCTTTTGAAGCTCTTATTATTTCTGCAAAGGCTCTGACATAATCTGTCATCGAAAAGAAGCCAATATGTCTGAAAATCGGCTTCAGTTCGGAAAATCGCTAACCACGTTCCTAATAATATTCTTCGCTTTGCTGGAAACGGCGCATTGCAATTGATATTGACCGGAGAATATGGAAAGCTTACAAAACCAGATGACAACTGCGAAAGCATGACTACAGCCTCAGGATTCACCACGACACATATTTCCACCGCGGACCTGACCACTTTGTTGGAGCCGGTTACGCTGGACCTTGCTCAAGTTGAGATCATGCTCAACACGAACATGATCGACGAAACGCCGTTCGTTGGTGAACTGCTCGCACAAATTTTTCAAGCCGGTGGCAAACGCTTAAGACCAGCGATTGTCTTATTGGCGTCTCGCGCAACGGCGAGACCCGACCAGGAATTCAGCAGATTGCACCTGATCCTGGCAGTTTTGACAGAATTGATTCACACAGCCAGTTTGGTGCACGACGATGTGATCGACAGCGCCTCACTCAGACGTGGCAAGCAAACAGTAAATCGTCGTTGGAATGACAAAGTCGCTGTTCTTCTGGGCGATCTGCTTTTCGCACAAGCATCCATCTGTCTTGCACGCATCATGAACCCAGTCATCGTCGGTATCTACGGGCAGGTGCTCGGTGATCTGTGCGCCGGCGAAATCAGACAGATGCGCGCTCAATATCTGACCACTGTGGATTGGGACGCTTACATACACAAATCATTTTGCAAGACCGCATCACTGTTCGCCGCAGCCAGTCACAGCGGAGCAATCTTGAACGGCTGTCCGAACGAAACAGTCGAATCGCTAAAAGAGTATGGACGCAACCTCGGTATTCTCTTTCAAGTAGTTGACGATCTTTTGGACGTCACAGGCAACACAGAGCAGATGGGCAAAGAAGCAGGCAGCGACTTGCAGAGCGGAATTCTCACGGCACCATCCCTATTCATTTTGGAACGTGGAGACGCAGCATCGAAGGCGCTCGAAGAATTGATCAAAACGCGAGCCATCAACGAACCGGAAGGAACGCAGAAAGCGCTCACCGTTATTCGCGAAAACGGCGGCGTCGAAAAAACTGTCGAGATGGCAAAAAAGTACGGACGAGCGGCTAAAGATTGCTTGAATGTGATTCCATCGAGCCAATACAAAACTTCTCTTGAAGATCTGGTTGATTACATTCTGACTAGGACGACCTAAAACTGCCAATGACCACCAGCGATTCGCATTCCAAAAAATCGTTGGGCTTTCGCCCAGTTTTTAGGAATGGACCATTAGCGATTTTTGCATCCGTAAAATTGACCATCGTTTTGCTCACTCTGTGTGCCGCCACGATTCTGGTCGGTGCGTGGTGCCCCCAAGAAGGCACAGTAGGGCAAGAGAAAGTGATCGAACAGTTTGGTGAAGAAATGGCTGTTAATTTCCATAACTGGGGAATTACAGACATATTCCACACCCCGTTCTTTCTGATTTTGATTGCTCTGTTGAGCATGAATATGGTGGTCGGAAGCTTCGACAAAGTTTTTCCAAAGCTGCGTTTGCTCAAACTGCCGCTGCAGTTTTTCAGCCCCGATCAAATCGCAAAAATGCCCTACAACACCAAGTTTGCAGTTGGTGCCAGTCCCGCCGAAACTTTGGAAAAACTGCAAATCAAATTGCAGCAACGTGGTTTCAAAACCGTCGTACACGGCAATCAATTAGCTGCTGAATTTGGAAAAATTGGACGATACGCACCGACGATCACTCATATTGGATTGTTGTCTTTGTTGCTAGGCGTGACCATCACATCATGGACAGGGTTCTCTGGATTCAAGCCAGTTCGACTTGGCGACGATCTTTCCTTTCAAGACTCGGAGCATTCCAAACAATGGGTCGGCAAGTTACCGACGTGGAAAGTGCACGTCGATGCCACCAGGCGTGAAGACTACGAAAGCGGCGAAGCAAAGCAATGGTACTCAGATTTGGCAGTCGTCGACGCCAAAGGCAAAGTGCTGGACAAACAACAGATCTCCGTCAACACGCCCCTAGAATATCAAGGCGTGGATGTCTACCAATCGAGCTGGGGATTGGATCAACTAATCGTGTCGTTCAATGGACGTGAACGTACGCTTGATCTTCGTCCGATGGGCAAGCTTTATGCAGCATTCCTTCCACTTGATGCAGACACGGTTCTGATTATGTCACTGCGCAATCAAACATTGCCGATGCGTCTGTTCGCAAAACGTCCTGAGTGGGAAGCGCCGAAACTTATATCTGAAATTCCGCAAGGAAAGACAGTGAAACTTGGTGCCGTCGAAATCAGATATGTGCGACCGGTGCCTGTGACGGGATTGCAATACAAATGCGACCCAGGGTTGCCAATCACTTACGTAGCTTTTGGCTTCATCATCCTTGGTGTCCTGCTCGCAGCAATTCCATTTAGACATGTCTGGGTCAGTGTTTCCAAAGATGGCTCAGAAGCAGGTTCTACAGTTGCAATTGGCGGACGTTCCAAGAAGGCGAAGGTTGGATTCGAGCGTCTGATCACCAAGCTTGTCGAATCAATGCAAATAGAGTTGCCTCCACCCGTGGTGACAACAGCTCTTGATCCCGAAACCGAATCATCGGAAAACTTAACCCTGGCTCAAACAGCCCCGAATGCACTAAGGAGTACCGATTCCAATGTCTGACTTTCAGTTGGCTTTGACTAACACCGCGGGCATTTCGTCTGTCATGTCATTCTGGGTTTTCGTCGCATCAAACGGCGTCAAGAAGTACCATGACAAGATGCTGAAAGCCGGTTCAATAGTGATGGCTATCGGATTCGTTGCTCTCACACTGGCAATCATCGCCAGAGGAGTGGAAGCACAAAGATTTCCCCTAGCCAATCTTTACGAGTCACTACTATGGTTCGCCTGGGCGACTATGGGCGGTTATCTAGCACTGGCTAATGCCTACGGCGTCCGTCAGTTGGGATGGTTAGCTGCTATGTTGGCCGCCACCATGTTCCTCTACGGCAGCTGGCTCCCGGCCAACCAACAGACGATAACGCCGCTTGTTCCTGCACTCGTGAGCTACTGGCGCCAAATCCATGTGCCACCATTGATAGTGTCGTATGCGATGTTCTTTCTGAGCGGATTGTCGAGCTTGCTTGAGCTTTATCATGCAAAGCGTAAAATATCCCTCGCTCTGTCGATTGGCACAATCGTTCTTGCTTTCACTGCCATCGGACTTGGCACATTCACTTCCGTAGACACTAAGTGGCTGCAGCTGCTGTTTGTAGGCGCCAGTCTGAGCGGCACAATCGGTGCCTATTACACGCTCAAAATGACGAAAGGTGAGCCCAACGTCAAACAAGCCGAACTGTACGACGATGTCAGCTACAGAGCGATCGCCATTGGCTTTCCACTGTTGACTATCGGCGTCATAACAGGCGGTCTGTGGGCGAATCATGCCTGGGGCACGTATTGGTCGTGGGACCCGAAAGAATCAATGGCTCTGGTGACGTGGCTGAGCTACGCCGCATACATCCATTTGCGCATCCACCACGAAGCCTCGGCAGAGAAACTGTCGCTGGTTTCAGTAGCCGGTTTGCTCCTCACCTTGCTCACCTATTTAGGTTTCAATTCGCTTGGTTTTGGCGGTTTGCACAGCTACGGAAAGTTCAAATAGCAGCGCCATTCACACGCTCAGAAATACTAAAGAATTACCGTCGAAAAAGGCGCAATTTGTGTCGATTGATAAGGGCAAGTAAAGAGCCCGTAAAGTAGACGAGTTCTAGGGTAAACCCGATTACCAAGTGCCAAACGGAACATTTAAATAAGAGAGGCGTCTCAAATCTAGGCGGGCTTTGAAAAGGGATTTTA
>JBBQFO010000229.1:0-6341 GCA_038322035.1 Candidatus Obscuribacterales bacterium
CATTTGCGCGGTCTGCATTGCCTGAAGTCAGTCAGCTTTCGAAAAAGGGAATCGGCATTTTCATCGCTGTCGTCTTAGGTATGTTCGCGTTGGCGAAAACGATCGGGGTGCCACCGAGCACAGTGCCGAACGGATTGCTGCCCTTTGAGTATGAGCATCTTGCTGAGAATTTGACCAACGAAGAATCGTTTGGATTGGCCAGAGAGTCGCTCGACAAGGCTTTGCAAGCGGGTCCAGACGCCTCGACTCGGCAGGCTATCGAACGCGTTAAAAACTGCAAACTGCCCAAGATTGTTCAGCCTGATGCCGCAATCCAGATGAACATCGAAGCCCTGACCCTGGAAAAAGGCGACAAAGAAACCAAAGAACCAAAAGATTCTGATGCCGCTCTTAAAAAGTGGACCGAATGCATGACTCAATATCCTGACTTCGAGCAGCCTGCCGTGCACGTTGCCGAAGAGTACGTGAAGCAAAAGAAGACTAAAGAGGCGGAGGAAATTCTCACCAAGGTGCTCGCTCAAAATCCCAACTATTACGATGCCTTAATGGCCATGAGCAAAGTAAAAGCGTTACAAGGCGATAGTCACGGCAGTATGGAGCTAACCATGAAGGCTCTTAAATTGTTCATGGGCACAGACGATCCAACTGCCAAGTTTAGCGAAGACATGCTCGACAAAATGAACACCAATCTAGAAAAGGTCGAGAAGGAATCAAAAGCCCGTGTGGCTGCCAGAAAGGCTGCTGCTGCAAAAGATCCCACTTCAGATGAGGTTACTGGAACGAAAATGCCAGGAGCAGAATCAACAACGGACAAGCCCTAACAATTATCTCGGCTCGTAAGCCGGATAATGTTGTGCCACTACCGCAGCAATCAATTCGCTGCACGGATGTCCATTTCTATATGAATCGACGAGCGGATTTGCTGCTCTGGCATTCTTCAACCATCCCAATAAATGAACAGCTTGTGCGGATTCTATTGGATCTGGCGAAGCCATCATGGAGACAAGATTGTTTAACCCAATAGAACTGGCGATTTGCTTTAATGCGTCTTTCGCCCGATGCACTGATAAATGTCCGGGTCCTTTGGCAATGTTTTCCAGCAGTGCTTGCACAACTACCTGCCGCCATTTCGGGGCAGAAAGGGCGAGGGTGACTGAGTAATCAATCATCGGTAATTCAATTTGCCGTTGCTTAAGCGCAAATGGCATGCGACTCTCGGAGAATGAAGATAAATTCCGTTGCCGCATCCCAAACATGGCGAGATGATATTTTTGTTCGAACGTGGTGGCAGCGTTATCAAACGCTTCCGCTATAAAAGGTATCTGAGCTAGACCGCTACTCTGTAGCATTCGTCTCCGGTTGCTCCATCAAAAACAGCGCGATGGATTTTAAGCCTGGTTTAGATCTACAGGGTGAACATAACAACCAGATAACAGAAGCCTAAAACCTAGCGCAGGCAACCCTCTAAGCTAGAATTGGCAACCGTCTTATAAAGGTTGCGAGCTGTCTTAGTTAACGGTTCTCGCAGCACGCTGAGCGTCAGTGCGCAATTTAGCAACGCTGTCTTGTTCAAGCTTCGATGCGTTGATTCGCCGATCGTTGCTGCAAATCAGCCAGACTCTTACATTAGACGAAACGCTAGCTATGCGAACGTAAAAGTAACTCACGTGCATCAATCCGCGATCATCTTCAAAGGGTGCGTACTTTCCCCACGCGGAGCGCGTTTCCACGCGTTCCAATCTTTCTTTCGGTGTACCCCAATAAGGGCAAACGTGCAGCGTATTGCCTGCCTTCAGCCTTTTCAAAGAAGCCTGGCCCGGCTCGCAACGTAATTAGGATCTGACGGATGGCATTTGTTAGCAATAGGTATCAATACAAATCGCCTTTTGAACCCGGAGCACCAAGCAAACACCAGATACATTCCAGCGCAACAAACAAAATCGACGCCAGATGAATCAGCTTTTGCTGTATGTACCCTGTTCTAATAGCGACCCGTTGAACTGACACCAATAGTGGTGCAGAGTTTTATTCATTTAACAATTTAAATTTCAACAAAATGAAAAGTTCAAATTTCGGAGGTTCAATCTCCAGCGTAAACAACACCGCAAACGTAACCTCAGCTCACGACGATTTCGACTGGGACGATTTCGAAGGCAAAACAGCTTATGCAAATCACCCCATGCACGATCTCCTCAACAACCACATGCCGATCAAACACCCCGACATGCGTGACCTTTTGACCGGAACCATCGTCGGTAAAGGAAGAAAGGAGTATTTCGTATCCATCCCCGGGGTCGGCACAGATGCAATGCTTCCTTTTAATGAAACCGACGGCGAACTTGCCATTGGCGACAACGTTAACCTGTTCGTAAACGGCTTGGTGCCCAAATCTGACGAGCCAATGATTGTCTCTCAGAAGAAAGCAACCGTATGGCTGGATTTACAGCAGGCACAGGAAGAAGGAACTACGGTTCAGGTCTGCGTCAAAGGCGTAGTCGAAAGAGGAGGACGGGTTCAGGGTCTAAAGGTGATGTACAACGAAATCGGTGGATTCATTCCCCGTTCACACTTTAGCCGCGACACCGACACCACTAATGTAATCGACCACACAGTGGCTGTAAAAATCCTCAAAGCCAACCCTAAGGGCGGCCACGGCGGGTCTTTGGTGATGTCTGATCGCCTTGCTGCTAACGAAGTTGCCGACCAGGTGTTGGAGCAGCTGACAGTTGGTAGCATCATTGAAGGTACAGTGAAGAGGTTCGTCGTTGACTACAAAAAGAACGCCGGCCGCGAAATCGGTGCATTGATTTCCATCGCAGACGGCGCGTTCACAGCGTTTGTGCATGAAAGTGAAATTGCCGAAAATCACCGTCCAAGTGATGTGTTCAGCATCGATCAGGTGGTTGAAGTGCAAGTGCTTTCAATTGACAAGACTAAGCGCGAAGCGAAAGTAAGCTACCGCGCTGCTGAGCTGCAACGCATGACTGCTGGACTGGTTGTCGGTGAAATCACTCCGGCTACGGTTTTGCGTTTCAAAGAAAAGGTCGGCTTCTTCGTTTCCATTGGTAACGGCTTCACTGCTTTGTTGCCTTGCAGTCAGGTGACTGATGGTCGCGATGTTAACGTGCGTCCTTTATTTGAAATGGGACAGACAATTGAGGTGGTGCTGTCAGAGTTCAACAAAAACACTGGCAGAGCAATCGTCAGCTTCAAGGGAGCGATTCTTCGCTCGCTTGTTGTCGGACAAAAGTACAACGGTGCTGTGAACAAAATCCTGCCACAGGTTGGCTTGTACGTTGTTTGTGACGGCGTTGGTGGTTTGCTCCACTTCTCTGAGTTGGCTAAAGGCGAAAGGCTTGATTCCTTTAATGAAGGTGATCAAATCGAAGTTTCGTTGAAGAGAGTTAGCGAATCCAACGGGCGTACTTTGGTGGCCTGGGCGCGCAGAACTCGCAACAAA
The DNA here is from genome assembly GCA_038322035.1 of Candidatus Obscuribacterales bacterium. Lineage (GTDB taxonomy): Bacteria > Cyanobacteriota > Vampirovibrionia > Obscuribacterales > Obscuribacteraceae > PALSA-1081. The sequence continues at coordinate 3,461 of JBBQFO010000229.1, forward strand.
TAATTGATCATCAGTAAACCAATTCAAATGCGTAACATCAAAACAAAGGTATTTGTGGTCTGTGAAGATCATGAATACAAAGGCGAAAACAAAGTGATCGGTCTCTTCCCAACTCGGGAAGAGGCTGAAAATGCCATCCGTGCAAGGGGCGAAGTGCGACTGTGGAGGACTGAGTACTTCTTGCCCTTTGCCCTCGTCTGGGTCTTTCTCCAGACCGTGCACAAGGACTATGGTCCTTTGCAAACCTGCTGCTGGATCGAGGTGCACGAGTTCGATGCGCCGGTTAAACGACCGCAGTTCTATAAGGAAGTGATTGCCATGCTTTGCTGCGCATTCTGCATCCTTGCGGTTCCGGTTCTGCACCTTCCGCCATTCATCGCCACAGCTCTTGTTCTTCTGAGCTGTCTGGGTGTGATGATCGCTTTTGGCAGTGCATTCCTCAAAGCTTAGTTAGTAGAGGTCTTGGAGGGCGGGCGTTTCGCCTGCTTCTCCCCGACTTTCTTCCCGGTCTTAAACGGCTCTGCTTTGCGGGGCTTATTTTTTAACTCAAAATCAATGTGTCATGCCTAAATTAACGAAGAGCAGACGCCGCTTACGTCGGTTCCTGCTTTGCGCCACAATCGCACTGGTTGCGCTGTGGCTTGGACTTTCGCCCCGTGTATCACCAGGGTTGTACAGCAGCAAGCTGTTCCACCCCGAAAAGCAACGCGGCGTAGTAATCGATCTACTGCAAGTGATCGCCTACCAGAATTACGAGGTCTTCTTCAAAGCAGCTGACGGAAGCCGCATACATGGATGGATGTTTCTGAATACGAAGAGCAGCAAAATAGTGCTCCTTCATCCAGGCAATTCCGGCGATATCCTTGGAAAATTGAGCTTCATCAGAACACTTCTTGACGCGGGCGTTTCTGTATTCACCTATGAACCACGCGGATTTGGACTCAGCGACGGCAAACCTTCAGTCAGTTCAGTATGCGAAGACGGCGTCTTAGCCTTTGATTTCCTCACCGAAACGCAAGGCTACAAACCCGAACGTATCGTTATTTACGGTGTTTCGCTCGGTGCTGCAGTCGCTACTTATGTTTCATCTAAGCGACAAGCAGCCGGTTTGATACTCCAGTCAGGCTTCTCTTCGCTTGAGCGAATCGCAAAAGAGTCGGTGCCTTTGCTGAACATTTATCCCTCCTGGTTGTTTCCACAGCCGTCGATGAATACTGCCGCGACTTTGGCCAAGCACCATGTTCCCTTGCTGATTATGCATGGAGGAATGGATGAGGTGATACCAATCGCTCATTCAAGGCGCATCTTCGCTAGTGCATCGTATCCCAAGCAGTTTGTAATCTGCCCCCACTCCACACACACGAACGTCGACCGGAGAGATCGGAAGATGTTCATATCGGCGCTTTCCGAGTTCATTGGAAAGTTAGGTTAGGAGGTTCAACATGAAGACGAATACCAACTAGTTACTTGATTTGCGCCCGCAGATTGAGCAACTAGTTTTTTTTAAATTCTAGCTATTATAATGTATAGTTAAAATCCGCAAAACCTTTTAAATCAAGGCTTAAGCAGGTTCTGATTTTTAAACCGATATCGGTTTAAGGATAAAACTCACATCTCTCGATGCCACCGGTTGCGGTGGCACTGGATTCGCTCATTTCGACTGCTGATTAGTGCTTGGCGTAAACGATGTGTGTCTCCTTTCCTGACTCCAGAACGTGAGCGTTGTCGAACATGCAAGCGTGGCCGCTGTCGAACACACGTGCTTTCGACCAGTCGCGGAACTCGCCGTACGTACCGTTCAACATGATCGCCTCGCTGTAGCCGAATGCGAACACCCGGCAACTGCCCGCCACCTCGGCGTGAATGCTTTCGCGCAGTTCGATATCCAAATCGCCGGAAGCCCTAATGCTTCCTTGTCCATACGCCCTGAGACAACCGCGCCCGGACAGCTCCAGTTCGGTCTCTTCGGATCCAGCCAGAACGACGAGGAGTTGAAGCTTCCGCGAGCAGACTTTGAATTTCGCTACGCCGATCAGCATGACCTCGGCCACGCCATCCCGGATGCGCACTTGTGCTTCACCGTCTCCGCAGATGTCGATTGTCGCCGCACCCTGGTGGCAACTGTTCTGGGTTGAGATGATGTGATTGCCACCACCAAGGGTAGCGAAGGCAAATTCCTGTTGTTCATCAGCATTGATATGCATTGTAGAGATTCCCATTACTTGTTTTGAAAAGAGATGCGACCTGCCTCCGAACAGACGGAACCAGGTTTATGACATGGTTAACAACGATATCCGATCCACAAAAAACACCGTCAAGATCGAGCTCTGCCTCCCAAAGGCCCTTACATCCGTGTGATTAATTAGTTCCAGCTGCTACTTGGCGATCTTTTTCCCGTTACTCGAAACTCTTACCTGATCAGCTTTTCCAAAGGTGCAAGATCGAGTGGTTGGGATGCCAAGGTGCCTAATTAATGACTCTGATGTAAGGGCCCGACACCTTATTCGCCTTGCCAGAAGAAGAGTGAGAGCTCTAGCGATCAAAGCAAGTTTGTTTCCGTGCGGTGCTATTACCAGCTTCGATACTTCGCAGCCACCCGTTGCGGGTAGCTTTGCAAATCAATTCGGTCGATGCCGTATTTCCGATTGATCACGGTTACCGGATAGAGAAGCCCGCCACCGCAATGAACTACCATGCAGCTCTTGTACGCTCCAATGACGTGGCCGATGGCATTGAGCTGATTGCAAAGGTCGACCAACGCCGTGTGCTCTTTCAGATCCACTACGCTCTTCAGGTCCTCCTCGGTAATCAATCCATCGCCATCGCGATCGAGGGCGCAGAAATTTTCTTGTCCAAACGAAGCAATCGCTGCTGCCTTGGC